>JANOZF010000034.1:0-52671 GCA_031429255.1 Rubrivivax sp.
ATCGTGCGCGAAGGCATGAAGTTCGTTGCCGCGGGCATGAACCCCATGGACCTGAAGCGCGGCATCGACAAGGCCGTCACGGCCCTGGTCGAAGAGCTGAAGAAGGCCTCCAAGGGCACCACCACGAGCAAGGAAATCAGCCAGGTCGGCAGCATTTCCGCCAACTCTGACCACAGCATTGGCGAGATCATCGCCAAGGCCATGGACAAGGTCGGCAAGGAAGGCGTCATCACCGTCGAAGACGGCAAGAGCCTGGACAACGAGCTCGACATCGTCGAAGGCATGCAGTTCGACCGCGGCTACCTGTCGCCCTACTTCATCAACAACCCCGAGAAGCAGAGCGCCATTCTCGAAAACGCGTTCGTGCTGCTGTACGACAAGAAGATCAGCAACATCCGCGACCTGCTGCCCACGCTGGAGCAAGTGGCCAAGAGCGGCCGTCCGCTGCTGATCATTGCCGAAGAAGTTGAAGGCGAAGCGCTGGCTACGCTGGTGGTCAACACCATCCGCGGCATCCTGAAGGTCGTCGCCGTCAAGGCTCCGGGCTTTGGCGACCGCCGCAAGGCCATGCTGGAAGACATCGCCATCCTGACCGGCGGCAAGGTCATCGCTGAAGAAGTGGGCCTGACGCTGGAAAAGGTGCAACTGACCGACCTCGGCCAGGCCAAGCGCGTCGAATGCGGCAAGGAAAACACCACGCTGATCGACGGCGCCGGTGCGGCCCTGGACATCGAAGCCCGCGTCAAGCAGATCCGTGTGCAGATCGAAGAAGCCACCAGCGACTACGACCGTGAAAAGCTGCAAGAGCGCGTGGCCAAGCTGGCCGGCGGTGTTGCCGTGATCAAGGTCGGTGCCGCTACCGAAGTGGAAATGAAGGAAAAGAAGGCCCGTGTCGAAGACGCCCTGCACGCCACGCGCGCTGCAGTGGAAGAAGGCATCGTTGCCGGTGGTGGCGTGGCGCTGCTGCGTGCCCGTCAGGCCGCTGGCACCATCAAGGGTGACAACCACGACCAGGACGCCGGCATCAAGATCGTGCTGCGCGCTGTTGAGCAACCGCTGCGCGAGATCGTGGCCAACGCCGGCGACGAGCCGAGCGTGGTGATCAACGCCGTGCTGGCCGGCAAGGGCAACTACGGCTTCAACGCCGCCAACGGTACCTACGGCGACATGATCGAAATGGGCATCCTGGACCCGACCAAGGTGACGCGCACTGCGCTGCAGAACGCCGCATCGGTCGCCAGCCTGATGCTGACCACCGAGTGCATGGTGGCCGAGGCTCCGAAGGATGAGTCCGGCGCCGGTGGCATGGGTGGCGGCGGCATGGGTGGCATGGGCGGCATGGGTGGCATGGGCGGCATGGACATGTAAGTCCGTGGCGCCGGGCTGGCGCTGCCTGCTCCAGGCAGCCCGGCCCGCCACCAGACCCGAAACCTGCACGTCTCTGACGCGCAGGTTTTTTTTCGACTGCGGCGTTCGCCGGCTACGCCAGCAACTGGCGCACGACGCCCGCCACCAACGCCGGCTGCTCGTGCACGATCCAGTGCGAAGCCTGCGGCACGCGGCGCAACTCCAGCCGGAGCACCCAGCGTTCCAGGCCGTCCAGCAGGCCGGGCCGCAGCGCCAGGTCGTCCTCACCCCACAGCACCGTGGTGGGCACGCGCACGGTGACGCTGTCGTCGGGAATCACCAGCGTGTTGATCAGGTCGTCGGCATGGACTGCCGGGCGCAGCGGCGATGCGCGGTAATAGTTCAGCGCGCCTTCGAGGCCGCCCGCGGGGTGCGACCAGGCCGCGCGGTACTGTGCCTGCACTTCTGGCGTCAGCCAGGGCGCATCGCCAAACAGGCGCCACAGGCGCTTGTAGTCGTCAGCCGCCAGCAGTGCAGCGGCATCGGGCCGGCACAGGAAGCTCATGTACGCGCTGGCCGCCTGCTGGGCCGGGCTGTGGCGCAGCTCACGCAGGAAGGTCGCGGGATGCGGCGAGTTGATGATCAGCAGCTTCTTCATCAATTGCGGCCGTTGCGCCGCCAGGTTCCAGGCCACCGCGCCGCCCCAGTCATGGGCCACCAGCAGGTCCAGCGGCCCGCCCCAGGCGTCGATCAAGGCCACGATGTCGGCCACCAGGTGTTTGGGTCGGTAGGCCGCCACGTCGGCGGGTGAACTGCTGCCGATGAAGCCGCGCAGGTTGGGCGCCAGGCCGTGCGCCTGCGGTGCCAGCAACTGCATCAGTTCGTCCCAGACAAATGCGGCTTCAGGAAAGCCATGCAGGTACAACACCCGCGGCGCACCAGCACCAGGCCCGTCCTGTCTGCGACAGGCCAGGCTGACGCCGTGAGGCAAGTCGATCTGCTGCAGGGTGGCCATGTCAGCTCTGGCCGCCAGGAAGGGTACCGTCGTCGGTGTCGGCTGCCCCGTCTTCATCTTCATCTTGGTCCTCATTGCCGGCCGCAGCGGCCACAGCCGCAGCACCGGTACCGGTGGCCGCCGGCAGCCAGCCGTGCAGCACCTCAGCCACGTCTTCCACACCCAGGCGCGACAGCGCTGAAAACGGCGTCACCGCGATGTCGGCATTGTCGGTGCTGACTTCGGCCAGCACACCCTGCGCAGCCTGAAGCGCACGCTGGGCTTCGCTCTTGTTCAGCTTGTCCACCTTGGTCAGCAGCGCCAGCAGGCGCACTTCGCCGTTGGCCACACGCGGCGCCAGCAACGCCAGCAGCCGGCGGTCCAGGTCGGTGAAACCCAGGCGCGAGTCGATCATCAGCACCACGCCATGCAGGTTGCGGCGCAGCTGCAGGTAATCGGACATCACCTCTTGCCAGCGCAACTTGGCCGACCGCTCCACCGCGGCATAGCCATAGCCCGGCAGGTCGGCCAGCAGCGCATTGGCCGCGTCCTTGGGACCCACCTCGAACAGGTTGATGTGTTGCGTGCGGCCGGGTGTGCGCGACGCAAACGCCAGCCGCCGCTGCTGTGCCAGGGTGTTGATGGCGGTGGACTTGCCGGCGTTGCTGCGGCCGACAAAGGCGATTTCAGGCAGGTCGCCCGCAGGCAGCTGGCTCAACTGGCTGGCGGTGGTGAGGAAGCGCGCGCCGTGCAGCCAGGCCAGGGCGGCGCGGGCCTGCGGGCTGGGCACCGCCCGTGCGGCGCCGGCCTTCGAGGCAGGGGCCCGCGGCCGTTCTCTGGGGGCCGGTTTGCCGGTGGCTTTGGGGTCGCTGGTGGGTGGTGTCATGGTGCATTGTAAAATTCTGCGGTTGACCTCCAGGCCCACACCATCCGCGGCCCGGATCCCCCTCTTGAAGGCATCCCTCATGAAGTCGCCCGCGCATCGCATCGCCGCCCCGTTTTTCGCCCTCGCCTTGTTGGCCATTGGGCATCTGCCCGCCGCCTCGGCCGCCGAGGCCAAGGCTGCATTCAAGGCCGACGCCGCCAAGGGCGGCCAGCTGGCCGCCGCCTGCCAGGCCTGCCACACTGCAGACGGTTCGCGCGGTTCACCCGCCAACCCCATCCTGCAAGGGCAGCACCCTGAATACCTGGTCAAGCAGCTGACAGAATTCAAGGGCGGCAAGCGCAAGAACGCCGTCATGTCGGGCATGGCTGCGGGCCTGTCGGAAGAGGACATGAAGCACATCGCGGCCTTCTACGGCTCGAAGAAGGCCAAGGACGGCTTTGCCAAGAACAAGGACACCGTGAGCCTGGGTGAACAGATCTGGCGCGGTGGCATCGCCGCCAAGCAAGTGCCCGCCTGCGCCGGCTGCCACAGCCCCAACGGCGCTGGCATACCGGCCCAGTACCCGCGCATCGCCGGTCAGCACGCCGACTACACCGCCAGCCAGCTGACAGCGTTCAGCCTGGGCCAGCGTGGCAACAGCGCGCAGATGATGACCATCGCCGCCAAGATGAACGAGCGCGAGATGAAGGCCGTGGCCGACTACGCCGCCGGGCTGCGCTGAAACGCGGCTGCTCAGCAGCGTCACACACAGCAGGCCGGTGTCACACCGGCCTTTTTTGCGTCTGGAGCACGCCCGCCCGTCCTGTAAGAAACTGACGGCTCTGGCGACCCGCTGCAACGTTTCGAGAACAGGCCCATGAACTTCCATCCCGATCGCGGCCTTGACCATGGCGTGGCATCAGACATCACGCCGCAAGCGGACTGGCGCAACCGCCGCCAATGGCTGCGAGCGCTGGCTGCCGGCAGCGCGCTGGCGCAGGCCTGGCCCGCTGCGCTGGCCCAAGGCACACGCCCTGGCAAGCTCGCCGCGTTGGCAGGCGCGCGCAGCAGCGTGGCCGGTGCGGTGGTGATGGACAAGGCCACGCCCTATGCCGATGTCACCACCTACAACAACTTCTATGAATTCGGCACCGACAAGGCCGACCCGGCCCGGTACGCCGGCACGCTGAAGACACGCCCTTGGACGGTGGCGGTGGAAGGCGAGGTCAAGAAGCCCGGCACCTTCGACATCGAATCGCTGCTGAAGCTGGCGCCTATGGAAGAACGCATCTACCGCATGCGTTGCGTGGAAGGCTGGTCGATGGTGATCCCGTGGGTGGGCTGGTCGCTGGCCGAGCTGATCAGGCGCGTGGAGCCCACCGGCAACGCGAAGTTCGTGCAGTTCGTCACCCTCGCCGACCGCGCGCAGATGCCCGGCTTGAGCTCGTCGGTGCTCGACTGGCCCTACGTCGAGGCGCTGCGCCTGGACGAAGCGATGCACCCGCTGACGCTGCTGGCCTTTGGCCTTTACGGCGAAGTGCTGCCCAACCAGAACGGTGCCCCGCTGCGCCTGGTGGTGCCCTGGAAGTACGGCTTCAAGAGCGGCAAGAGCATCGTCAAGATCCGCTTCGTCGAGAAGCAGCCCAAGACCAGCTGGGAAGCAGCCAGCAGCGAAGAGTACGGCTTCTACTCGAACGTCAACCCGAAGGTGGACCACCCGCGCTGGAGCCAGGCCACCGAGCGCCGCATTGGCGAAGACGGCCTGTTCGCGAAGAAGCGCGCGACGCTGATGTTCAACGGTTACGAGGCCCAGGTGGGGCAGCTGTACGCCGGCATGGACCTGAAGCGATTCTTCTGAAGCTCGTGGCCCCTTCGCCGGCCATCAAACCGTCTGCAGCAGCGGCAAGCCAGCCGCGCGCGTCTGCAGTGGCACGCGGCCTGGCTTCGCCGCTGGCCAAGCCGCTGCTGTGGCTGCTGGCGCTGCTGCCGCTGGCCAGCTTGACGTGGGGAGCGGTGGCCAACACGCTGGGCGCCAACCCGGCCGAGGCCCTGATCCGCGGCACCGGTGACTGGACGCTGCGGCTGCTGTGCCTGACGCTGGCCGTGACGCCGCTGCGCCAGGCCACCGGTTGGCATGCCGTGCTGCGTTTTCGGCGCATGCTCGGCCTGTTCACCTTCTTCTACGGCGTGCTGCACTTCCTGTGCTTCGCCTGGCTGGACATGGGCTTCGACATCGGCGCCATCGTGCGCGACATCGGCAAGCGGCCTTTCATCCTGGTGGGCAGCGCAGCGTTGCTGACGATGCTGCCGCTGGCCGCCACCTCGTTCAACCGCGCCATCAAGGCGATGGGTGCCAGACGCTGGCAGGCGCTGCACCGTGCGGTGTATGCCACCGCCGTGCTGGCACTGCTGCACTTCTTCTGGATGCGCAGCGCCAAGAACAACTTTGCCGAGGTGGCCGTGTACGGCGTCATCCTGGGTGCCCTGCTGGCTTGGCGTCTGTGGCGGTGGCGCGCTGCGAGACTGAGCTCCGTTTCGCGCTAGCAAGGGCCGCCTGCACCGCGGGCTTACCCGCTGACCACCCCGCTCTACGAGACATACATCCGGCATCTCGGCCGCCGCCGACGACTTCGGCGTGCTGGTGGATGGCGTGGCCGCGATGGTCTACGGCGACCCGGGTGGCCCCGTTGCACAGACCGGAAGCGCCAGCTTTGCGGCTGCCACCTCGTTCGGCTGGTTCATCAACTGCACCGACTGCACCAGCGGCAGCGCGACGGTGGTGATCACCAAGCTCGATGTGCCCGAACCGGCCACCTGGGCCCTGCTGGCAGCGGCCGGCCTGGCAGCAGGCTGGCGCCGGAATTCCAGCCGCCGGGCTGCCGTCTAGCGCGCAGTCTTGGGGCTCGCACCGGCCCCCACACGGCGCGTCGAAACAGGCATGGACGTGGCGCGCGCGGGGCCCGCGCGTGACTTCGTGGGTGCGCGCCCCCCGCGACTGCGGGAAGCCAGAACGGCGGCGGCGACCTAGCATGGCTCTCAAGCCCTGAGCAGTACCCAGACCCCATGCACCTCGCCCCCCTCAACATCGATGCCGCCAGCCGCGCCCTGCTGCAGCAGTCACTTCAGGCCCTTGACCTTGCACGCAAGTGCGGCCAAGCCTGGGCCATGGCCGAGGCCCAACTGGGCCTGGCGCGTTGGTACCGGGACCGGGGCGAACTTGGCTTCTCGCTCGCGTTGCTGGAATCAGGCCTGGCCGCGGCGCCAGGGCTTGACCAGCGGGTGGAGCTGCACTGTGAGATCGTCAATGTGCTGGCACAACAGTCGGCGGGCTGTGAAGCCTACAGCGCGGGCAGCGGCCGCCCGGCCCGAGATGTCGCTCGTCAGCACATCTTCAAGGCCAGCATGCTGGCGGCGCATCTGGCCGACACCGCCTGGGAGGCCAAGGTGCTGCTGCACCTGTCCGACATCCTCGACCGCTTTGGCGATCGCGACGATGCAGTGCACCTGCAAAACCGAGCGCTGCAACTGATGGGGCGCAGTATCGACGGTCTCCCGCAGACCTTCAATCCGCATCTCGTGCCGGGCTTGGGGCGGTTGGCCGACGGCTAGCCCGGTTATTTCACCAGGGCGACGCCAGCAACGCCTTGTGTTGGGATGCATGAGCACGCGATGGGAGAAGTCCAGGGCCCGTGGCTCTGGTGAGGAGCAGCGTGTGCGCAGGCGCCCAAGACAGGGATGCTGCAGGTATCGAGCGGTTTTGCGCGCGACATCTCCAAGCGGCGGCGTGCCGAGGCCGTGATGGCACGCCTGGCGCGTCTGGAAACGCTCAACCTTTGCCCAATCGAACAGCGCTGATGCCACCACTGGAGGCGATGATCACGCCAACCGTCTGGGCAGCCTGCCGGCGGCGCTGCCTTTCGACCTGGACAGGCGGCCAAACGCCATGGCATGAACCGCTGCCAGCTCGCCGTGCGCGACCAAACCGCAAGGGCGGCAACAGTCGCTGGCCCCGGCTGATCCGAGCCGGCCAGCACGCCCTGACGTCAGCTGCGTGCCAAGACCGGCCGCAAGGCCACCCCCGTGTGCGAACCGCTGGCCACCACGGCCTCGGGCGTGCCCTGCACCACCACCCGACCGCCAGCGTTGCCGCCTTCTGGCCCGAGGTCCAGCACCCAGTCGGCTTCGGCGATGACGTCCAGATCGTGTTCGATCACGATCACGCTGTGGCCACCGGCCACCAGGCGGTGCAGCACGCGGATGAGCTTTTCCACGTCGGCCATGTGCAGGCCCACGGTGGGCTCGTCCAGCACGTACAGCGTGCGCGGGGCACGCTGCCCGCGGCGGGTGACGTCGTCGCGCACCTTGCTCAGTTCGGTAACGAGCTTGATGCGCTGCGCCTCGCCGCCACTCAGCGTGGGTGATGGTTGGCCCAGCGTCAGGTAGCCCAGGCCGACATCTTTCAGCAACTGCAGCGGGTAGCTGATGCTGGGCATGCTGGCGAAGAAGTCCACCGCTTCGTCCACCTCCATGCGCAGCACATCGCCGATGCTCTTGCCGCGCCAGGTGACGGCCAGCGTTTCGGGATTGAAGCGCGCGCCGTGGCAGGCGTCGCAGGGCACCTTCACCTCGGGCAGGAAGCTCATCTCGATGGTCTTCAAGCCCTGCCCTTCGCAGCCCGCGCAGCGGCCTTCGCCGGTGTTGAAGCTGAAACGGTTCGACGCGTAGCCGCGTGCCTTGGCCTCCAGCGTCTCGGTGAAGAGTTTACGGATGCTGTCCCAGAAGCCGATGTAGGTGGCGGGGCAGGAACGGGGGGTCTTGCCGATCGGCGTCTGGTCCACTTCCAGCACGCGGTCAATGGTCTCGAAGCCGTCCAGCCCGGTGCAGCCGGCCAGCGCCGGCAGGCCGCCGGCGTTGCGACCGGCGGCGATGGCATCGCGGCCGGCTCGGCTGACTTTCAGCGCCACCACCGCCGCCACGTTGGCCAGCAGCACGTCGCGCGCGAAGGTGCTCTTGCCGGAACCGGAAACACCCGTCACGGCCACCAGGCGGTTCAGCGGCAGGCTGACGTCCAGCTGCTGCAGGTTGTGCAAGTGGGCGCCGCGCACCGTCAGCCAGTCGTTCTCAAGCTCCCTCTCCCTTCCAGGGAGAGGGGGTAATACAAGGCGCCGCGGCTGCAGCGGGTGCAGCAAGGGATTCGCCAGCAGGCGGCCGGTGACGCTGTCGGCATGCGCCGACACTTCAGCCACCGTGCCTTGCGCCACCAAGCGGCCACCGCGCTTGCCGGCACCGGGGCCGATGTCGATGACGTGGTCGGCGCGGCGTATGGTGTCTTCGTCGTGCTCCACCACCACCAGCGTGTTGCCGGCTGCGCCCAGCTTGGCCAGCGCGCCCAGCAGCACGCCGTTGTCGCGCGGGTGCAGGCCGATGGTGGGCTCGTCCAGCACGTAGCACACGCCCTGCAGGTTGCTGCCCAGTTGCGCCGCCAGGCGGATGCGCTGCGCCTCGCCGCCGCTGAGCGTGGGCGCGGCGCGGTCCAGCGTCAGGTAGCCCAGCCCGACGTCGGACAGGAATTCGAGCCGGCTCTTTATTTCCGACACCACGTCGCGTGCGATGTCGGCGTCACGGCCGTGCAGCTGCAGCGCCTGCACCCAGGCGCGCGCCTCGAACACCGACAGGCGGGCGATGTCGCTGATGGCGCGGTCTTCGAAGGTCACGCCACGCGAAGCCTTGTTCAGGCGCGTGCCGTGGCAGTCGGGGCACGGTTCATCCACCAGGCCCTCGGCTTCAGCTTCCTCGGCCGGGAAGCTTTGCTCGCGGCCCTTGTTGTCTTCGTCCTTGACGGAATCGTCGTAGACCTTGCGCTGCTCGCGCGTGAGCTTCAAGCCCGTGCCCACGCAAGTGCCGCACCAGCCGTGTTTGCTGTTGTAGCTGAACATGCGCGGGTCCAGCTCGGGGTAGCTGGTGCCGCACACGGGGCAGGCGCGCTTGGTGGAAAAGACCTTCACAGTCCCGATTCCGATGCCGGTGCCGAAGTTGTCCATCGCTTCGGCCAGACCGTCCAGCGGATGCAGCAGGTGCAGCACGCCCTTGCCCAGTTCCAGCGTCTTCGACAGCAGGGCCTTCAATTCGGGCTCGTTCCGAGCGCTGATGACGATGCTGCCCACCGGCAGTTCCAGCGTGTGTTCCTTGAAGCGGTCGATGCGCGGAAAGGGCTTCAGCGGCAAGAATTCACCGTCCACGCGCAGGTGCATGTGGCCGCGCGCCACGGCCCATTTGGCCAGGTCGGTGTAGACGCCCTTGCGGTTGACCACCAGCGGCGCCAGCAGGCCCACGTGCTGGCCCTTGTGGTCGCGCAGCAGTTGCGCGGCAATGCTTTCGGCACTCTGGGCCTTGACGGGCGCGCCGTCGTGCACACAGTGCTGCAGGCCCAGCTTCACCCACAGCAGGCGCAGGAAGTGCCAGACCTCGGTGGTGGTAGCAACCGTACTCTTGCGGCCGCCACGGCTCAGGCGTTGTTCGATAGCCACGGTGGGCGGTATGCCATACACCGCGTCGACCTCCGGCCGCCCGGGCGGCTGCACGATGCTGCGCGCATAGGCGTTCAAGCTCTCGAGATACCGCCGCTGCCCTTCGTTGAACAGGATGTCGAAGGCCAGCGTGCTCTTGCCCGAACCGCTGACACCCGTCACCACGTTGAAGCTGCCGCGCGGGATGTTGACCGACAGCGACTGCAGGTTGTGCTCACGCGCGTTGACGATGCGGATGGTTTCGTCCTCGGGCGGCCGGTAGGCGCGTGGCTTGGCTTCCGACGCCACCAGCGTGCCCGCACCCAACGCGCCTTCGTATTCACGCAGCGCCAGGCCGGTGTGTGACGTGGCATGTGCCTTCACGTCATCGGGCGTGCCCACGCACACCACGTGGCCGCCGCCTTCGCCGCCTTCAGGGCCGAGGTCGATGACCCAGTCACTGGCGCGGATGACGTCCAGGTTGTGTTCGATCACCAGCAGCGAATGCCCCGCCGCCATCAGCTTGCGCAGCGCACGCATCAGCTTGGCGATGTCGTCGAAGTGCAGGCCGGTGGTGGGCTCGTCGAACAGGAACAGCGTGCCGCGCTGCTTGCTGTGCCCCGGGGGGTAGGCAGCCGGTGTCTGGCGCGCAGCACCCGAGGCCGCCGCGTCGGCCAGAAAGCCGGCCAACTTCAGGCGCTGCGCCTCGCCGCCACTGAGCGTGGGCACCGGTTGGCCCAGGCGCACGTAGTCCAGCCCCACGTCGATGATGGGCTGCAGCCGCGCCACCACCTCACGGTCGTGCTGGAACCATTGCGCGGCTTCGGCCACCGTCAGGTCCAGCACGTCGGCGATGCTCAGCTGCATCGGGCCGCGCACCACCTTCACGTCCAGCACCTCGGGGCGGTAGCGGCGGCCGTCGCAGTCGGGGCAGCGCAGGTACACGTCGCTCAGGAACTGCATCTCCACGTGCTCGAAGCCGCTGCCACCGCAGGTGGGGCAGCGGCCGTCACCCGCGTTGAAGCTGAAGGTGCCGGCGCTGTAGCTGCGTTCGCGCGCCAGCGGTGCGTCGGCGAAGATCTTGCGCAGTTCGTCAAAGGCGCCCACATAGCTGGCCGGGTTGCTGCGCGCCGTCTTGCCGATGGGGCTCTGGTCGACGAACACCGCGTCGGCCAGCAGTTCGGCACCCAGCAGCTGGTCATGGGCGCCCGGGGTTTCGGTGGGCTTGCCGAAGTGGCGTGCCAGTGCGGGGTACAACACGTCCTGCACCAGCGTGCTCTTGCCGCTGCCGCTGACACCGGTGACGCACACGAGGCGCTGCAGCGGCAACTCGATGCTCACGTTCTGCAGGTTGTGTTCGGTCGCACCTTCCAGCACCAGGCGCGGCGTGCTGGCTTCCACCAGGCGCGCAAAGCCCAGGCCCACCTGCTTGCGTGCGCCCAGGTAGGCGCCGGTCAGCGTGTCGGCGCTGCGCGCTTCGAAGGGTGTGCCGTCGAAGACGATCTGGCCGCCGCGTTCACCGGGGCCGGGGCCCATGTCGATCAGGCGGTCGGCCGCCAGCATCACCGCCGGGTCGTGTTCCACCACCACCAGCGTGTTGCCAGCGTCGCGCAGCCGGTGCATGGCCTGCACGATGCGGTTCATGTCGCGCGGATGCAGGCCGATGCTGGGCTCGTCGAGCACGAACATGGTGTTGACCAGGCTGGTGCCCAGCGCGGTGGTGAGGTTGATGCGCTGCACCTCGCCGCCGCTGAGCGTGCGGCTCTGGCGGTCCAGTGTCAGGTACTGCAGGCCCACGTCGCACAGGTACTTCAGGCGCGTGCGCACTTCGTCCAGCAGCAGCTTCAGCGCGTCGTCCAGCATCGTGCTGGGCAGCGAGATGTGGTCGAAGAAGCGGCGCAGGCGCTCAATGCTGAGCTGCATCAGGTCGTGCAGGCACAGCCCGGGCAGGGCCTCCAGCTGTTCGCGCTTCCACGCAACACCCACCGGCATGAAGCGCTTATGGGGTGGAAGCACCGCGTTGGCGTCGGCCTTCGTCCCCATGCGCCACAACAGCGCTTCGGTCTTCAGCCGCGCGCCACCGCAGGCCCCGCAGGGCGTGTAGCTGCGGTACTTGGACAAGAGCACACGGATGTGCATCTTGTAGGCCTTGCTTTCCAGATACTCGAAGAAGCGGCGCACGCCGTACCACTGCTTGTTCCACTTGCCGGCCCAGTTGGGCGTGCCGCCCAGCACCCACTCCTGTTGCGCGGGCGTCAGCTGGCCCCAGGCGGTGTCGCGCGGGATGCCGGCTTCGCCGGCGTAGCGCAGCAGGTCGGCCTGGCTGTCGGCCCAGGCGGGCGTCTGCAGGGTCTTGATGGCACCGTTGCGCAGCGTCTTGCGCACATCGGGAATGACCAGGCCCATGTCGACGCCGATGACGCGGCCAAAGCCTCGGCAGGTTTCGCACGCGCCATAGGCGCTGTTGAAGCTGAACAGCGCCGGCTGCGGGTCGGCATAACGCTGGTTGCTTTCCGGGCAGTGCAGGCCGGTGCTGTAGCGCCAGCGTTGTTCTTCGCTCCCTCTCCCTTGCAGGGAGAGGGCTGGGGTGAGGGTGGATGCCGGAGGGAGGGACGCGCCGGTTGTGGACGCAAATTCACCCTCAACCCTGCCCTCTCCCTGTGAGGGAGAGGGAGTAACAGCCACCACATCCAAGCGGCCGCCGCCGCGCTTCAGCGCCAGCTCGATGGCTTCCATCACACGCACCTTCTCGGCGCTTGCGATGCGCAGCCGGTCGGCGACCACGTCGATGATCTTCTGCTGTCCTTCCACGCGCTCGGCCTGCACCCGTGTGAAGCCGCTGGCCGACAACCACTGCTCCTGCTGCTCGGCCGTGGTGTCGGCCGGCAGCGCCACCGGGAAGGTGAACACCAGGCGCGGGTCGGCAGCGGCGGCGGCGCGCCTCTGCAGGTCGGCGTAGATGGTCTCTGGCGAGTCGTGCCGCACCGGCAGCGCGGTCTGCTGGTCGAACAACTGCGCGGCACGGGCGAACAACAGCTTCAGGTGGTCGTTCAGCTCGGTCATCGTGCCCACCGTGCTGCGACTGGTGCGCACGGGGTTCGTTTGATCGATCGCTATCGCCGGTGGCACGCCGTCCACGCGGTCCACGGCCGGGCGGTCCATGCGGTCCAGGAACTGGCGTGCATAGGCACTGAAGGTCTCGACGTAGCGGCGCTGGCCTTCGGCGTACAGGGTGTCGAACACCAGGCTGCTCTTGCCACTGCCGCTGGGGCCGGTGACCACCGTGAATTCGCCGGTGCGGATATCCAGGTCCAGGTTCTTCAGGTTGTGCTGTCGCGCACCGCGGATACGAATGACACCTGACGACATGGAAGCCTTCAAAGGAGGGAAGGCGAAGAATTCTAGGCCCCCCCACCTGCGGGACGACCTGTGTGGACATCGTGAGGAAACCCACGCCGGCTGCATCGGAAGCCCGCCGGCGGCAACAAATGGCAACAAATGACCGCCTGTAGGCACGACTTTCAGCTCGGCTTGCCCGCAAGCGTGGGGTGCCGATTGAAGCCCTTGGTAGCGACACTTCTCGAGTAGGCATTTCGCGTGGCGCACTCCAAACGACCAGGCTGAGAGCGCCCCCAGGCGGTGTTGCCGCCACCCCCCCGCGAGGGGGCCTGAGCAAAGTAACCAAGCGACGTTTTTGCATGAGGGTGAGGATGAACATCCACAGTCGAAGGTTCACGCTGTCCCTTGCCTTCACGGCCGCTGCACTGCTGCCAGCCTGCGGCGGAGGCGAGGAAACGGTCACCGCGGTGAGGAAAAACGCCTCGGCCGGCGCCGCAGCGGCCAACACCAAGCGCGTCTTGGCCGTGCCAGCAGGCACAACGATCCCGGCCGACGCAGCCACCAAAGGCCTGTTCGGTCCGGTAACCAATTGGCCGCTCATCCCCATCCACGTGGTGCTGACTCCCGATGGCCGCGTGATGAGCTTCGGCAGCCGGGGTACCACCGGCAACCACACGGGCTACTTCGACTACAACGTCTGGGACCCGGCGGACAACAGCCACCTGATGCTGAACAACACCGGCGGCACCGACATCTTCTGCAGCAGCCAGCTGCTGACGCCCGGTGGCACCGAAGTCGTGATCAACGGCGGCGACAACTGGAACGGCATCAAGAGCACCAACACCGGCAACAACCACAGCAACCGCTACACGGTGGCCACGCGCAGCCTGGCGCGTGGCAACAACATGAACCGTGAGCGCTGGTATTCAACCACCACCATGCTGCTGAACGGCGAGATGTACATCCAGGGCGGCATCGGTGGCACCGACCGCCCAGAAGTGCGTGGCGCCGATGGCAACTACCGGCTGCTGAACAACGTCGACACGACCATCTTCGACTACATGTACCCGCGCAACTTCATCGCCCCCGATGGGCGCGTGTTCGGCTACGACAGCAACGGGCGCATGTACTACGTCGACCCGGCAGGCAACGGCAGCATCACGCTGGCAGGCCAGTTTTCTGCCGCCAACACCAGCGCCGACGCCACCGCCGCGTTGTTCCGCCCCGGCCGCATCCTGCAGGTGGGCGGCCATTCCAACGGCGCCATCGTCATCGACATCAACGGCGCGACACCCAGCGTGACCGCCACGGCCTCGATGCTGCGCCAGCGTCGCCTGGCCACCGCCACGGTTCTGGCCGACGGCCGCGTGATGGTCAGCGGCGGCAGCCGCGACTGGAACACCTTGACCGACGTCAGCTACGAGGCGGAAATCTGGAACCCTGCCGACGGCCAGTGGACCGTGGGCGCCATGCACCGCAGAACCCGGCTCTATCACAGCGTGGCCATGCTGCTGCCCGACGCCACGGTGCTGGTGGCAGGCGGCGGCGCACCCGGCCCAGAAAACAACACCAACGGCGAGATCTACTACCCGCCGTACCTGTTCACTGCCAACGCCACCGAAGCGGTGCGCCCGGTCATCACCGGCTCGCCCACCGTGGTCGACCCCGGCCGCACGGTGCAACTGGCGGTGAGCAGCAACCATCCCATCAGCCGCATCACGATGGTGGCCAGCGGCTCGGTGACCCATGGCTGGAACATGAGCCAGCGCTTCGTGGAACTGCCTTTTGCCAGCACCCCCGCAACGGGTGGCGCCAACCTGTCGGTGCAGATCCCCGCGCGCGCTTCCGACGTGCCACCCGGCACCTGGATGATCTTTGCCTTCGACAACGCGGGCGTGCCCTCGGTCGCCAAGATGGTGCGCGTGAACGTGGCGACGGCGCTGAACACCAGCGTGGCGCCGGTGCTGACGGCGCCGGGGAACCAGACGGGCACCACCGGTGCCACCGTCAATCTGGGACTGACCGCCAGCGATCCCAACGGCGACACGCTCAGCTACTCGGCCGGCGGCCTGCCCCCGGGCCTTGCCGTCAACGCCAGCACCGGCCGCATCACCGGCACGCCCACACTGGCCGGCACCTACAACGTGAGTGTGGCAGCCAGCGACGGCTACAACAGTGCCAGCACCACATTCACCTGGACCGTCAGCGCCTCGAGCGGCGGCTTCCTGCTCGGCACGCCACCGCAGCCCGCGCCCACGGTGGCGGGCGCGGCGGCCCGTTTCAGCGTCGCCGCCATTGGTGGATCGCTGCGCTACAACTGGAACTTCGGTGACGGCACCGCCGCCAGCGCGTGGTCTTCCACCAGCGCCGCCAGCCATGTCTATGCCCAACCCGGCGTCTACTACGCCACCGTGACGGTGCAGGACACCGCCGGCAACGAACAACGAGCCACCGTGATGCACCGGGCCTATCTGGCCACCACGGCGCGGGCCCCGGTGCAGTCCGGTCCGCTGCTGCTGGAACCCAGGGCCGGCGCCAACACCCGGCTGTGGGTGGCAAACCCCGACGCCGACACAGTGTCGGTGTTCGACAGCGCCACGCGCGCCAAGCTGGCCGAAATAGCGGTGGGGTCATCGCCGCGCACGCTGGCGCTGGCAGGCGATGGCTCGGTGTGGGTCGTCAACAAGGGCTCGGGCAGCATCAGCGTCGTCAGCGCCGGCTCGCTGGCCGTGATGCGCACCATTGCGCTGCCCCGCGCGTCGCAGCCCCACGGCATTGCCATGGCCTGGGCCCATGGACATGCGCTGGTGGCGCTGGAAGCCACGGGCCAGTTGCTGAAGATCAACACCAGCACCGATGCCACCGCGGCCACGTTGCCCGTGGGCACCAACCCGCGCCATGTCTCGGTGGCCGCTGACGGCAGCACGGCCTATGTGTCGCGCTTCATTACGCCGCCGCTGCCCGGCGAGGGCGGCACCAATGTGCAGACGGCCGGTGCCGGTGGCGAGGTGGTGGTGGTGAACAGCGGCACGGGCGGCAACACGATGGCCGTGCAACGCACCATCGTGCTGGCGCACAGCAACGTGCCCGACGCCGAGAACCAGGGTCGCGGCATCCCGAACTACCTGGGCGCGGCCGCCATCTCACCCGACGGCAGCCAGGCCTTCGTGCCCAGCAAGCAGGACAACATCCTGCGCGGCACGCAACGCGACGGGCTGGCGCTGAACTTCCAGAACACCGTGCGCGCCATCAGCTCGCGCATCAACCTGGCCACCCAAACGGAAGACCTGGCCGCGCGCGTGGACCACGACAACGCCAGTGTGGCCAGCGCCGCCGCCTATGACCCGCTGGGTGTGTTCCTGTTCGTGGCGCTGGAAACCAGCCGCGAAGTGGTGGTGCTGGACGCCCACCGGCGCACGCAGATCATGCGCATCGATGTCGGCCGGGCGCCGCACGGGCTGGCCGTCTCAGCCGACGGGCTGACCCTGTTCGTGCACAACTTCATGGACCGCTCGGTGGGCGTGTTCGATCTCTCACCGCTGGTGAAACGTTCGCTCGCCAGCGCCGCGCCCGTGGCCACGCTGAGCGCCGTGGCGACGGAAAAACTGAGTGCCACCGTGCTGCGCGGCAAGCAGTTCTTCTACGACGCGCGCGATACGCGCCTGGCGCGCGACCGCTACATGAGCTGCGCCAGCTGCCACAACGACGGTGGGCACGACGGCCGCGTGTGGGACCTGCGCGCACAAGGCGAAGGCCTGCGCAACACCATCAGCCTGCGCGGCCGTGCTGGCACCCAGGGTCGGCTGCACTGGAGCAACAACTTCGACGAGGTGCAAGACTTCGAAGGCCAGATCCGCACGCTGGCCGGTGGCACCGGCCTGATGACCGACGCGC
The DNA here is from genome assembly GCA_031429255.1 of Rubrivivax sp. Lineage (GTDB taxonomy): Bacteria > Pseudomonadota > Gammaproteobacteria > Burkholderiales > Burkholderiaceae_C > Rubrivivax. The sequence continues at coordinate 16,946 of JANOZF010000034.1, forward strand.
AGTTCGGCACCGGCACGCGCAGCCAGCCGCTGGGTGACGCCAAGGCCGGCGTCTCGGCCGACCTGGACGCACTGGCAGCCTACGTGGGCTCGCTGAACACCTTCGACCCTTCGCCCGCGCGCAGCGCCAGCGGCGCACTCACCGCAGTGGGTGCACAGGGCCGCGAGCTCTTTGCGTCGCTTAATTGCGCTTCATGTCACAGCGGCACGTCCTTCACGGGCAGTGCAGCGGACAACCCGGCCAACATCGGCACCGTCAAGGCCAGCAGCGGGCAGCGCCTGTTCAACACCTTGTCGGGCATCGACGTGCCCACCTTGCGCGACGTCTGGGCCACCGCACCCTACCTGCACGACGGTTCGGCCGCCACGCTGGAGGCCGCCGTGCGCGCGCACAACGGGGTGTCGATGACCGACGCGCAACTGGCGCAGCTGGTGCAGTATCTGCGCGAGATCGGCAGTGAAGAGACCATGGCGCCGCTGCCGCCCTTCGTCTACGCCAACGGCGCTGGCCTGAAGGCCCAGTACTTCGGCGACGTCGCGGCCAGCGGCGGGCCTCTGGTGGTCCGCACCGAGGCCGTGGACTTCAACTGGGGCAACGATGCACCCGCCGCCGGCGTGCCGGCCGACAACTTCGCGGTGCGCTGGACGGGCACGGTGACCATTCCCCGCAGGGGCTACTACCGCTTCCGCACCGTTTCAGACGACGGCGTGCGGCTGTTTGTAGGCGGCCAAATGCTCATCGACAACTGGACCGACCACATGCCCACCACCGACACCAGTGGCAGCATGTTCTTCTACGCCGGCGATCGTGTCACTGTCCATCTCGATTACTACGATCGTCTCGGCCCCGCCCAGGTGAAGCTGATGTGGCTGGTACCGGGCAGTTTGGGCTACGTGGTGATCCCGGCCAGCAGCCTGAACAATTTCTGAGCGGGGCGCCTGCGCGTCTGCGGTGGCAGCCGCCCCTGCCGCTACGAACCTGCCAGCGTGAAGCCCACCCGCGTCGTGCCACCGGCCGACTCGGCGATGGTGCGGCCCGCATGCATGCGTGCGATGGCCGCCACGATGGCCAGGCCCAGACCGTGGTGTTGCACGCCACTGTCGCAGCAGCGCGACTCGTCGGCGCGGAAGAAACGGTCGAACAAGCGCGGCAATGCATGGGGCGCGATCGCCGGGCCCTGGTTTCGAACGTCCACCCGCACCTGTTGGCTCACGTCGGCCGCAATGCCGATCACGACCGTGGTGCCCGGCAGGGCGAACCGCGTGGCATTGCCCAGCAGGTTCGACAGCGCACGCTTGAACAGCGACACGTCCACCGGCAGCATGGCGTCGCCCTCCACGCGAAGGCTCAGCCCGGCATCTTCGAGCGCGCCTTCGTGGAATTCAACCACCTGCCTGACCAGGGCGGCCAGACTCACCGGCTCGCCGCGACGCGCCACCGCACCGCGGTCGGCCTGCGACAGGAACAGCATGTCGTTGATCATGGCCGACAGGCGCTGCATCTCCTCCAGATTGGACACCAGCGTGTCGCGCATCTCGTCCACCGGCCGCTCGCGCGAAAGCGCCACTTCGGTCTGGCCCATCAGGTTCGCCAACGGCGTGCGCAACTCGTGCGCCACGTCGGCGTTGAAGCCTTCCAGCTGCGCGTAGGACTGCTCCAGCCGCGCCATCAGCGCGTTGAACTGCTCGATCCAGGGCAACACCTCCTCGGCCGGGTCGACCATTTGCAGGCGCTGCTGCAGCTTGCCCGGTGACATGGCGCGCGTCTGCGCAGCCAGTTCGTGCAGGGGCCGCAACTGGCGTTGCACATGCCAGCGCACACCCACCCACACCACCGCGCCAGCGGCCAGCGTGGCCAGCACCAGCAACCAGGCCCAGCGGCGTCCGATGGCCGCGTCGTGCGAGAAGTCGACCGTGTAGTCCAGGTACACGCTGCCGCCGGTCAGCGTGTCGGCCATCACGGTGATGCGGTTGGTGCGCAAGTGGGCCGAGTCCTGCATGGCAGGCGGCATCACGTCGGCGAAGAAAGGCACGTTGTCGGCACGCCAGGCCTGGAGCCGCGATTGCCCGCGCATAGGTGCATCGGCTTTCAGTCGTTGCAGCACGGCGGCTTCGCCCCCGGCGCGGGCTTCGAGCGTCAACACATCCTCCAGCAGTTGGCAGCGCCGGTACAGGTCTTCCGCGATGCGCTCCTTCACCAACATGCTGACGCTGAACCACGAGAAGGCGAACAAGACCGTCAGCACGCCCATCGTGAACAGCGCCAGCTTCAGCGACAGCCGGCGGCCGATGGAATGGCTGCACAGCACCGAGGTGCAGGCCGCAGCGGCGGCCAGCGGAGGGCTGTCGGCATCGGGCGGCAACGCGGATGCCGGCCCATGAGATGAAGGGGCCGTGTTCAGCAGCGTCGGATGGGCAGCCGTGTTCATGTGTTGCGCTCCTCGAGCACGTAGCCCATGCCGCGCACGGTGTGCAGCAACTTGGCGTCAAAGGGGTCGTCCAGCTTGGCGCGCAAGCGGCGCACCGCCACTTCCACGACATTGGTGTCGGAATCGAAGTTCATGTCCCACACCTGCTCGGCCAGCGTGGTGCGCGACAGGATCTGGCCACGCCGGCGCAGCAGCAATGCCAGCAGATTGAATTCCTTGGCCGTGAGGTCCAGGCGCTGCGTGCCGCGCGCGGCCTTGCGTGCCAGCAGGTCGAGCTCCAGGTCGCCCAGACGCAGCTGCGTCGCGGCCTGTGCGCCTGCGCCCTGGCTGGACGGCCCGCGGCGCAGCAGCGCGCCCACGCGGGCCAGCAGCTCTGAAAAGGCGAAGGGCTTCACCAGATAGTCGTCGGCGCCCTGCTCCAGGCCACGCACGCGGTCTTCCACCTTGTCGCGCGCCGTGAGCATCAGCACGGGTGTGTAGCGGTTCTCTGCGCGCAGCGCAGCCAGCACACCGTAACCATCGACGCCGGGCAGCATGATGTCCAGCAGCACCAGGTCGTACTCGCCCCCCGTGGCCAGGCGCCGACCTTCGATGCCGTCACGTGCCACGTCCACCACATAGCCGTTTTCGCCCAGGCCCTTGTGCAGGTACTGGGCCAGCTTGGCTTCGTCTTCAACAACCAGGAGGCGCATGGTGTTCCCGTGGGCGAGCAGGTCGCAACAGGTTGGGATGGTCGCATTTTTCGGGTCTCGACAAGATTACGAATTTGTCATCTGCCTGTTCGGAAGGCGTTGTTTTGGGTTTTCAGAATTCGTTCTGTGGTCGGCGCAGGTCCGGCCTCCTAGCGAAGACAAACCCGATCTCTCAGCAACACCAACCGAAAGACACACACCATGAAGACCACCCAGCTGTTCACCGCCATCGCCCTGACCCTTGCCGCCGCCAGCGGCCCGGTGCTGGCCCAGGAAGCCACCTACGAATATCCGCAAGCCGCCGTGTCGCAAGTCACCCGCGCCGCCGTGCTGGCCGACCTGGCCACGGCCCGCGCCGAAGGCACGCTGCAGATCCACGAAGGCAGCAACAGCCGCGACAGCCGATTCATGGCGCAGCGCAGCCGTGACGGTGTGCGCGCCGAAGCCCGCACCGCCGCCCGCAGCGGCCAGATCGCCACGCTGACGGCCGAGCCGCACGACTTCGATGTCGCAGTGCCGAAGGCCGCCGCCACCATGGCCTTGGCAGCGAAGTAAGTCCCGCCGCCGCACCCGTGGCAGCGCCATCCAATCCGTTCACCCGCTCAACCGTCAACCGAAAGACAAACATCATGAAGACCACCCAACTGTTCACCGCCATCGCCCTGACCCTTGCCGCCGCCAGCGGCCCGGTGCTGGCTCAGGAAGCCACCTACGACTATGCGCAAGCCGTCGTGTCGCAGGTCACCCGCGCCGCGGTGAAGGCCGACCTGGCCGTGGCCCGCGCCGAAGGCACACTGCAGATCAACGAAGCCAGCGTCGGCCACGAAGCCCGCTTCATGGCGCAGCGCAGCCGTGATGCGGTGCGTGCCGAAGCACGCCAGGCAGTGCGCGACGGCCAAACCGCCGCGCTCACGGCCGAGCCACATGACTTCGGCGTGGCTGCGCCCAGGGCGGTCAGCCCGATGGCTGTTGCCGGCAAGTAAGACCAGGCGCCGCAATCCCCAGGCGGCCCAGGCGGCCCAGGCGGCCCAGGCGGGTCTGCACCAGCAGCCCCCCGCCAGACGGTGCGGCCGCCCCTTGCCGCTGCCCCTGCCTGTGCTGCGCTGCGCTTGAGTCAGGCGCGCAGAAACTGCTCCACCAGATCGAACTGCGCCGGCGTGTTCAACGCTGGCGCGTGCCCGCATCCGGGCACCGTCACCAGCTGGGCCTTCGGCCCGCGCACCGTCATCGCTTCGGCCACGGCGGGCAGCAGCAGGTCGGAGCTTTCACCACGCAGACACAGCACCGGCAGGCGCAGGCTGTCCCAGGCCGGCCACTGGTCGTAGTCCTGCGGGTGGCATTCGAACTGCTGCACCATCGCGGGGTCGTAGTGCGGCGTCACGCGGCCGTCCGGCAGGCGGCGCAGGCTGCTTTCCGTCAGCAGGCGCCACTGCGCATCGCTGAGCCAGCCATAGGGTTTGTAGATGGTGCGAAAGTAGGCCTCCAACTCCGTCACGCTGACAAAGGCGGGTGGGTTGCCGGCATAACTGCGGATGCGCTGCACCGCCGAGCTGGCCAGTTCAGGCCCGATGTCGTTGAGCACCAGGCGCTGGATGCGACCACGCAGCATGCCCGCGGCCGCGCGCAGACCGATGGCGCCGCCCATGCTGGTGCCCAGCCAGTGCATCTGCTGCACGCCCATCAGGTCCAGCAGCGAGACCGCCAGCTTTTCGTAGAAGGCCAGGCAGTACTCCTGCGCCGGGGCCGGGCTCCACTGGCTGAGACCACGGCCCAGGGTGTCGGGGCAGATGACGCGATAGCGCTTCGCCAGGTGTGCAGCGATGGCGTCCATGTCACGCCCGGTGCGCGCCAGACCATGCCAGGCCACCACGGTCTGCGACGGGCCGGCGCCCCATTCGGTGACATGGATCTCGCGCCCTTCACAGACGAGATAGCGCGATTGCGGTGCGGCCTGTAGGGTCATGCAGCGGGTCCTTTCTGCGCCAGCACGCGCAGTCGGCCGACGATGCCGGTCGGGAAGTGATACACCGACAGCACGAACAGCACGCCCAGCCACAACAACCAGCGGTCGGGTGACACGATCTGCGACAGCACCGGTACGCCCTCGAGCGCACCGCCTCCCAGCTTCAGCAGGTCTTGCAGGTAGTTCTGCGCCAGCACGAACACCGCCGCCCCCACCACCGCGCCATACATCGTGCCCATGCCGCCGATGACGACGATGAGCAGGATGTCCAGCATGATCTCGAACGACAGCGTGGTGTCCGGCCCCACGTAGCGCAGCCACAGCGCCAGCAGGGCACCGGCCAGCGTGGCGAACGCCGCCGACAACACGTTGCTCCAGGTGCGGTAGACGACGGTGCGAAAGCCGATGGCCTCGGCGCGGAAGTCGTTTTCGCGGATGGCCTGCAACACGCGGCCAAACGGCGAGTTGACGATGCGCAGCAACGCCAGGAACAGCACCATCACGGCAACGAACAGCAGGTAATAGGTCAGCACCTTGCCGTCCACGGCGACGCCCAGCACCGGCTGCTCGAAGAGCGTGAACGACGGGCTCAACCACTCCGGCACCTTGAAACTGAGACCGTCTTCTCCACCCGTGATGTCCGACAACTGCGAGGCCAGGGTCTGGAAAGCGGTGGCCACGGCCAGCGTGATCATCGCGTAGAAGATGGCCCGCACGCGCAGGCTGAACAGGCCGATCAGCAGCGACAGCAACAGCGACACCGCCAGCGCCAGCGCGGTGCCCAGCAGCACCGCACCCCATCCCGGCCCCAGGCGGGTGCTGGCGATCGCCACGCCATAGGCACCGATGCCGAAGAACATGGTGTGCGCGAAGCTGACGATGCCGGTGTAGCCCAGCAGCAGGTCGAAGCTGGCCACCAGCAACACGAACACCAGCATCTTGGCGGCCACCGACAGCGCCTTGGCGCCGGGAAACAGAAAGGGTGCCAACGCCAGGCCCACGACGATGGCCACCAGCGCCAGGCTCAGCCAGCGGCTGCGTGGCAGGTCGTGCGACAACAGACGGCTCAGCACAAGCCGCTCATCGGTTCGTCACCGGGTACAGCCCTTGCGGGCGCCACAACAACACCGCCACCATCAGCGCGATGGTGGAGAACAGCGCCACTTTCGGCGCCAGGAAACCGGTGTAGTTGGCCAGCAGGCCCACCAGAAGCGCGCCGACAAAACAGCCCAGCGTGGAGCCCAGGCCGCCGATGATGATGACGATGAACAGCAGCACGTTGACCTGCGCACCGATCTGCGGCGACACGCTTTGCTGGTACAGCCCCCAGAGCACGCCGCCCAGCCCCGCGAGCGCAGAACCAGCAACGAAGACACCCACGAACAAGCGCTTGATGCGGTAGCCCAGCGACTCCACCATCTCGCGGTCTTGCACCCCGGCGCGGATGAGCAAGCCGATCTTGGTGCGCGACAGCGTGTAGACCAGCGCCGCAAACACCACCAGGCCCACCGCGGCGGCCAGCAGGCGGAACTTCTCTATTGACGCGTCGCCCAGCAAGAAGGAGCCGCGCAGCGCCTCGGGCAAGGGCAAGGCAATCTGCTGCGGGCCCCAGATGACCTTGATCAGTTCTTCGGCAACGATCATGCCGCCCATCGTGATCAGGATCTGCTTCAGGTGCAGGCCATACACCGGCCGCACGATCACGCGCTCGAAGGCCCAGCCCACGGCACCGGCCACCGCCATGGCCGCCACCATGGCGCACAGCAGCGTCAGCAGCGCAGGGCCCAGGCCCTGGTCGGCGAAGACCGCCATGCCGCCCATCACCGTGGTGGCCATGAAGGCGCCGAGTGCAATGAACACGCCGTGGCCGAAGTTCAGCACGTCCATCAGGCCAAACACCAGCGTCAGGCCCGAAGCGATGACGAAGATGATGAGCCCCATCGCCAGCCCCGCCACCGTCAGCGTCAGCCAGGTGCTGCCGCTGCCGATGGCCGGCACGGCCAGCAGCATCACCGCCAACAGCAAGAGCAGCGGTTTCCAGTCGAAGCTGGCTTTCGGTATCGCCGCCGCGGGGGCTGCCACTGCCGGCAAGGACGTTAGCGGCGCCACGGTCTTGCTCATGCATGCGCCCCCAGCGACAAGCCCAGCAAACGCTGCTGCATTGCGGCGTCTGCTGACAACTCGGCCATGCTGCCGGCGTGCACCACACGGCCGTTGTCCATCACCGCCACGCTGTCGCCCAGCGCCTGCGCCATCATGAAGTTCTGCTCCACCATCAGGATGGTGGTGCGCTGCGCCTTCAGTTCGCGCAAGGCCGCGATCAGATTCTGGATGATCGACGGCGCCAAGCCCTTGCTGGGCTCGTCGATGAGGATCAACGCACGCGGCTCGCAGATGGCTCGCGCCACCGCCAGCATCTGCTTCTGGCCACCGCTGAGCTTGCCCGCCGGATAGAGCCAGAACTTCTGCAGTGCCGGAAACAGGCTGAAGATCCAGTCCAGCCGCTGGCGGTCGAGTTCGCCTTCATGGCGTGCCGCACGCGCGGCCAGCACGATGTTGTCCTTGACGGTGAGGTCGGTGAAGATGCCCATGCTTTCGGGCACATAGGCGATGCCCTGGGCGGCGATGTCCGGCGTGGCTGTGTCGTTCAGGCGCTGGCCGCGAAAACGCAATTCACCCTGCGTGGCCCGCCACAGGCCCATGATGGTGCGCAGCGTGGTGGTCTTGCCGGCGCCATTGCGGCCCAGCAGCATCGTCACCTGGCCCTCGGGCACCTGCAGGTCCACGCCATGCAGGATGTGATACGCGCCGATGTGCGTGTGCACGCCTTCGAGCTGCAGCAAGGCCGTCATGCCGGCTCTTCCGCAGCCATGCCCAGATAGGCTTGCTGCACCACTGGCGACGCGATCACCGCGGCCGGTTCACCGTCGGCCACCAGCTGGCCGTTGTGCAGCACGATGATGCGGTCGGCCAGTTCACGCACCACGTCCATCTTGTGCTCCACGAGCAGGATGACCACGTCCTTGCGCTGCTTCAACCGCCGTATCAGGTCCAGCACCACGGGTGCGTCGTCCACGCTCATGCCGGCGGTGGGTTCGTCGAACATGTAGACCTTGGGGTCCAGCGCCATCAGCAGCGCCACCTCCAGCTTGCGCTGGTCGCCATGCGGCAGGCTGCTGGCGGTGGCCTGCGCCTTGTCGGCCAGCTGCACCTGCGCCAGCACCTGCAGCGCCTCATCGATCCAGGCCTTGCGGTTGGACCAGACGTCCCACATGTCGCGCCACATGTCCAGTGCACCACGGCCGCGGCCGGCTTCGCGCGCCTGCACGGCAAGGCGCACGTTTTCGTGCACCGTGAGGTTGGGGAACAGCTGCGTCAGCTGGAAAGCCCGGCCCAGGCCGCGGCGCGTGCGCACCGGCGCCGGCAACCGCGTGATGTCAGCACCTGCCAGCAGCACCGTACCCTCGCTGGCCGGCAATTGGCCCGAGATGAGGTTGAAGTAGGTGGTCTTGCCGGCGCCGTTGGGGCCGACGATGGCCGTCAGCGTGCCGGGTTCGAAGCGGCACGACACATGATCGACGGCCACATGGCCGCCGAAGCGGATGGTCAGGTCTCGGGTCTCAAGCATCACGCCGCCGCACCGCAGCAGGCCTGGGCACGGCCAGGCCCGTTGTTCAGCGCTTGTTGCGAATCGGAATCTGCAACTCCGACGCCGGAATCACGCGCACCAGCTCAGGCACGCCCCAGGCAAAGGCCGGGTCGTTCTTGATCTTGAAGTGGTACATGTCCTGCATCGCCTGATGGTCTTCCTTGCGGAAGGTCATCTTGCCCTTGGGTGTCTCGAAGCTCATGCCTTCCATCGTGCTGATGAGTTTCTCGGTGCCGGTGTCGCCGGCCGTCTTCTTCAGCGCTTCCACCACCGCAATGGCTGCGCTCATGCCGCCGGCGGTAAAGAAGTCGGGCGGCGCCTTGAACTTGCTGTAGTGGTTGGCCACCAGCCATTCGTTGACCTTGTTCTTCGGGATGCCGAAGTAGTAGTACAGCGCACCCTCCATGCCCTCGAACTGCTTGTAGGCCACCATCGCCGGCAGGATGTTGCCGCCGGTGGCCAGTTCGATGCCGTAGCGCTTCTTCAGGTCCAGGTCGGCAATCTTGGAAAACGGCGTCGGGCTGCCCGCCCAGCCCACCGAGATGAACTTGCGGCCCGGCTGGTCTTTCAGCTTGTCGACGATGCGCTGCAGGCCGGCGGTGAAGTCGGTGGTGCCCACCGGCAGGTATTCCTCGTGCACGATCTTGGCGTTCTTGATGAAGTCCTTGCTGGCCTTCACACCGTCGCGCCCGAAGGCGTTGTCGTTGGCCAGCATGGCCACCACGTTGCCTGGCTTGTCCAGCGCTGCGGCGTTGGCCGCCGCGTCTTGCGACGAATTGCGTCCGGTGCGGAAGATGTAGCGGTTCCACTTGTCGCCGGTGATGCTGTCGGCCACGGCCGGCTCCACCAGCAGCACCTTCTTGTATTCCTCGGCCACCGGCAGCATGGCCAGGGCCACCGGGCTGGCGGTGGGGCCGACGGCGATATCGACCTTGTCGTCGGCATAGGCGGCGGCCAGCGCGGCCTTGCCCACGTCGGGTTTGCCCTGGTCGTCTTTCTCAATCACCACCAGCTTGCGGCCGGCCACCGTCATGGTGCCGCCGGTGGCGTATTCCAGGCCCATGTTGAAGCCGACGATGGTCTGCTTGGCATACGCTTCCAGCGGGCCGGTCTTGCTGGCGATGAGAGCGATCTTGATGTCCTTGCCGGCCTGGGCCAGCGCGGTCCCGCTGGCCAGGGCCAGGCCGAGTGCGACAACGGTGTAGGGAAAGGTTCGGCGCTGCATGGGCTGGTCTCCGTCAAAAAAGGGCGGCGTGGAAAGACGCGGATCGTAGCCGGTGCAGCGCGGGCCAGAACGGAAGTGAAGGCACCGCCACTCATGCCATCGGATGAAACCCACGGGCAGTACATGGCGTGTCGACGTTAGACTTGGCGGCGTCCACAGGCGACCTCTGCTGCATCAACCCCGTCGGCGCACTGGCCGGCATCGACCGAGCCCCAACATGACAACATCCCGCATGCGAGCCAAGGTTTCCGCGCTGCTGCTCGCCACAGGTGCTGCGCTGGCCACCGCGCAGACGTCGCAAGCCCCGCTGCAGGTGCCGCCGTCCTATGCGGTGATCTCCGAGGTGGCACGTGAGCTGAGCGTGGTGTCGTTCCAGGAATCTACGGGCAGCCGCATCAACCAGAACCAGCGGCAGCGCCTGCCGGTGGCCGATGGCGCGCTGGACAAGGTGGCCCTGATCACGACACAGCAGGCGATCAAGGCGGCCGCGCCGATGGCCAGCGTCTGGCTCATAGCGCCCAGCGAAGCCGACTTCTTCGATCACCTGCAGTCTCTCGCGGTGGGCGATGTGATGAAGATGCCAGCCGATCTGGCTGCCGCCTTCAAGGAAAACCGGACCACCCACCTGCTGCTGCTGACGCGCTACCGCTCCGAAGCCGAGTTTCGCTTTGTGGAGATGATCGACAGCCCGGGACCGCTGGACGGCGTGGGCCTGTTCGTGGAAAGACGCACCAAGGTCACGAACCTGCGCACACGCGAATCGGGCATCGGCTTCCTCGCTCCCTATGTGTACCTGCGCGCGACGCTGATCGACACCGCCACGGCCAAGGTGCTGAACACCCGTACCGCAAAGGCGTCGCGGATCTTTTCGGCGGGCGAGGCCAAGGACGGCAGCGGCAACCCCTGGGAAGCCCTGTCGAGCGCTGAAAAAATGAGCACGCTGCGCGACATGCTGACCGACGAAGTGAAGCGCCTCGTGCCACAGGTGTTGGCAGCACCCTGAGTCGCGCAACGAATGCGGTTGCACCGCGCACCCCTCTCGACCCTCACGGGCCAGCTCACCCGGCAGCGCCGGGAAGGCGCGATCCTCCTGCCGCAGCCGACCCCCGTTTGCGGCAAACGTCGCGCACACGTGCTCTTCGTCGGCTGGGCGACACTGCAAACCCTAAAGCTTGAGCCACAGGTGACGTTGACATGAAGTTGAGCACAACCCCCAGAAGGAACGCCTCCATGTTCGACGACCTGCGCCATGCCTCGGCACGCCACCGGACAGAGCGCACGCTGCGCCGCATGAAGGCCGATTGCAAGCGGCTGCTGGGCGAAAAGGGCGAACTGGGCGGCATGGCGATGGCCGCCGACGTGCTTGCCAGCCTGGACAGCCTGGAAGACGAATCACTCGACGAATTCTTCGATTTCCTGGCCGACGACCTCAGCCCCGACCCGCAACTCGTGCTGAAGCTGGCACAGGACTACGCCCTCCAGCCCAACGCACACACGCTGCTGCAATTGACCCGTGCGGCCGAGCCTGCGCGGCAGGAGCTGTTCCGGCGCCTGAACCGCATGCCTGGTGGCACCGCCGCGGTGCTGCGCCTGCGCCGCGCGCTGCTGGCGCGCCTGAAGGCCCGGCCCGAGCTGGAAGTGATCGAGGCCGACCTGCTGCACCTGCTGACCTCGTGGTTCAACCCGGGCTTTCTGCAGATGAAGCGTGTGGACTGGAACGCCCCGGCGCAGCTGCTGGAAAAGATCATCCACCACGAGGCCGTGCATGCAATCGACGGCTGGGACGACCTGCGCCGCCGCCTGCAGCCCGACCGCCGCTGCTTTGCCTTCTTCCACCCGCAGCTGCCCGACGAGCCGCTGATCTTTGTCGAGGTGGCATTGCTGCCCGAGATGCCCGGTGCCATCGCGCCACTGATCGACAAGGCCAGCACGCCGCTGCAGCCCGACCGCTTTCGCGTCGCCGCGTTCTACAGCATCAGCAACTGCGAACCAGGGCTGCGCGGCGTGAGCCTGGGCAACTTCCTCATCAAGACGGTGGCGCAACAGTTGCAGCGTGAACTGCCGCGACTGAAGACCTTCTGCACGCTGTCGCCGATTCCGGGCCTGGCTGCGTGGTTGCTGGCCGAGCCCGACTGGACGTCACTGCCCCAAGTCCGCAAGGCCGCCGTGGCCGAGCTGGATTCGGCGCGCGCGCGCCTGCGCACGCTGTGCAACGGCGACCTGTCGGCGTTGCAGGGCGCGGCCGCCCATCAGTCCATGACCGAAGAAGACCAGGCCGCCCTGCACCGGATTTGCAGTGCCTACCTGTTGGGGCTTTCACCGACCCCGCAGGGTGACCCGGTGGCACGGTTTCACCTTGACAATGGGGCCCGGCTGGAACGCATCAATGCACGCGGCAACTTGTCACCCAAGGGTCTGCGCCAGTCGTTCGGCATGATGGTGAACTACCTGTACGACCTGCCCAAGGTGGAAGCCAGCCATGCCAAGTTCCGACAAGGAGAGGTGGCGCGTTCGCGCGCCATTGCCAACCCTCTGTAATCCCCACACAAGACTGATCAGGAGACAAGCCCATGCAGACGATCAACCGCCGCCAGGCCCTGGCTGCCGGCGCGGCAGCCCTTGCGTCCTCTTGGGCCCAGGCGCAAGCCGCCTGGCCCGCCAAGCCAGTGACCATCGTGGTGCCTTTCCCGCCCGGCGGCGGCACCGATGCCTTTGCACGCCCGCTTTTCGCGGCGATGACGCGCAACCTGGGCAAGCAATTTGTCATCGACAACCGGGGCGGCGCCGGCGGCACGCTGGGCGCAGGCATGGCGGCCAGGGCGGCCCCTGACGGCTACACCTTCTTCATGGGCGCGGTGCACCACGCCATCGCGCCCAGCATGTACCCCAAGCTCGACTACAACCTCGGGACCGACTTCGTGCCGGTGGGGCTGGTGTCCAGCGTGCCGCAGGTCATCGTCGTCAATCCGGCCAAGGTGCAGGCCAGCACATTGCCAGAGCTGCTGGCCTTCATGCGCAAGAACCCGGGCAAGCTGAACTATGGCTCGGCAGGCAACGGCACCAGCCACCACCTGGCCGGTGAACTGTTCAAGTTGCAGACCAAGACCTTCATCACCCACATTCCCTACAAGGGCGCAGGGCCCGCGCTGCAAGACCTGATTGCCGGGCAGCTGGACCTGATGTTCGACGGCCTGGGCAGCAGTGCCACGCACATCAAGAGCGGCCGCCTGCGCGCGATTGCGGTGGCCGGCGACAAACGGGCACCCGGGTTTCCAAACGTGCCGACGACCACAGAAGGCGGCCTGCCCACATACAAGGTCGCCACCTGGTATGGCATCTGGGCACCCAAGGGCACACCGCGCGAAATCACCCAGCTGATGTCCAGCGAGATGCGCAAGGCGCTCAACGCCGACGACCTGAAAGCGGTCTGGACCGGCCTGGGCACCGAAACACCCAACATCTGGGGCGACGACTACGGCAGCTTCGTGGCTGGCGAAGTCAAGCGCTGGGCCGAGGTGGTGAAGGGCTCGGGCGCGACGCTCGACTGAGCGCCCGGTCGCGCGCCCGCTCTCGCCGCTGTTCCAGCCTCACCGACCCATGAAAAACGACAACCTCTTTGTCGCCCTGCGTGCGGCTTTCCCGGCCGACCTGCAATCCACCGCAATAGAAACCGCCGACACGCCCGAGCCGCTGTTCTACAGCTGGGCCGACCTGGAACGCGGCACCGCGATGCTGGCCAACCTGCTCGCTTCGCTGGCGCTGCCAGCGGCATCACGCATTGCGGTGCAGACCGAAAAGAGCGTCGAAGCGCTGATGCTCTACCTGGCCGTGCTGCGCGCCGGCCATGTCTTCCTGCCGCTGAACACCGCCTACCAGGCGGCGGAGATCGAGTACTTCATCGGCAACGCAGAACCGGCGGTGGTGGTGTGCGGAGGCAAGAACTTCGGCTGGGTGAGCAAGATCGCCTTTGTTGCCGGCACGCGCCACGTCTTCACGCTCAACGACGACCGCAGCGGCACGCTGCTGGACCGTGCCGCCTTCCAGCCCACCACGCACACCCCGGTGCAGCGCACGGCCGACGACCTGGCCGCCATCCTGTACACCAGCGGCACCACCGGGCGCAGCAAGGGCGCGATGCTCACGCACGGCAACCTGCTGTCCAATGCGCAGGTGTTGAAGACGGCATGGGGCTGGCAGCCCGACGACGTGCTGCTGCATCCGCTGCCCATCTTCCACGTGCATGGCCTGTTCGTGGCCAGCCATGGCGCGCTGCTGGCCGGCGCCAAGATGATCTGGTTTTCGCGCTTCGAGCCCCGCGCCGTCACGGCCCGCCTGCCCCAGGCCACCGTCTTCATGGGCGTGCCCACGCTGTATGTGCGGCTGCTGGGCGAGCCCAGTTTCGACCAGCGCGCGTGCCGGCATATGCGCCTGTTCATCAGCGGCTCGGCGCCACTGCTGCTGGAGACCTTCAAGGACTTTCAGCAGTGCAGCGGCCACACCATCCTGGAACGCTACGGCATGAGCGAGACGGTGATGCTCACCTCCAACCCCTACCGTCCCGAATCGGCGCGGCGCGGCGGCACCGTGGGCCCGGCCCTGCCCGGCGTGGGCGTGCGTGTGCGCAGCGACAAGGGCATGCCACTGGCCACCGGCGAGATCGGCAACATCGAGGTCAAAGGCCCGAATGTATTCAAGGGCTACTGGAAGATGCCCGAGAAGACCGCCGACGAATTCACCACCGACCTGTGGTTCAAGACTGGCGACGTCGGTCGCATCGACAGCGACGGCTACGTCACCATCGTCGGCCGCATCAAGGACCTGATCATCAGTGGTGGCTACAACGTCTACCCGGCCGAGATCGAAGACGTCATCAACGGCCTGTCGGGCGTGGCCGAAAGCGCCGTCGTTGGTGTGCCGCACCCCGACTTCGGCGAAGCGGTGGTGGCGGTGGTGGTGGCCAAGCCCGGCGCCATGCTGCTGGGGGCCGACATCACGCAGCAACTGAAGAGCCAGATTGCCAACTTCAAGGTGCCCAAGCTGGTGGACGTGGTGAACGAGCTGCCGCGCAACAGCATGGGCAAGGTGCAGAAGAACCTGCTGCGGGAGCAGCACAAGGGCCTGTTCCAGCCAACGTAGCGGCCGCTGCCGGGCGCCGGCACCAAAGCGCCGCGCGCCGCTTCACAATGCCGCGATGGCGCGCATCCTCATCCTCGGCGGCACCCGCTTTCTCGGACGCCACATCGCCGAACAGGCACTGGCGGCCGGCCACGAGTTGACGCTGCTGCACCGTGGGCGCAGCCAGCCCGGCTTGTTCCCGCAAGCGCAGCATCTGATCGCCGACCGCGACCACGACCTGTCGGCGCTGCACGGCCGCAGCTGGGACGTGGCCATCGACACCAGCGCCTACGTGCCGCGGCAGATGCATGAACTCGCCACGGCGCTGGCCGGGAGGGTGGGGCAGTACCAGCTGGTCTCCACGATCAGCGTCTACGAGCGCTTCGAAGCGCTTGGCACCAACGAGGACGCACCGCTGAAGCGCCTTGACAACCCGGCCGCCGAAACCGTCGACAGCAACACCTACGGGGGCTTGAAAGCGCTGTGCGAAGCGCAGGCACGGGCGCACTTCGGCGCGCGGTGCCTGATCAGCCGCCCCGGACTGCTGGTGGGTCCGCACGACCCCACCGGACGCTTCACCTGGTGGGTGCAGCGGCTGCTGCGCGGCGACGAGGTGCTGGCGCCCGGCGACCCGCGGGCGCCGGTGCAGTTCATCGACGCCCGCGACGTGGCCGCCTGGCTGCTCTTGCAGGCCGCAAACGGCACCCGTGGCGTGTTCAACCTCAATGGACCCGACGGCCTGCTGACGATGGGTGAGATGCTGAACACCCTGCGCGAGGTGCTGAACCCCGACGCGCGCCTGACCTGGGTGGCCGAGCCCTTCTTGCTGGGGCACCAGGTGGCCCCCTGGACCGAGTTGCCGGTGTGGCTGCCCGGCGCGTCGCAAGACATGCACCGCACCAGCACCGCACGCGCGCAGGCCCACGGTCTGCGCTGCCGGCCGCTGGCGCAGACGGTGGCCGATACCGCGGCCTGGCTTCGCGCCCCACAGCGCACCCTGGCGGGCCCAGCCAACGGCCCGCAGCGGCCGAACGTGGGCCTGACTCCCGAGCGCGAAGCAGCGTTGCTGCAGGCCTGGCACGCGCAGGCGAGCGCGGCAACAGACACGGGCTGACGACCCGGGCCGCCGCCTGGGGCAAGGCTGCGCAGCACCCGGATGGAGTACCCCCGAGCAGGCGCAGCCCTGCGCTGCCATTCGACGGCTGCTGCAGGCTCCACAGGCGACCACCACGGTGCAGATGTGGGCGCGCGTGGGCTTTGCGCCCGAGGTCGGCCCGGCGCCGCGACTCGGGCTGGACGCCCACATCGTCCGCGGCTGATGGCCTCGCGCAGCCGCGCCGCCACGGGCGCTTCCTTGAACACTTCATCGACGGGCTGCGCGCACGCCCGCTGACGCTGGAAATCCGGGCCAGCGAGGTGCACGAACGCAACGGGCTCAGCGCAGTCCTGGAGGCCGAACGCGAGCCCTGGTCCCGGCTCTAGACTTGAACCCTCGAGAACCTGACGTGACGAGCCCTTCCGAACTGAGCACTGAATGGGGTGGCAGTGTCGGCCGCCGCAGGAGCGCGGTTTTGAGCACTCGCAACGGCCGTTCACCTGGTCCACCAACAGGTGGCTGCCGGCGCCAGCCGCGGGCGGCGGCGCAGCGGACCCCGCAAACGCCGGGGCTGAAGCAACCGCGCGCCGCGACGGCGGGCTCGACCACATGACCCGCAGCACCGACACCAGCGCCAGATGCAGGCAGTTTCCTTCAATCTCCGCAGGAAGCGGCCGCTGAACGCCGCAAGGTGACTGCCGGGCTCCTGCCTGCAGCGCCGGGGCCGAAGAGCACCGCGGCCGGCGCATCCAGACGCAGTGTCAGATCGTCCACATGCCCTTGCACGGGCCTGAGCGTGGTCGGGCCCAGCAAGCTCAAGCGCCGGCCCGCCAGCACACCGGTCAGCATCCCTTCACGTGCGCCCTGGCGCCACTGGGCCTGCACGACCTGAAAGCGCTGGCTCAGGCGCAGTTGCTGGCCGCCAGGCCCGCACCACAGGCCTTCGGCGCGTGCCGGCACCACCCAGCGGTGCAGGCGGCTGATTTTTTCGCGCCCGATGGTCTTGTCGGGTGCTGCCACCGTCGTCGTCTGGTCGGGCAACCAGTCCCCCATGTCCCAGTCGTGTGAAACGATGCG
The DNA here is from genome assembly GCA_031429255.1 of Rubrivivax sp. Taxonomy (GTDB): domain Bacteria; phylum Pseudomonadota; class Gammaproteobacteria; order Burkholderiales; family Burkholderiaceae_C; genus Rubrivivax. Next base: position 34,191 of record JANOZF010000034.1, read on the forward strand.
CGTTCCCGGTGCCAGCTGAAGCAGCGCCGGCCGCAACTGCAGGTTGACTTCGGGCAACAGGTACATCGTGATCACGGTGGCCGCCGCGAGGTCGGTCTTGAACAGGTCCTGCTCGAGGAACTGCACGCGCCGCTCGACACCGGCCTGGCGGGCCGCTTCGCGGCTGCGCAGCACCAGGTCGGGCACGATCTCGACACCCAGCCCGCTGGCCCCGAAACGGCGCGCTGCGGTGATGACGATGCGGCCGTCGCCGCTGCCCAGGTCGATGACGTGGTCAGCGCGCCCCACGCCGGCCAGCTGCAACATCGCCAGCGTCACGTTGTCGGGCGTGGTGATAAACGGCACTTCTTCGCCCACCTGCGCGCAGAGCAAGGGAGGAAACAGTCCCAGGCCCGCCAGCCAGACGATCAACAGTGCACGCATGGCCGCGATGCTAACGGCGCGCGGGGCGCACCCAGGGGCAGCCCGGGCCTTGGCGCCCGCTACCCTTTGTACTGCTCGGCCAACGCCACGGCCACGCGCACGATCAGCTGCACCGGCACCGGCCGGCTCAGCACGAAGGCCAGGTTGCCGCGCTCGTTGGCAAACGGCTCCAGCTCCACGCGCAGCGTGGTGGCCAGCCTGCAGTGGCGTGTACACGCCGATGTGTTTCTTGAACGCCGCGTCATGGAAGAACGTGCGGCGCAACCTGAAACCCGGCATGCGGTACGAGAAGGTTTCGGTCGCCGCGGGCAGCGCCGGCTGCACCTCGCGGCGGATGGCCTGCAGCACGGGCTGCGCCAGCGGCGACGCCTGCCCGATGAGGCGGTCAACGTCTTGCATCAGGGCGCCAAAGGGCGCCGTGGACTTGACTTCAGAGTCCGGTTTATCGCCCCAGCACATGAAATTGAGCTGCCTACTGGTTGGCTGCCTCGCAGCGTTGACGACGGAAGACGGGCCCGGTGTTGCGCGTTCACGGGCGGTTCGAGTGCCAGACCACCGGCGTAACCTGCGAGCCGCTATTGGTCGGCAACCCATTCAAAGGTTCTGTTTCGGTGGCAACGCCCCGTGCATCATCCACGGTGGCGGGCGCGGCGCAGAAGATGGTTTGGCCAGCAAGGGCGCCAGCCCATCGTCCGGTGGTACGCGGAGCGGGCTGCGCGTCGGATCGGTGGGGACAAGGTCCAGCAACGGGTTTACGCTCGATCGCCCTGGAGGCCGGGCTCTAACATGGCCTTGTCGGGTCATACAACACAGCGCCGAATGCACACGCCTTCCCCCAGTTCCGTCGCGGAATTCGCGCCGCATTTCCGCAGTGCGCGGGTGCAGCCCACCGATGCGACGGGCATGCACGCCATACAGCGCTTGCGCTTCGACGTGTATTGCCTGGAGCGGGCCTTTCTGCCACCGACAGACTATCCCGACCAGCTGGAATCAGACCTGCACGACGCCACCGCAGCGAACTTTGCTGCCTTCAACCTGGAGGCCGAACTGGTGGGCTGCGTCAGGCTGCTCAGGCCTGATGCCCGGCAGCATCTGCCGTTTCAGTCTCGCTGCCCCGGTCTGCTGCCCGGCGTGCAGATGCCGCCCGCAGCGCAAAGCGCGGAGATCAGCCGCCTGATGGTGCGCAAGGACTACCGGCGCCGCCGCGGCGACCTGCTGGCCGGCGTGACGGCGCCGGAAGAAGCGCCTTCGGCTACCGCCGAACGGCGCAGCCCGACGCCCCAGATCATGCTCAGCCTGTACCGCGAAATGTTCAGGTACAGCCTGGACACCGGGCTGCGCTATTGGTTCGCGGCCATGGAACGTCCGCTGGCGCGTGCACTCGCGCACATGGGGTTTGCGTTCAAGCAAGTGGGCGCCGAGGGCGACTACTTTGGACCGGTGGCGCCTTACCTGGCCGACCTGCAGGAACTGAAGGCGCGCGTGGGCGCCCTCAACCCCGACCTGTTGCGCTGGCTGCATCTGCGCGTGCCCGCGGCCGGGTGATGGACGACATGGGAGCAGGCTTCGGTGTGCGGCTGCTGCGCAAGGCTTTGCTGGCCTATGCACGCCGAGTGCCCCACGAGCGCATGCAGGCCCGGTCGGTGCAAGGGGCCTTGAAGGCCGCGCACCACGCGGCGCGCCACAGCGCTGCGTACCGCACGCTGCTGCAGGAGTCCGGCCTCGACCCCGCTGCCGTGGGCCCGACAACGCCGCTGGGGCAGTTGCCGGTGCTGACCAAGGAAAACACCTTCGGACGTTTCAACCTGGAAGCGCTGTCCCGCCCACTGCCCGCCAGGGCGTTGGCCGACGTACTGACGAGTTCCGGGCGCGGCGGCCAGGGATTTGGCTTCAGGCTGACCACACGGCAGCAGCACCGGGGCGCCTGGTTCGACATCGATCTGGGGCTGCAGGAGGTGTTTGGCGTCGACGAGAAGCCGAGCTTGCTGGTGAACTGCCTGCCGATGGGGGTGGTGTTTCCGTCGCGCGCAGTCACCGTGGCCAACGTGAGCGTGCGTGAAGACATGGCCTGCGCGATCTTGCGCGATGTGGGACCACGATTCGCGCAGACCCTGCTGTGCACCGACCCGCTGTTCATCAGACGGCTGTTGGACGAAGGCCGGCGCAGCGGCGTCGATTGGCAACGCCTGCAGACCAGTGTCATCCTGGGTGAAGAAATGCTGGTCGAGGCGCAGCGTGAATACATCGCGGCGCGCATGGGCATCGACCTCGACAAGGACAAGTCGCGGCTGATCGGCAGCTCGTTCGGTGTCGGTGAACTGGGACTGAACCTGTTGTTTGAAACGCGCGCCACGATTGCGCTGAGGCGTGCGCTGCGCGACCCTGCGCTCGCCGAGTCCTGGCTCGGGCTGCCCGCGGGCGACCGCTCTTTGCCATCCTTGTTCTGCCACAACCCGTTGCGCTGCCACATCGAGGTGCTGCGGCCCGACAGCCATGGCTATGGCGAGCTTTGCTTCACGATGCTGGACCGGGAGGCGGCGATACCCCTGCCGCGCTTTGCCACCGGCGACCTGGGTCGGCTTGCGCCACCCGATACGGTCGAGGCCCTGTGCCAGGCCACCGGCCTGGCACAGCCCTGGCTGCCTGTGGTGCTGCTTCGAGGCCGCATCAAGGACCGCCAGCCCGCTGTGCCGTCCGTGGAACAGGTCAAGGACTGGCTGTACGAAGACCATGCGTATGCCGACCTGCTGAGCGGCGCTTTCAAGATTCGCCTGTTGGCCGATGGCAAGCCCAGCCTCACCCTGCAGCTCGTCGACGGCTCAACGTCTTTGGACAAAAAAGAATCAGAGGCGCACCTGATCGCCAAAGCCGCGAACGCCGGATTTGCGCAGTTAAGCGTGACATATTGCACACATAAGACCGATGGCTGGGGAACTGCCCTGGACCATGAAAGAAAGTTCTCCTACACGACCTAGAGCGGCAAAAGCTCACAGTGCGTCGGTCTTCTTTACACTCGATAACAGGGCGCTGCCAGATAGTTCCATAAATCCCTTTTGAATCAAGTACTTACAAGCACAAGCACAAGTCGGCCTGAATATTGCTTTTAATGCTGCAACCAGGCCTATCCTTTCAACGCAAACTTTCTTGGAGTAACTCAATGATGAAGATGTCTTTGCAGGCCTCGATGGCCGCAATCGTCGCCCTGGCAACGTTTGGCGGCGCACAAGCAGCACCGGTTCCCAACATCACGGGCGGCGAGATCAAGTTCTCGCTCGACAACTTCGACTCCGCTACCACGCAGTACGGCAATGCTGCTGGTGTCAAGTGCAACACAGTGGCCACCTGCGATGCCGCTGCTGCCTCTGGGGCTGCTGGCAGCGTGGGCTCGGTAAGCCCCTCGGCCGACACGATGGGCGTTTTCTCCATCTCCAACATTTCCAACGTGACGCTGGGCAGCACCCTTTTCACCAAGGGCGCACAGGGCTACATCACGGGTGTCTTTGGCAACCTGAAGGATCACAAGGTTGAAGTGAACTGTGGCGGCTTTGGATGCACCACGTCAGCCGTCTCCGTGGACGGTTTCTTCCAGATGTGGCTGCACGACACCGACTACGACCCGACGCTGGGCCCGAACGTTGGCGCAGGGAAGGACCTGAACGCAGGCCTGTACCCTGGCGTGAGCAGCGGCACCTTGCTGCTCAGCGGCACCTACGCCGCCGGCGGCGTGCTCTTTGGCGACCTCGTGTCAACCTATTTCACCAACTACAACAACAACACGTTTGGTGGCAACGGCCAGGGTTTCCTCAACGTCACTGGCGGTTTGTGGGCGTCCCAGTTCGACACCAATGCGCTGACGAATGCCAACGGCGGCAAGAACGACTTGTTCCTGACGAACACCTTCGACGACGTCAACGGAGCTGCATCCAGCCTCGGCTGGACGGTGAAGTCGGTGGCCCAGGTGACCGGCCACGCGATTCCCGAGCCGTCTTCGGTGGCGCTTGCGGGTCTGGCGCTGCTGGGCGCAAGTCTCCTGTCCCGCCGCCGCAAGTCCTGAAGCAGGCTTCTCCAGGCCAGCCAAACGCGGGCAGCAGTGCCCGCGTTTGCATTTTCAGAGTGCACGCCGCGCGCCGATCGGCTGCAGGCGGTTCGCAGCCAGCAACATCGGGCTGATCCGCCGTCATTAGCTGCCATGGCCTCGCCAGCATCGCGAGGAAACCCGGCTGGATGACTCACAATCTTCGTCTAGCATACCGAGCTAACAGACGAGAGAATGAAGCGTGTACCTTCTACAGGCTAAAGGTCAGGCCTCAACGGAACGCCCGGCGCGATTTCCGGACCTTGCGCAGTTGCGGAGCCGGCTTGCATGAAGGCCCATGCTGCAACGCTGGCCACGCGCGGTGCCCAGGCCTTTGAAAGAGCCCTGGAAATGCGCTTCGAGGTGTATTGCCTCGAGTGCAACTTTCTCTTGCCCGAGGACTACCCAGACGGCCTCGAAACCGACGAGCACGATGAAAGCGCGGCACACTTCTATGCCTTCGATCATGAAGAGCAACTGGTGGGCTACGTGCGGCTCGTCAGGCCTGGCCCGGAAGCCCGGTTCCCGTTTCAACGGCATTGCGACCTCTCCGCGGGCATAGAGTTGCCTTCGCCGAACGAAGCAGCAGAAATCAGCCGCCTGATGGTGCGCAAAGACTACCGCCGCCGCCAGGGTGATGGCCTTGCCGGCGTCACTGCGCAACAGAACTCAGCCGCGTTTACAGGCGACCGTCGCCACCAAGCGCCGGGCGTCTTGCTTAACCTGTACCGACAGATGTATCAGTACTGCCTGGAGCACGGCCTGCGCTTCTGGTACGCGGCGATGGAAAAACCCCTGGCCCGGTCGTTGGCGCAAATCGGCTTTGGCTTCGTGCCCATAGGCCCGGCCACCGACTACTACGGCCCTGTGGCGCCCTACCTGGCCGACCTTCGCACCCTGGAGCAACAGGTTAGGCAGCGAGACGCCGCCTTGATGGACTGGCTGATGGCATCGAGCGGTCACCAACAAACCGCCGAAAGCAGCGGCGCCGACACCGACTGGGCCCCGGACCATGCCATGCTCACCACGCCTGCGGTGACCGACTGGCGCAGGCTGCTGGGCTACACAGCGCGAGCCTGAAAGCCGGACCAGCGCCGTGCGCTTGCGCGGCGCCGCAGGCCCTTGCACACCGCCAACTGCTCAGTATTTGACGCGCGCGAAATAGGTCTCCTGCGCCGCTGCCCGCGCCTGGCCCAACGTGTGGATGCCCTTCGCGGCCAGCAGCGGCACCAGTTTCAGAAACACCTCGGCCGTGACCAGCGCATCGCCCAGCGCGGTGTGGCGGCCCACCACAGTGATGTTGAAGCGCTCGGCAATGGCTTCCAGCCGGTGTGACTCCTGGTTCGGATGCACCACGGCCGACAGCAGCAGCGTATCGAGCACCGGCTGATCGAACACCACGCCCGTGCTGGCTTCCTTCAGCTGCAGGAAGCGCATATCGAAGGCTGCGTTGTGGGCCACCAGCACGCTGTCTTGCGCGTACGCATGGAAGGCAGGCAACACCTCGGTGATGGTCGGCTTGCCCGTCACCATGTCGGGCGTGATGCCGTGTATGGGGATGCCGGCTGCGGGGATGTTGCGTTGCGGGTCCACCAGCTGTTCAAAAGCCTCGCCGCGCAGCAGCCGGCCACCCACCAGCCGCGTTGCGCCGATCTGGATGATCTCGTCGCCTTCGGCCGGTTGCAGCCCGGTGGTCTCGGTATCGAACACGGTGTAGACCAGGTCGACCAGCCGCCGCTCGTCCAGTGCATGGTTGCTGTCGCCGCCGGCGAAGAGATCGAAGTCGTAGTACTCGGGCCGGCTGTCGGGTGTGTCCTGCGATTCAGCAGCAGCAGCGCTGGTGGCAAGCGGCAGCAGAAAGCGGAAAAACGCCTCCTGGCGCACACGCGCGCGCTCGAACCACAACGCGCCACCGTGGCGCTCCACGACGTCGCGCACCGTCAGCGGCGTCTCGTCGTGGCCGGTCTTGATGGGCTCGCTTTCCCACGCCGTCACGGTTTCGGTGCTCATCGCCTGCGCGGCCCATACGAGGTCGAGTTGAGCCTTGCAATCGATAGGCGCCAGGCGCAGCTGCAGCCGCGTCACCCCATACTCTTCGGCCAGCCGGCCGGCCAGGTGCATCAGTGCCTGCAGCAGGCTGAAGCTGTCGACCCGCAACCACAGGCCGGCATCGGCGTCGGCCACGTTGACCATCACCGTCAGCTGCGCTTCGATGCGCTGCGCGGCGGCGGCCACAAGGTCGGCCCCCAGCATGTCTTCCAGCGGCCAGCGCGCCTTGATGCTGCGCAGGCCCTGCTCGGCAGCGTCGTTCAGGCGTCGGTTCATGGCACCAATTTCGTCACGTACCACGGCCATGAAGCGCTCGCGCGTGGCCGCGTCGAGCCCCGGGTCGTCGAGCAATTCCACCGCCGCCTGCAGGTTGCCCAGGCTGCCTCGATGCCCTTCGGTCAGGCTGTGCAACAAGCGGTCGCGGGCGGTGTCTTCGGCGTGATCGCGCGTGATGTTGTCCAGCATCAGCACAAAGCCACTCAGTGCGGCGGGGTCCCCGGTTGCGGCCGACTCGGGTACGCGCACCGGCGCCATCTGGATGCGCAACAACTGGCCACCGCGCGTGGCGGTGACGAACTGCGCCGAAGGGTGCGATGCGCCTCGCTGCAGCCGCAGCTGCACGGCCTCCAGCGCGTGTGCCACCAGGCGGCGGTCCAGCACGCCGTAAATGCTGCGGCCCAGTCCCAGCGCCTCGGCGCCGCCGATCGTGCGACCGTCGTGGGCCCCGGCCGCCGCGCTGCGGTCAATCAACGACAGTGCGCGAAACTGCAGCCGCGCTCGGGCGTTGAACAGCAGCACGCGGCCGTCCAGGTTGCACACCACGACGCTCTGCGTCAGCTCGGCCATCAACGCGGCGAGACGGTTGCGCTCTTGCTCGACCTGTCGGCTGGCTTCGGCCACCTCCGCGGCGATGTCGGCGCGCAGGGTGTCCCGCTGCTGTGCCAGCGCCTGTATGGACGCGGCCAGCGCCTGGCTGCCAGCGCTGCCCTGCGCCTTCAGCGCGCGGGACGTGTCGCTGGTCAGCAGCACCTGCACGTCTTCAGCCAGGCGAGCCGGCGCTGCGCCGAAGTGCAGCCAGGCGCGGCGCGCCGCGGCCCCGGCCGCGATGGACGCCGCCAGCCACAGCATGAAGACGAGCGCGATGCGCGGCTCCAGCAAGGCCCACAGCGTGGTGCGCTGGGCTGCGTCCAGCGTGACCAGCAGCAGGCCGGCTGCACCACCCAGCACCAGCGCCAACAGCAGCGCCGGGGCGGCCGCGGCAATGACTTCGTTGCGGTCGGTCTTCATCGCTGGTCCTTCGGCACCACACGACCCATCATTCAGGCCGCCAGCATTTCGCGCACCCGGGCCGCCAATTCCTTGGTGCTGAAGGGCTTGGTCATGTAGCCGTCGGCGCCCACCCCCAGCCCCTGCGCCACATCGGTATCGCGCCCCTTGGCGGTGAGCATCAAGATCTTCACGCCAGCCAGTTCATCGTCGGCGCGCACCGCCTGGCAGACCTCGATGCCGGTCTTCCTGGGCATCATCACGTCCAGCAGCACCAGCGCCGGTCGCTCGCTGCGTATCAGCGCCAGCGCCTCGTCGCCGTCACGCGCCAGCAGCACCTGATGGCCTTCGCGCTTCATCAGAAACTCCAGGCTGATCAGGATGTTGGGCTCATCGTCTGCGATCAACACCTTGTGTGTCATGTCGTGGTCTCCTCAGAGGTCTGCAGCGGAAGTTCAAAGGCGAAACAGGCACCGGGCCCGGGCGTGGGCTTCAGCCAGAGGCGACCGCCGAAGTGCTCGACGATCTTGCGGCTGATGGGCAGGCCCAGCCCCGTGCCCTGCGGCCGGTGCTTGTCGTCGCCGCCCTGGCGGAACTTCTCGAACACCAGTGCCTGCTGGGCCGCCGGCACGCCGGGGCCGTCGTCCTGCACCTCCACCAGCACCTGCGCACCCTGCAGCGTCAACCGCACGTCCACATGGCCGCCTTCGCGGGGCACAAACTTGGCGGCGTTGCTCAGCAGGTTCAGCACCACCTGCAGCAGCCGGTCGGGGTCGGCACGCAGCAGCGGCACGGCAGTGGCGGGCAGGTGCAACTGCACGGTGGCGCCACGCTCGCGAAAGAGTTCGGCCGTGCTCAGCACCGCCTGGTGCAGCAGCGCTGCCATGTCGATGTCGGCGCTGAGCCATTCGGCATGGCCACTTTCGATCTTGGCCATGTCCAGCACCTGGTTGACGAGGCGGCTGAGGCGCTCGCTCTCGCTGACCACGATGCCCAGGAACTGCTGGCGCTGAGGCTGGTCCATGTCAGGATCGTCGCGCATCAACTCGGTAAGCGCGCGGATGCTGGTCAGCGGCGTGCGCAGTTCGTGGGTGACGCTGCTCATGAAGTCGTCCTTGAGCTTGTCGATGCTCTTGAGCTGTTCGTTCAGGTGCCGCAGCTCCGAGGCTTCTTCAACGATGCGCATCACGTCCTGCAGTTCCAGCGTGTCTTCCTGCACCACGCTGGCCACCATCACGCGCGCCGATGCGCTGCCGATCGCGCCGGCGAGCAGGGTCTCGGCCTGCTGCACCAGGCGCGGGTCGGCATCGGGGCCGGCGTCAAGGTCATGCGTGCCTGCGGCCAGCTGCGCCCGGGCCTTGTCGGCACCCAGGAAGCGCCCCACCAGCGCCACCAGGTCGGCCACCTTGGCACTGCCGCGCCAGAACACGCGGTCCTGCGCCGCGCGTTCGAAGACGTCGACGAACAAGAGGGCCTGGCTGGCCTCGGCTGCGCGCGGCGGCCACACCAGCGACACCGCCACATACAGCCCCGCGTTCACGAGCAAGCACCAGAAGAGCGCATGGCTCAGGTTGTCCAGGCCGGTCAGGCCCAGCAGCGCTTCGGGCTTGAGCAGGGCCAGACCGAAAGGCCCGTGCTGCAAGAAGCCCGGGTCCAACCAGCCGCTCTTGGCAATGCTGGGCAGCATCAACGTGTACACCCACAACAGCGCCCCTGCCCCCAGGCCGGCCAGCGCGCCGTTGCGTGTGCCACCCTTCCAGTACATGCCGCCCAGCAGCGCGGGCGCAAACTGCGCCACCGCAGCGAAGCTGATGAGCCCGATGCTGACCAGCGCATAGGCCTCGCCGGCAATGCGGTAGTAAAGCCAACCCAGCAGCATCAGACCGACGATGACAGCACGGCGGATGGACAACAACGCGCCGGTGAGGTTTCGTGAATTCAGAGACATGCGCCGCAGCAGCAACGGCAGCACGAGGTCGTTGCAGACCATGGTGCTGACCGCAATAGCCTCGACGATGACCATGCCGGTGGCGGCCGACAGGCCGCCCACGAAGGCCAGCAGCGCCAGCCAGGGCACGCCGGCAGCCAGCGGCAGGCTGAGCACGAAAGTCTCGGCATCGGTTGCGCCCGACACGACGCCACCCGCCGCGCTGTGGCCGCCGAAGAACAGCAGCCCACCCAGCGCTATCGGCAGCACGAACAGGTTGATCAGCAGCAGGTAGGCCGGGAAGACCCAAGCGGCGCGGCGGATGTGCCGCTCGTCGACGTTCTCGACCACCATCACCTGGAACTGGCGCGGTAGCAGCAACACGCTCAGGCCTGCCAGCACCAGCAGCGCCAGCCACTGGTCAAAGGCAAACGGTTTGGCCGGGTCGGCATGCAGCAGGCGCGCGATGTCGGGTTGCGCCAGCGCGCGTGCCGCCAGGTCGCCAGGCCCGGCAAACAAGCCCCAGGTGACGAAGACACCGACGGCCAGAAACGCCAGCAGCTTGACCACCGACTCGGCGGCTATCGCGGCCACCAGGCCCTCGTGCCTTTCGGTGTTGTCCAGATGCCGCGTGCCAAAGGCGATGGTGAAGCCCGCCAGCACCAGCGCCACGATCAGCGCCACGTCCAGCGGCGCGGCAGACCCTGGGGCCGCACCGCCGCCCGGGACCGGGTGGCCCGTGAGCACCAGATAGCCGCTGGCCACGGCCTTGAGCTGCAGCGCCAAGTAAGGCACCACTCCCACCAGTGCCAGCAACGTCACCAGCGCGGCCAGCGCGCGGCTCTTGCCGTAGCGGCTGGCGATGAAGTCGGCGATGCTGGTGATGCGGTACTGGCGCGCAATGCGCACCATCTTGCGCAGCACGGCCCAAGCCAGCACCATGGCCAGCGTGGGGCCCAGATAGATGGGCAGAAACCAGACACCACCGCTGGCGGCACGGCCGATGCTGCCGAAGTAGGTCCAGGCGGTGCAGTACACGCCCATGCTCAGCGCATAGACCCAGGCGTTGCCGATCACGCTGCGCCCTTGCGCGGCGCGGCGGTCGACCCAGGCGGCCACCGCGAACAGTGCCAGCAGATAGGCCAGCGATGCGCCGAGCACCACGGACGGCGACAACGACGGCGTCAACGGGGGCATCGGCAGGCTCACGCGCTCAACCCTCGCCCCGGGTTTCCATCAGCAGCGCCAGCACGGCGATGAGCAGCACCCAGGCGCCAAACAGGGCCACCGGCAACAGCGGCAAGCCGAACACCGTGCCGTCAATCAGCCACAGCTTGAGCAGCGGAAAGTTGAACAGCAGCATGCCGGCGCCAAACAGCGCCAGCAACCGCTGCAGCACGAGCGGCGTGCCCGGGCGGTGGTCTTTCATCGCAGTCTCCTGGTGTCATCTTGTTGTTGTCTTGGCGGTGTCAGAGCGTGTCGAACTGGTAGTGCTGGCGCAGAAACAGGCGGAAGCGCTTCACGATGGCCAGCGCGTTGTGCAGCGGCTCGCGCTCGAGCGTGCTCAGCGCCGAAGGCCGCACCTCGTTGCTGGCATCGAAGCCCTGGGCCCGCTGCTGCAGTTGGTGGTTCAAGCGTATGCCCATCAGCAAGTGCAGTGCATCCACGAGGTCGTGCGCAGCCGCCGCGTCCAGCTTGCCCAGTGCCAACAGGCTTTCAATGCGCGCCACCGTGCCTTGTTCGCGCACGCCGTATTGCAGCGCCAGCGCACGCACGCCGTGCACGATGGGAAAGGTGCCCAGCTTCTTCAGGTCCAGCGGCTGCTCGTCGCGCCTGGCGCGCAGGCGGGTGAACCAGTTTCCCGGCTCCTGAAACTGGTCGGCCGCGGCGGCGAAACGCGCCTGGTATTGATCCTGCCCAGACAGCATCTGGTCCAGGTGCGCGCGCGCCTGCTGCAGCAGCGTGGCGTCGCCGGCCACGCAGGCGGCATCGAAGAAGATCGCCAGGTGCATCGGCCCTTCAGGGTCGTGGCCATAGATCCAGCCGCGCATGGTTTCCTTGAAGGCTGCCAGCGGCTGCCGCCACACCGGGTTGGTGAGCATGATATGGCCCGGGCACGGCGGGTACCCGAGTTCCGCCAATGCGGCGTTGAAGTCACGCGCCAGTCGCTCGAGGTCGGCCTCCAGCCCCGGCGGATTGAACCCGTCGCGCAGCAGCAGCGCGTTGTCCTGGTCGGTCTTCAGGATCTGTTCGCTGCGGCCTTCGCTGCCCATCACGAGCAGGCAGCTGTTCTCGCGCACATCGCTCGGTGCCATGAGGGCCCACAGGCGCGCAAAAAGCCGCGTGTTCAGCTCACTCACCAGCCGCGTGATGCGTTCGATGCGGATGCCGCTGCCGTGCAGCAGGCGCACCATGTCGTCGATGCGCTGGGCGGCATCGGCCAGCTCGGCCACGGTGGCGGCATCGTCGATCTGCTGTGCCGCAATGTGTGAGTGGTTGGCGACAAAGCTCACCAGGTCCAGCTGGCCGAGCACACCCACGATGATGCTGCCATCCACCACCACCAGGCGGTGCACACGGTGGCGCACCATCAGCCAAAGCGCCTCGAACAGGTCGGCATCGGCCGCCACCCGCACCAGGTCAAAACGCGCCACGTCGCGCACGGCCAGATGCTGCGGCGGCTCGGGCCGCAGCAGCGCATCGCGCAGGTCGGTGGTGGTGAACATGCCCACGCGGGGCTGGCCCTGGTGCAGGTCGTTGACCAGCGCATGCGTCAGGCCCCGTTGGGACAGTTCACGGCACACCGACACCAGATCGGCGTTGCCGTCCACGTAACAGGGCTTTCGGATGTAAACGTCGCTGATGCGCGCCGTCACCAGCGACAACATCTCGCGTTGTGGTTCGATCTCGACCTTCATCGTGCCTGCCAAGCGACCCCTGAGTGGACCAGGAAAAAGGGACCACTGACGATACGCCGGTGGTCCCTGAGGGTGGGCTGATCTTCGTCAGCCTCGTGATGGGTCTGCGATCTGGATCAGTGGCCGCTGGCGCCCGATGCGCCGATACCGGTCTCTGAACGCACCTGCTGCGCCAGGAAGCCGGCACGGTCTTGTGCACCACGCTTGCTGTTGTCGAGCAGGCTGAACAGCCAGATGCCGACGAAGCCGATGGTCATCGAGAACAGCGCCGGGCTGGTGTACGGGAACAGCGCGCTGCCCTTGGGGTTGCCCAGCGTGGCTTCCCACACCGCGGGTGACACCACCGTCAACGCCACTGAGCTGATGAGTCCCAGGAAGCCGCCTATCACCGCGCCGCGCGTGGTGCAGCCCTTCCACAGCACGCTCATCAAGAGCACGGGGAAATTGGCCGATGCGGCAATGGCAAAGGCCAGGCTCACCATGAAGGCGATGTTCTGCTTCTCGAACGCGATGCCCAACACCACAGCCACGATGCCCAGGCAGATGGTGGTGATCTTGGAAACGCGCAGCTCGGCTACGGGGTCGGCCTTGCCCTTCTTGACCACCGTGGCGTACAGGTCGTGCGACACCGCGCTGGCACCCGACAGCGTCAGGCCGGCCACCACCGCGAGGATGGTCGCAAAGGCCACCGCCGAGATGAAGCCCAGGAAGACGTTGCCGCCCACCGCGTTGGCCAGGTGGATGGCGGCCATGTTGTTGCCGCCCAGCAGCGCGCCCTTGGCGTCGAGGAAGTCCGGGTTTGTCAGCACGAAGGTGATGGCGCCGAAACCGATGATGAAGGTCAGGATGTAGAAGTAGCCGATCCATGTGGTGGCCCACAGCACCGACTTGCGCGCTTCCTTGGCGTTGGGCACCGTGAAGAAGCGCATCAGGATGTGGGGCAGGCCTGCGGTGCCGAACATCAGGGCCATACCGAAGCTGATGGCACTGATCGGGTCCTTCACGAAGTTGCCCGGGCCCATGATCGAACTGCCGATCCTGGCAGCCTCTTCAGCCGTCTTGCCGCCCTTCATGGACAGGTCGGTCTTGATCTTCACCGCTTCGGCAAACATCGCCTCGGGGCTGAAGCCGAAGTGCAGCAGCACCATGAAGGCCATGAACGAAGCGCCACACAGCAGCATGATGGCCTTGATGATCTGCACCCAGGTGGTGGCCGTCATGCCACCGAACAGCACGTAGACCATCATCAGCGCACCGACGATGACCACCGCAATCCAGTATTCCAGGCCGAACAGCAGCTTGATCAGCTGGCCCGCACCCACCATCTGCGCGATCAGGTAGAAAGCCACCACCACCAGCGTGCCGCTGGCCGCGAACACGCGCACCGGGGTCTGGCTGAAGCGGAAGGCCGCCACGTCGGCAAAGGTGAACTTGCCCAGGTTGCGCAGCCGCTCGGCCAGCAGGAAGGTGACCACGGGCCAGCCCACCAGGAAGCCGATCGAGTAGATCAGGCCGTCGAAGCCGCTGGCCATCACGGCTGCGGAAATGCCCAGGAACGAGGCCGCCGACATGTAGTCGCCCGCAATCGCCAGCCCGTTCTGGAAACCGGTGATGCCGCCACCGGCGGTGTAGAAGTCGGACGTGCTCTTCGTCTTGCCAGCGGCCCACTTGGTGATCCACAGCGTGAACAGCACAAAAGCGCCGAACATGCCGATGGCCGTCCAGTTGGTGGCCTGCTTCTCGGCCTGGCCAAGATCGGCGCCGGCGGCGATGGCCGCGGCCGATACGCCGCACAGGGCGGCCAGCGTCAGCAGCTGGCGCATGGGGTTGGAAAGCGGCTTCACTTGAGCACCGCCTTGTTGATCTGTTCAGACAGTGCGTCGAACTCGTTGTTCGCACGCCGCACGTAAATGGCCGTGATGACGATGGTGAACACGATCACCGCCAGCCCGATGGGCATGCCCAGCGTCATGACGCCGCCGCCCAGCTTGCTGGCCAGCAAGGGCTTGTTGAAAGCCACCAGCAGGATGAAGCCGTAGTACACGACCAGCATGGCCACGGTGAGCCAGATGCCGAAGCTGGTGCGCTTGGCCTTCAGTTCCTGGTATTTCGGCAGCGCGGCTATGCGCTCGGCCATCAGTTGTTCCATCGTGTGCCTCCGTCAAATCCATTGCGGCACCAACCGGGGCCGCATGCCCTTAATGTGCTGGGTGACACTGATAGAGTTCTGACGCGGTTCAAACAAAAGCTTACGTGGAATTGACTGCAGGCTTACGACTTCAGCACCAACCCTCGACCTTCGTTCCGAGATGCAGGATCTGGCGCTCCGGCTCGGTTTCCCCCTGACCTGGCCTACGATCCTGTGCATGGCCAGCAATCCCAAGACCCCACCCCGTTTCGTGAATTGGCGCGGCGAGCCCGTCGACCTCAAGCGCCTGCAAACCGGCGCGGGTTCTTCGCCGCAGGCGCCGTCCTCATCCGCGGGCGCAGGCGCGGCCCATGCGACGCCTGAAAACACCCTGCCCGACACGCTGCTGACCGAGCAGGATCTGGACGCGGTGTTCGACACACTGTGTCTGGCCGGTGTGGCCTGCGGCACCGACTGGCTGCTGCAGTTCCTGCACCGTTTGCCACGCGAACACAGCCAACACAGGCCCTTCTCGCGCACCGAACTGAAGGTGGCGCTGGCCACGCTGGTGAAGACCCAACGCGTGCGCATCAACAGCGCCCACCTGCACGAGGTGCCCACCCCCGCGCTGCACGCGGCGTGGCCGCGCGTCATCCAGGCTGCGGGCCCCACCGCCTGGCAGGCCTGGGCCCGGGCGTCGGCCCCGCACGTACCCGTGGGCAACCCGGTGCCGCCGCCGCGCTACACCCGGCGTGAAGAGCTGCCCGCGATGGCGCGCTTGCTGCTGTACAGCGGCTGCAGTGCGGCCGAGTTCGAGCGTGCACGCACGCTGGTGCTGGGCCCGGCGCGTGAACCCGAGGTGCTGGCGCAAGCGCTGTGCACACCCTTCATGCCCGAGCGCTGGGCCCAGGTTCCGCGAGCCACGCGCCACGCCGTGCTGCACGAATTGATGAAGGCCTATCACCTGAACGGGCCACTGTTCCAACCGCTGCTGCAGGCACTGGCAGCAGAGATGAAGCTTCGGCCCGACGGCATGTCCGCAGGCCTGCGCTACGTCGCGGCCGAACACGGGCTGCACAGTGGCGACACGGCCGCCGCGGAGCAGGCGTTGCAGGGCATGGGTGGCCATTCGGTCACGCTGTTGCGGGCGGCCCTGCTGGGCCGCCAGGGGCAATGGGCGGCCTGTGCCGCTGCCTTCGGCCCGGCGCTGAAGGAGGCGGCCAAGGAACTGCACAGCAAACGCGGGCTGGCCACGCCCACGGTGCTGGTCTGGTACCCGCTGTCACTGATGGCCCAGAGCGAGCCCGCGCAGTGGACGGTGGCGCGCAAGTTCTGTGTGCAGCAAAGCGGGTCGCGCACGCCGCGCCCCGACGAAGGCTGGGGCCTGTGGGCCCACATCATCGAAGTGCGCCTGGGTGACAGCACCTTGCAGCCCGGCGCGTTGCGCGCCCCGCAACACAGCTGGCAGCTGTCGGGCGCGCTGGACAACGGCTACCGCCTGCTGCTGGCGGCCTGGCTGGGCGAGGCATCGCCGGGCTGGACACCCGCCGCGCTGCGCCACACGCGTGACGCGCTGTGGCAGTCCGGCCTGCACAGCCTGGTGGCGCTGATGCAGGTGGCAGCGCAGCGACTGGGCCTGCCCTGGCCCGACGACGAGGCCTCGGCCGCACCGGGTGACGACCCGTTGGCAGGCGCAGCAGCGGCTGCCGCCAGCGCCGGGGCGCCGCCAAGCGCCGCCGGCTGCGCCGAATGGGCACTGTCGTTCTTCGGCACGCCGCGCGAAGCCTGGCGCGACGCGCTGGCCGCCATCGAGGCGCTGGGCGCATCGCCGGCCAAGGCGGCCCTGCCGGCAGCCACCCCCACCCTGCAATGGCGCGTGGCGCTGGACGACCATGGCCGGGTCGTCAGCATCGTGCCCTTCGAGCAGGTGATGGGCGTGCGCGGCCCGGGCAAGGCCAAGGCGGTGCCGTTGTCACGGCTGAAGAAGGCCGACAACCTGGACCCGCTGGACGCCGCCGTGGCGCGCTGCATCACCGCCCCATTGTGGTCGCCCAGCAAGCTGCGGCTTGACACCGTGGCGGCCGCCGTGGCCTTGGTGGGCCACCCTCAGCTGGTGCTGGCCGACGCACCTGGCCAGCCCGTGGACCTGCGCGAAGGCCTGCCGCAACTGGAAGTGCGGCGCCAGCGCATGCCCGACGGTGTGGAGCGCTTTGTCTTCAATCTGCTGGACCCGCTGACGGCGCCGCCGCCGAAGGCTGGCCTTGACGACCATGACCTGGACGATGACGACTACGACGCCGGGCCGCAGCCCACGGGCGCTGGCGCAGACAAGCTCAACAGCCTGCGCATCGTGCGCGACGCACCCGACCGCGCGCGGCTGATCCGCATCAACGCGGCGCAACGCCGCGTGGCCGAACTGGTGGCCAAGCAGTGGGCCGTGCCCGTCGACGCCAAGGCCGAGCTGGAAGGCGCCCTGCGCGTGCTGGCGGGGCACTTTCAACTGCACAGCGACGCCACCGCCGGGCAGGAGGTGGGTGCCGAGCCGCGCCTGCGTGCGCTGCTCAGCCCGCAAGGCGACGGGCTGCAACTGCGCCTGCTGGTGCAACCCTTTGGCTCTTTTGGTCCCGCCGTGCTGCCCGGCCTGGGGCGGCCCCGGCTGCTGACCTTGCACGAGGGCCTGAACCTGGCCACGCAGCGCGACCTGGCCGCCGAAAGCGCGCACCTGGCCAGCGTGCTGGACGCGCTGCCGCAGTTGACTGGCAGCGAAAGCGCCGACAGCACCTGGTCGCTGGAAGACCCCGAAACGGCGCTGGCCGTGCTGGAACAGCTGCCCCAGCTGAGCGCCATCGCCAGCGTCGACTGGCCGCGCGGCAAGCCGGTGCGCATCCAGGCGGTGGCGGCGCACGCACTGCAGCTCACCGTGAAAAGCGGCGCCGACTGGCTGGGCATCCACGGTGAACTGCAACTCGAAGAAGGCCGTGTCATCGGGCTGCAGCGGCTGCTGACGCTGGCGCACGAATCGCGCCGCGGCCGCTTTCTGGCGCTGGGCGACGGGGAATTTCTGGCGCTCACCGAACAGCTCAAGCGCCAGCTGGCCGAACTGCAGGCGCTGGCGCAGGCCGACGGCGAAGCGCTGAAGCTGCCGCACGCTGCCAGCCACTGGCTGGCCGACACGCTGGACGGCGCCAGCATCAGCGGCGACAGGGGCTGGAAGCAGCGCATCAAGCTGCTGGGCGAGGCCGCCGACCTGCAGCCCGAAGCGCCTGGCTCGCTGCAGGCCCAGTTGCGCGGCTATCAGGCCGAGGGCTATGCCTGGATGGTGCGGCTCGCGCATGCCGGGCTGGGCGCCTGCCTGGCCGACGACATGGGCCTGGGCAAGACGGTGCAGACGCTGGCGCTGCTGCTCAACCGCGCTGCACTTGGCCCGGCGCTGGTGCTGGCACCCACGTCGGTGTGCGGCAACTGGATGGCCGAGGCAGCGCGTTTTGCGCCCAGTCTGCAGGTGGCCTTGTATGGCGAGGGTGACCGCACGGCCACGCTGCATGACGCTGCCTCGGGTGGCGTGGTGATCGCGTCGTATGCGCTGTCGCAGATCGACAGCGAAGCCTTCGCTGCGGTGCCCTGGGCCACGGTGGTGATGGACGAGGCGCAGGCACTGAAGAACGCGGCCACCAAACGCGCCAAGTCTGCGGCCG
>JANOZF010000035.1:0-3718 GCA_031429255.1 Rubrivivax sp.
CCGGCGTTGTGCACGCCGGTGGGGTGGAACTGCCAGAACTCCATGTCTTCCAGCGGAACGCCGGCGCGCGCCGCCATGCCCAGGCCGTCGCCGGTGTTGATGAAGGCATTCGTGCTGGCGGCATAAATGCGGCCGGCGCCCCCGGTGGCAAACAAGGTGGTCTTCGCTTCCAGAATGTGCACGTCGCCGGTTTCCATTTCCAGCGCGGTGACACCCAGCACGTCGCCTTGCTGGTTGCGGATCAGGTCGAGCGCCATCCACTCGACGAAGAAGTTGGTGCGCGCCTTCACGTTCTGCTGGTACAGCGTGTGCAGCATCGCGTGGCCGGTGCGGTCGGCGGCGGCGCAGGCGCGCTGCACCGGCTTTTCACCGTAGTTGGCGGTGTGGCCGCCAAACGGTCGCTGGTAAATCGTGCCGTCGGGGTTGCGGTCGAACGGCATGCCCATGTGTTCGAGCTCGTACACCACCTTGGGTGCTTCGCGACACATGAACTCGATGGCGTCCTGGTCACCCAGCCAGTCTGAACCCTTCACTGTGTCGTAGAAGTGATAGTGCCAGTTGTCTTCGGCCATGTTGCCCAGGCTGGCACCGATGCCGCCCTGCGCCGACACGGTGTGGCTGCGGGTCGGGAACACCTTGCTCAGCACGGCCACGTTCAGGCCGGCCAGCGCCAGTTGCAGCGAAGCGCGCATGCCGGAGCCGCCGGCACCGACGATGACGACGTCGAACTTGCGGCGCGGCAGGGAGAAAACGTTTGAGATCGGAGCGGTAACGGGCGCGATGGCCATGATTCAGAGTCTCCAGAGCACTTGAATGGCCCAGCCGATGCAGCCCACCAACCAACACATCGTGAACACCTGCAGCACCAGGCGCAGCGCCGCGGGCTTGACATAGTCCATCCAGATATCGCGCACGCCGACCCAGGCATGCCAACCCAGCGACACCAGCACCACCAGCGTCAGCACTTTCATCCACTGCGCCGAAAAGATGCCGGCCCAGCGGTCGTAGCCCATGGGCCCGCTGCTGAAGATGACCTGCACCAGCAGCACCACCGTGAACAGCGCCATCAGCGTGGCCGTGATGCGCTGGCTGAGCCAGTCGCGCATGCCGTAGTGCGCGCCGACGACGACACGCCTGGAACCGTAATTCACCGACATCTTGTGCTTGCCTCTGGTTGGCTGAAAAGGGGTGGACTTCAATACAGGCCGAACAGCTTGGCGCCGAGCACCACGGTGAGCAGCACGCTCGACACCAAGGTGACGACGGCCGAACTGCGGCCGAATTCCTTCGTGACGCTGTGCGTGGCATCCATCCACAGGTGGCGCACACCGGCAATGAAGTGGTGCAGATAGGCCCAGATCAGCGCCAGCACCACCAGCTTGACCATCCACCAGGGCACGAAGCCGATGCCCAGCGCGAAGGCCGACGTGAAGCGCTCGTAGGACACCTCTGAACTGAGGCTGACATCGAACAGCCAGACCACGAAGGGCAGCAAGGCAAACATCATTGCGCCACTGGCACGGTGAAGGATGGACACGACGCCAGCCAGCGGCAGCCGGTACTGAAGCGCGTCTGCAAGGCGCATGGTGCCGGGGCGTGTTCGGGGCGTGGTTGGCATTTTTTGTTTCACTTCCTGGCAGGGATGTGTGGATGGTCGTGCATCGTGAAGAGTCAACCTTTGGTTGCCGGACCTCAGCACGGCCCGGAACCGCATGTAACCGACCGAGTTTATTGCAATGCAGCAGCCTTACATGGGACTGTGGATGTTCGAAAAAGACAGCACAAGCACGCCTTTTCAGCTCAACAGATTGCGATAGTGGTGGTGGGCGGTGTGGTACAGGCCGCGGCGCAACTCAACCGGCTTGTCGCCGTAGGTGAACGCCAGCCGCTCGACGGACAGCAAAGGCGTGCCTTCGGGCACCGCCAGCAGGACCGCCTCTTCGGCACCAGCCGCCACGGCGCGCAGCTTTTCTTCTGCGCGCACCATGTGCACTGCGAATTCGGCTTCGAACAGCCGGTACAGCGGGCCGCGCCAGGCCACCAGCCGTTCGGCCGTGAGGCCCTTGAAGGCCGCGCCGGGCAGCCACAGGTCGTCCAGCACCACCGGGCGCAGGCCTGCGGGTTCACGCGCCAGCAGCAAGCGACGCACCTGCACCGCCGCGTCGCCCGGCTTCAGCTCCAGCAGGCGCACCACTTCGGCCGGTGCGCGCATGCGCCGGCATTCGAGCAACTGGCGCTGCAGTCCGCTGTCGCCGCCCTGGTCGGGCATCAGGCGCAAGAAGCGGTACTGCGTAGCCTGCTCGGCGTGCGTGGCCACGAAAGTGCCCTTGCCCTGCCGACGCACCAGCAGGTTGTCGGTGGCCAGTTCATCAATGGCCTTGCGCACCGTGCCCTGGCTGACGCGGTAGCGCGCGGCGAGGTCGTTTTCGCTGGGGATGGCGCGCCCGGGCAGCCACTCGCCCGCCTGCAGGCTTTGCACCAGCCGCTGTTTGATCTGCTGGTACAGCGGGCTGAACGACGGTGCGGTCTCGGGGCCAGCAGCGCTGCGGCTGCCCCCGGACTCGACGGCCGTTGAGCCGGCTGCGCCAGCAGGGCCAACGCCCAGGGCGGCGGCGTCGGAATCGGCCGCACGCGGGTTCTCGCTCATGACGCCCATTGCATCACAGCAACGACACCAGCGTCCACGCAAACGTGTCTTATATAAGACATAAGATTTAAGCTGCACCCGGTTGCCGGAACATCGTGCGCAGGCCTGACGGTTGTCAGCCTCATGCCAGAGGCCAACCGCTAAACTTGAGCGGTTTTTTACCCCGCATGCACCTCGCAATCACCCCACCCCAGGAGACCTGCTCATGAGCAAGAAGCCCGTACGCGTGGCTGTCACCGGCGCCGCCGGCCAGATCGGCTATGCCCTGTTGTTCCGAATCGCCTCTGGCGAAATGCTCGGCAAGGACCAGCCGGTCATCCTGCAGCTGCTGGAAGTGCCCGTCGAAGGCCCGCAAAAGGCGCTGCAGGGCGTGATGATGGAACTGGAAGATTGCGCTTTCCCGTTGCTGGCTGGCATGGAAGCGCACAGCGACCCGGTGCAGGCCTTCAAGGGCACCGATTACGCCTTGCTGGTGGGCGCCCGCCCCCGCGGCCCTGGCATGGAGCGGGCCGACCTGCTGGCCGCCAATGCGCAGATCTTCACCGCGCAAGGCAAGGCGCTGAACGCCAGCGCCAGCCGCAACGTGAAGGTGCTGGTGGTGGGCAACCCGGCGAATACCAACGCCTACATCGCGATGAAGAGCGCACCCGACCTGCCGCGCGAAAACTTCACCGCCATGCTGCGCCTGGACCACAACCGCGCAGCCAGCCAGATCGCCGCCAAGACCGGCAAGCCGGTGTCCAGCATCAAGAAGCTGGCCGTGTGGGGCAACCACAGCCCGACCATGTATGCCGACTACCGCTTCGCCACCATCGACGGCGCGCCGGTCAAGGACATGATCAACGACCAGGTCTGGAACAAGGACGTTTTCCTGCCGACGGTCGGAAAGCGCGGCGCGGCGATCATCGAAGCGCGCGGCCTGTCGTCGGCCGCGTCAGCCGCGAATGCCGCCATCGACCACATGCGCGACTGGGCGCTGGGCACGCAGGGCGAGTGGGTGACGATGGGCGTGCCGAGCAATGGCGAGTACGGGATCCCGAAGGACACGATGTTCGGCTTCCCCGTGACGAC
>JANOZF010000036.1:0-36678 GCA_031429255.1 Rubrivivax sp.
CGGCCTGGATAGACAACGTGCAGCGCGTGATGCCCAAAGGCGAAGTGGTGCCGGTGCCCATTCTGTGCACGGTGACTTTTGGCGCACCGCTGCACCTGGGCGCAGACGAAGACAAGGCGCTGTTTTTAAAGCGTGCACGCGCGGCGGTGCTGGCCGCCAAACCGGTGCGGCTATGAACGACCTGCGTCTGTTGCCCGTGACTGAACAAGTGGGCCTGCTGTTTGTGGCCCTGTTTGGCATGCTGGCGCTGGTGTCGGCGGGGGTGGCCTGGCTGACCATGCGCCACGAAGGCGGCGATCCCGGCACCGCGCTGCAGCGCGACGAGCGCAACAGCCAGGCCCGCCGCGACCTGCGCGCGGTGTGGCTGGGCGCGCTGGTCTTCTGGGTGTCGTGGATATCGGGTGCGGTGGGCGCCACGCTGACGTTTGCGGTGTTTTCATTTCTCGCGCTGCGCGAGTTCGTCACGCTGCTGCAAACGCGGCGCAGCGACCACCGCAGCCTGCTGCTGGCTTTTTTTGTTGCGCTGCCTTTGCAGTACCTGCTGGTGGGTTTGCGCGCCTTTGACCTGTTCACCGTATTCGTGCCGGTGTTTGTGTTTGGTGCGTTGCCGGTGGTGGCGGCGCTGGCCGGCGACCCCGAACGCTTTTTGTCGCGCAACGCAGAAATCCAGTGGGGCATCATGGTGTGTGTGTTTGGCCTCAGCCACGCGCCGGCGCTGCTGCTGCTGAACCTGTCGCAGTTTGAACAGCGGGGTGCCTTTTTGCTGTTTTTCCTGGTCATGGTGGTGGCGCTGGCGCACATTGCGCAAGAACTGGCCAGCCGCCGCCTGCGCCGCCGGCCCGTGGTGCGGCAGATCGACCGCAGTTTTTCTTTTCGCGCCTGGGCGCTGGGTGTGGCCGCTGCTGCGGTGCTGGGCGCGGCGCTGTTCTGGATCACCCCTGTAGACCCGCTGCACGCGGCGCTGGCCGCCGCCGTGGCCGGGGGCTGCGGCACGCTGGGCGACCTGGTGATGCGGGCGATGAAAAAGGACGCCGGCGTGCGCTACTGGGGCAACCGCAGTTCGGTCACCGGTGCAGTGGGCCTGCTGGACCGGCTGGCGCCGCTGTGTTTTGCGGCTCCGGTGTTCTTCTACACCGTGCGCTGGACCTTTGCCTGAGGTGAAGAGCATCGCCACCGCCCCTGGGTGCACCCCCCGACCATGTTGATCCTGGGCATCGACCCCGGGCTGCAGCGCACCGGATTCGGCATCGTCCAGTGCGAGGGCTCGCGCCTGGGCTACGTGGCCAGCGGCACCATCAGCACCACCGAGGTGGCGCGGGGCAACCTGCCGCTGCGCCTGAAGATCATCTTCGATGGCGTGCACGAAGTGGTGCAGCGCTACGAGCCCACCTGTGCCGCCATCGAGATCGTGTTCGTCAACGTCAACCCGCAGAGCACGCTGCTGCTGGGCCAGGCCCGCGGCGCGGCCATTGCGGCGCTGGTGAACAAGGAACTGCCGGTGGCCGAGTACACCGCACTGCAGATGAAGAAGGCCATCGTCGGCCATGGCCTGGCCAACAAGGCGCAGGTGCAGGAAATGGTCAAGCGCCTGCTCAAGCTGCCGGGCCTGCCCGGCAAGGACGCGGCCGACGCGCTGGGCCTGGCGATTGCCCACGCGCACGCCGGCGCCACCTTCGCGGCGCTGGACAAGGCGTCGCCGCTGCAGCGTCGGCAGCATGCCCAATATGCCAAGGGCCGCACCTATTGAACGGGCCAGTCAAGGCGCCGCAGAAAAAAAGGGGCCCCGGCAAGCGCCGGGGCCGAAGAGGTCTCGCAGTGCGAGTCTCAGGAGGAACCTCTGCTGGCAGCTCGTGACCAGTCCAGATCTGCACTGTAGCCGTGGGCATGCCGCTTGCAAGCGAGGTGCGACAGGCTGCAGCAGTGGTGCGACCAACAGCGGGTGCGGCGTGATGAAGTGCGGTGATTGGGCTTGCGCGGCGGCTGGCAGCCCCTGAATTGCGGGTGGGGTGCCTGTGTTATCGCTCGCCCTTTTGTGGCAGTCTTTGCTTCAATGGCCCGGCAAGCCGTCAGTTGCGCAGCGTCAGTCGATAGTCGTCAGCCGGCAGCCGTCAGCCGTCAGTCTTCAACAGGAGTTCAACATGAGCCTTGGAAGCAGCAGCCCATCGTCCGCACTTGCGGTGCGACCCTCGGGCCCCACGATCGGCGTGGCGCGCATGCGCCCGCTGTACCGCCTGGGTGACGTGGAACAGCGCCTGGACAAGTTGCCCACGCGTGACCATGAAGGTCTTCGCGCCACCTATGAACGCATGATCGAGAAGGGCGGCGAGCGCTTTCAGGTCAAGCCCGGTGGCGTGCCGGCGATGGAACACCTGTACGACGACCTGCCCAACTTCACCGACGTGCTGAACGACGTGAAACGCCAGCTGGCGCTGTGCCAGGACAGTGGCGACGCGCTGGAAATCACGCCGATGCTGCTGCTGGGCCCGCCCGGCATCGGCAAGACCCACTTCGCGCGCGAGATGGCCCAGTTGCTGGGCACCGGCATGGGCTTCATCAGCATGAGCAGCCTGACCGCGGGCTGGGTGCTCAGCGGTGCGTCCAGCCAGTGGAAGGGCGCGCGGCCGGGCAAGGTGTTCGAGACCCTGGTGGACGGCGCCTATGCCAACCCGGTGATGGTGGTGGACGAAATCGACAAGGCGCGCGCCGAACACGCCTACGACCCGCTGGGCGCGCTGTACAGCCTGCTGGAACAAGACACCGCCGGCACCTTCACCGACGAATTTGCGGAAGTGGCCATCGACGCCAGCCAGGTCATCTGGGTGGCCACCGCCAACGACGAGCGCGGCATTCCCGAGCCCATCCTGAACCGCATGAACGTGTTCGAGGTGGCGGCGCCCGATCCCGCTGCGGCGCGCCACATCGCGCTGCGCCTGTACAGCCAGCTGCGGCGCGACCATGCCTGGGGCGAGCGCTTCGCCGAACAGCCGTCGGAAGGCGTGCTGGAACGCATGGCCGCGCTGGCGCCGCGCGAAATGCGCCGCGCCTGGATGACGGGGTTTGGCAATGCACGTCTGGCCGGGCGCGGCTTCATCGAGCTGGCAGACCTGCCCGATGGCAACGCACGCCGTTCACCGATCGGGTTCATGCAGTAGGGCGGCTGCGCAGGCACGCTGACCGGCATCACCGGCGCGGTTCATGTCTTTCGCCGCCGGGCGCCTGCGGGCGTGGCGGCGCGTGCCCGTCCCCACCGAAAGGCCAGCCCCGTTCGGCACCAGAATGCGGCCATGTGGTGTCGTGCTCTCGTCGTCGTGTGCAGCCTGTTGTGGCCGGCGCTGCCGGCCCATGCACAAGACCGCCCCAAGGTGGGCCTGGTGCTGGGCGGTGGTGGTGCGCGCGGCGCGGCCCACATCGGCGTGCTGGAGGTGCTGGAAGAGCTGCGCGTGCCGGTGGACTGCGTGGCCGGCACCAGCATGGGTGCGCTGGTGGCCGGCGCCTGGGCCGCGGGCCTGAGCCCGGCGCGCATGCGCGAAGAGCTGGCCAAGGCCGACTGGGACGACATGTTCCAGGACAACCCGGGTTATGACGAACTTAACTTCCGGAACAAGCGGTTGTCGCAGCGTTTCCTGCCGGGCAGCGAAACGGGCATCAAGGACGGCGGCGCCGTGGCGCCGCCTGGTGTGGTGCTGGGGCAGAAGATCAAGCTCTTCTTCAACCACCTGGTGCGCGCCGACACCGGCGAGCCCGAGCTCGAACGCCTGCCGCTGCCGGTGTCGATCATCGCCACCGACATCGGCACTGGCGAACGCGTGGTCTACCGCGACGGCAGCCTTACCGCCGCCATGCGTGCCAGCATGTCGGTGCCGGGGCTGATGGCGCCGCTGGAATACCGCGGCCGCAAACTGGTCGACGGCGGGCTGGTGGACAACGTGCCCATCCGCGAGGTGCGCGACCGCTGCGGCGCCCAGGTGGTGATTGCCGTCAACGTCGGCTCACCCACGCTGCGGCCAGAACAGGTCAGCGGGCTGCTCAGCGTCACGGCGCAGGTGGTGGCGCTGTTGACCGAGCAGAACGTCAGCGCGTCGCTGGCCACGCTCACCCAGCGCGACATCTACATCAAGCCCGACCTGGGCGATATAGGCGCCGCTGACTTCTCGCGCCATGCCCGCGCTGCCGATGTGGGCCACGATGCCGCCCAGGCCATGGCCACTCAATTGCAGCGCTTGCAGGTGGCGCCCGAGGTTTACGCTGCCTGGCAGAAGCGCATGGCTGTCAGCGAACGTGCGGCGCCCCGCGTGGACGAGGTGCAGGTGGCTGGCCAGCTGCTGGGCAACGACGGGCTGGTGCGGCGCTACGTCGAACAGGCCACCGGCCAGCCACTGGACACCGACAAGCTGTCGCGCGACCTGATGCGTGTCTATGGCGACGGCTACTACGAGCGCGTGGACTATTCGGTGCTGCGCGTGGGCACGCGCAATGTGCTGCGCCTGCTGCCGGTGGAAAAAAGCTGGGGCCCCGACTACCTGCGCCTGGGCCTGCGGCTGGACAGCAGCCTCAGCCAGGGCAGCAGCTACCAGCTGCGTCTGGGCTACCAGAAGACCTGGCTCAACAGCTTGGGCGGTGAACTGCTGGCCACCGCCGAACTCGGCGGCACCACCGGTGCCGGCATCGAGCTGTACCAGCCGCTGGTGGCCAGCCAGCGCTTCTTTGCCGAAGCCCTTGCCGACCACCAGCGCGGCCGCACCGACCACTTCGAAGGCTCGCGCCGGCTGTCTGAATACCGCAGCGCCCGTTCGCGGCTGGAGCTGGGCCTGGGCATCAACTTCTCGCTGCTGGGCCAGATGCGTCTTTCGTGGCGGCAGATGCAGGTGGGCTATTCGCTGGAAACCGGTCAGGCCGTGCCCAGGCTGGAACAAGACTATCGCGGCGGCGCCTGGGTGCTGGGGCTGGACATGGACCAGCTGGACCGCCTGCACTTCCCGCGCCGCGGCTGGTCCACGCAGGCCAGTTGGCTGTATGCGCCCGGCGGCGGCTATTCGCGTGCGTCGCTGGAACTTCGCGGCGCCATACCGTGGCAGCAGCAGGTGTTGTCCGCCCGTTTTTCCTGGGTGGGCTCACCCCAGGGCCAGCTGCCGGTGCATGACGCGGCGCGGCTGGGCGGTTTCCTGAACCTCACCGGCTTTGCCAGCGGCCAGCTGATGGGCGACGAAGCCATGTATGGCCATGTGCGGCTGGAGCGCATCATCGGCAAACCGCCGCTGGGCCTGAGTGGCGACCTGCGCATGGGCGTGGCGCTGGAGCTGGCGCGCATGGGCCAGCCCTATGCGCCGTTGAAGCGCGACGGCACGCTGTATTCATTGGCGCTGTACCTGGGGGGTGAATCGCCGCTGGGGCCGATGTACATCGGCATCGGGCAGGGCAACGGGCGCAGCGTGAATGCTTATCTCTTCATCGGCACGCCCTGACCACTGGCGGCCTTCGCATCAGCTTGTGGTTGCGCTATGGTCTTCGTGGCGCCGCGCCTGACCAGTCCGCCACCACCGCCTGCAGTTCGTCGGGCCAGGCCTGCGTGTCGGCCGGCACCGGTGCGCCGTCGGCCAGCAGCAGCGCCAGCACGGCCGCGTAGTCACCCGTGGGGTCAGGCTGGTTGATGCCGGCATGCAGGCAGCTGCCCAGCGCGTTGCCGCCAAAGCCGTTGGTCTCGCTCCAGCGCGCGCCGTGGCCCAGCAGCAGCTGCACCATGGTTGCATCGCCGCGAAAGGCCGCCTGGTTCAGCGCGCTGGCGTGCCAGTCGCCACGCGCCGCCACCGGCCAGCCCAGTTGCAGCATCAGGCGCACCGATTCCAAACGGCCGCGCTGCGCCTGGTCGGGCAGCAGGTGCAGCGCCTGAGCGTCCAGCGTGGTGATGGCGCCGGCGTGGAACGTCAGGTGCGCGCGCGCCGCCGCCCCGTCGGCCGCCGCGCAGGCGGCCAGGAAACGGCTGCGCGGGTCTTGTGGTGCGCTGTGGCCCTGGGCGGCCAGCGCCGCCGCGGTGGCGGTGTCGCCCAGCCGCGACGCCAGCGCAGCCGGGCTGCGGCCCTGGTCGTCCAGCGCAGCAGGGTCGGCGCCGCGCGCCAGCAGCAGTTGAACGAAGTCCACTGAACGCCCGCGCAGGATGGCGTGGTGCAGCGGCCCGCTGCCGCCGGGGCCGCGTTCGTGCACGTCGGCGCCCAGGTCGAGCACCTGGCGCAGGTGCTCGATGTTGTCGTGGTCCAACTGCCGGTACAGCGCGTTGGTGCCCTGCCAGCGCGCGCCGGCCTGCACCAGCGCCGCGATGATGCGGCGGTCGGCCTGTTCGGTGGCGTGGTACAGCGATTCCTGGTCGTTGGGGTCGGCGCCGGCGCGCAGCAGCGCCTGCACGGTGTCGAAGCAACCGGCGCGCGAGACCGCGCTGTACAGCACGGGCATCTTTTCGTCGGGCCGCGCGGGGTCGGCCCAGCGCGTGTTCGGGTCAGCACCCTGGCCCAGCAGCCACTGCACCGTGGCCACCAGACCGGGGCACAGGGCCGGAAGGCGCGCCAGAGACGAGCCAGCAGCGTAGGCCAGGGCGGGCACCTGCATCGGAGGCAGGGGGGCTTGCACGTCGCTGCCCGCCAGCGCCTGTTGCGCGCCCGGCAGGTCGCCCTGCACCAACAGCAAGGCCGGCGTTGCCGGAGAAGCGGGCTCCAGGCGTCGCCCCTGCAACAACGCCCCGGCGCGCAGCGGCTGCGGCGCCTGCAAGCCGTTGCCCAGCGCCAGCGTCAGAACGCGCTGCACGAAGTCGGCGTCTGACAGGCCTGCATTCGTGCGCCGTTCAAGCTCCTGCAGCAGCCGGGGCCAGCTGGCGAATCCGTATTCGCGGGCCACGACCAGTTGTGCGCCGGCCAGCTGGGGCGTGGCCCCAGTGCGGTAGGGCGCGGCACGCGCCAGTGCCGCAGGGTCTGCTGCGCGCAGCGCACGCAACAGGTCGCGCGCCTGGCGGCGCAGGTGGTCGATGTGGGGGCGGGGTGGGAGCGTTGAAGCCATGAATCCTCCATGCGTGTGTGCCTGGTGGTCCGCACCGTCAGGCCGCATAAAGGCGTGGTGTGTGGGGCTGTGCCGTGTGAAGCGCGTGCTTCAGCCTGCACAGCCCGTTGAAGCAGGTGGGTTCAACTCTGTCCGCGGACCCGGTGGCGCCCTGGCTGCGCCGGCAGCGACTGTGTCACGGCGCGGGGCGCTGCGTCAACCGGCGGAGGGGTGGGTCACGGCGGGCTGGAGCGGCTGGGATGCAAGCGGCCGGCGCGCGATGCGGGCGCACCACCGAAAAACCATTCAGCCCGCCAGTGCCGCTACCGCCTGCTGTGCGGCCTGCACGCCCTGGTCGACGATCTGCTGCTTCCAGGCCGACGTGTCGGTGTAGAAGGCGTCGCGAAACTGGTGCTTGATGCTGCGGCGCAGCTCGGCGCTGGCCTGCGGGTGGTTGTCCAGCCACTGCTCGGCGCGCAGCGCCAGCATCACCTGGTCCAGCGGCTGCGTGCCGTATTCCATGGCCAGACCGGTGTACTCGGCTTGCATGCATTCTTCATCGACCACGTTCCACATCAGCCCGGTGAGCACGGCACTGGCTGAACTGCCGTCGTAGATGGACGTGACCTCGGGGCCCCAGACCATGCGCGCACGCGCCAGTGCGGTGTCGTCGGGGCGGTAGGCGTAGATGCGTTCACCGTGGCCGCTGGGACCCAGGCCGGTGTGCAGGTCGATCCAGCTCAGGCGCTGGCAGCGCGAGGCATGTTCCTGCAGCACGTGGCGCAGGGTCTGGTGGCTCCAGGTGGGGCGGTGGCCGCCGAAGAACAGGCCCTGCGGGTGCGCGTATTGGCCGGCGGTGAGCGCGGTTTGCAGCGTGCGCGCACCGTGCTGCTGTGCCCACGCTGCCAGCTCGGCTTCGTTTTCGGCCGTGGGCGGCCATTGCGCCGGCAGCAGCCAGTGCTGGATGGCGTCGTAGGCCGTGTTGTGCGGCAGGCTGCGCTGCGGCAGGCCACTGAAGTCTTGCCAGTTGCGGTTGAGGTCGACGTTTTCGTGCGTGACCCGCCGCCACCAGCTGAAGCCGTAGGGGTTCAGCGCGTGGATCAGCAGCACCGCCACGCCGGCGCGCCGCGCCGAGGCCATAAAGCCGCTTTCGCTGCGGTCGGCCAGCAGCGCGCGTTGCACGCCCGAGCCGGCAAAGCCTTCAACGCCGTGGCAGGCGCTGCTGATCATCAGCACGGCCGCGGCGTCGCGCGCGCCCAGGCGCGCCACGTCCATCGCCAGCGCTTCGCCGTCACGCCCCAGCAGCGGGTGCGCGTGGGACTGCACGGGGATGTGCGCCGCCTCGCAGGCGGCCAGAAAGCCGGCCCGCGCTTCGGCGTAGCTCTGCGAGAAACAGCCTTCGGCGCTGGTCATGGCGGCCTCGGCCTTCAGCGCTGCGGTGCCGGGCCGTCCAGCCAGGCCTCGGCCAGCCGCACCCAGGCCGTGGCGCCCAGCGGGATCAGGTCGTCGTTGAAGTCGTAGCTGGGGTTGTGCAGCATGCAGGGCCCCAGGCCGTGGCCGCCTTCGCGGTGGCTGCCGTCACCGTTGCCCAACGTGAAATAACAGCCCGGCTTGGCCTGCAGAAAGTAGCTG
Organism: Rubrivivax sp.; assembly: GCA_031429255.1. Classification (GTDB taxonomy): domain Bacteria; phylum Pseudomonadota; class Gammaproteobacteria; order Burkholderiales; family Burkholderiaceae_C; genus Rubrivivax. Next base: position 8,653 of record JANOZF010000036.1, read on the forward strand.
AAGTCTTCGGCGCCCATCGTGGGCTCGAAGGGCACCACGTTCTTTTCGCCCACCACCTGCGACAGCGTCTTGCGCACGAACTCGGTTTCGGCGGCGTGGTTCACGGTGGGCGGGTAGTTGCGCGAAAACTCGAATTCGCAGCCTGCACCGAAGGCGGCGCAGGTGTGCTCGGCCACTTCGCGCATGCGCTTTTCAATCAGGTCCAGCACCTCGATGGAGAAGGTGCGCACGGTGCCCTGGATCTCGGCCGAGTCGGGCACCACGTTGGTGGCCTCGCCGGTGTGGATCATCGTGACGCTGATGACGCCGGGGTCGATGGGCTTGCGGTTGCGCGTGATGATGGTCTGGAAGGCCATCACCATCTGGCACGCCACCGGCACCGGGTCCACGCCCAGGTGCGGCAGCGCGGCGTGGCTGCCCTTGCCGCGGATGGTGATCTTGAATTCGTTGCTGCTGGCCATCATCGCGCCGGGGTTCACGCCCACCATGCCCACCGGCATGCCGGGCCAGTTGTGGGCGCCGAAGATGGCCTCCATCGGGAACTTCTCGAACAGCCCGTCCTTGATCATCTCGCGCGCGCCGCCACCGCCTTCTTCGGCGGGCTGGAAAACCAGGTAGACGGTGCCGTCGAAGTTGCGGTGCTTCGCCAAGTGCTTCGCCGCGGCCAGCAGCATCGCGGTGTGGCCGTCGTGGCCGCACGCGTGCATCTTGCCGTGGTGCTGGCTGGCGTGCGCGAAGGTGTTGTGCTCGGTCATCGGCAGCGCGTCGATGTCGGCACGCAGGCCCACGGCGCGCGCTGAAGTGCCGTTCTTGATGATGCCCACCACGCCCGTGGTGCCCATGCCGCGATGGATGGGTATGCCCCAGTCGGTCAGGGCCTTGGCGATGACGTCGGCGGTGCGCTGTTCCTGAAAGCAGAGTTCAGGGTGCGCGTGGATGTCGCGTCGGATGGTGGTGATGGCGGCCACGTCGGCCAGGATGGGTTCGATGAGGTTCATGGTCGCTGCCCGATCAAGCAAGGATGGGTGGGCGCCGCCAGGGCGCGAGCACCCATCTTAGCGGCCGTGCCCGGCCCCGCGCGCCCAGGGGTTGCACGGGGTGCCTGGCTGCGTGCCTCGGCAATCCGTGTCTCAAAGTGACGTGGCCAGATCTGGCGCTGCGTGCTCACCGCCGCCCACGCTCCTGGCCGGCCGTGTTTCCAGCAGGTCGGCCTTGGCAGCGTCGCGCCACCGTTACGCCGGCGCAGCCACGGGGCTGGCCCCCGGCGCTGCTGTGGCACAGTGCGGATCATGAACGACACCGCATTTCATCCGGCCGCTGCCGGCGCAAGCCCTGTCGTTCAGGGCGTCTGCCCGCACGACTGCCCCGACACCTGCGCACTGCACATCACCGTGCAGGACGGCCGCGTGACGCGCGTCGCCGGCGACCCCGACCATCCGCCCACCCACGGCGCGCTGTGCACCAAGGTCAGCCGCTACGCCGAGCGCACCTACCATCCCGACCGGGTGTCGACGCCGCTGAAGCGGGTGGGCAAGAAGGGTGAAGGCCGGTTCGAGCCGGTGGGTTGGGACGAAGCGCTGGATGACATCGCCGCGCGATTGAAGGCCATCGCGGCGCGGGACCCGCAGGCGGTGCTGCCCTACAGCTACGCCGGCACCATGGGCCTGGTGCAGGGCGACGGCATGGCGGCGCGCTTCTTCCACAAGCTGGGTGCCTGCCTGCTGGACCGCACCATCTGCAGCCAGGCCGGCGGCGATGCGCTGATTGCCACTTATGGCGCCAAGGTGGGCATGCATGTCGAGCAGTTCGCGCACAGCCAGCTGATCCTGATCTGGGGCAGCAACCCCATCACCAGCAGCGTGCATTTCTGGAACTTCGCGCAGCAGGCCAAACGTGCCGGCGCGCGGCTGATCTGCATCGACCCGCGGCGCACCGAAACGGCTGAGAAATGCCATCAGCACATCGCGTTGCTGCCGGGCACCGACGGCGCACTGGCGCTGGGCCTGATGCACGAACTCATCCGGCAGGACCTGCTGGATCACGACTATCTGGCCCGGCATGTGGACGGCTGGCCCGCGCTGCGTGAACGTGCGCTGCAGTGGTCGGCCGAGCGTGCGGCCGCCACCTGCGGCATCACGGCCGACGAAGTGCGCGCGCTGGCGCTGGCCTATGGCAGCACCAAGCCTGCGGCGATACGCCTGAACTACGGCATGCAGCGGGTGCGCGGTGGCGGCAATGCAGCGCGGTTGGTGGCGCTGCTGCCCTGCTTGACAGGTGCCTGGCGGCACCCGGCCGGGGGCCTGCTGCTGTCGGCATCGGGCTGGTTTCGCAACGTCAAGAACGACGCCTGGTTGCAGCGCCCCGACCTGCTGGCGCAGACCCTGGGCGCGCGCCGGCCGCGCACCATCAACATGTCCACCATCGGCGACGACCTGCTGCGCGAGTCGTCGCCCGCGTTTGGCCCCCGCATCGAGGCTGTGGTTGTCTACAACAGCAACCCGGTGGCGGTGGCCCCCGACAGCAGCAAGGTGGCCGCCGGGTTTGCCCGCGACGACCTGTTCACCGTGGTGCTGGAGCACTTTCTCACCGACACTGCCGACCACGCCGACTATGTGCTGCCCGCCACCACGCAGCTGGAGCACTGGGACGCGCACATGGCCTACGGCCACACCTATGCGATGTTGAACAAGCCGGCCATCGCGCCGGTGGGGCAGTCACGTTCGAATGCCGACATCTTCCGCGACCTGGCGCGCCGCATGGGCTACACCGAGCCTTGTTTCGACGACAGCGACGAGGCCATGGCGCGCGCCGCCTTCAAGCCCGAACACGTGGACCTGCAGGCGCTGGAAGCGCGAGGCTGGAGCCGGCTGCAAGTGGCCGACGCACCGTTTGCGCAGGGCGGCTTTCCCACACCCAACGGCAAGGCACGCGCTGCCCAGGCGCCGGGCATGGGCACGCCAGGCGCGGAAGCGGCCGGCCTGGATGTTCCCGACCATGTGCCGAACTACGAAAGTGTGCTGTCTGCGCCCGAGCTGGCGCGACGCTACCCGCTGGCCATGATCTCGCCACCGGCCCGGCACTTTCTCAACTCCACCTTTGTCAACGTGCCCAGCCTGCGCGCGGCGCAACGCGAGCCGCTGCTGGAGATGCACCCGCAGGACGCCGCGGCGCGTGGCATCAGCAGCGGCAGCACGGTGCGTGTCTTCAACGACCGTGGCGAATACCACTGCAAGGCCGACATCAACGACCGCGCGCGGGCCGGGGTCGTCAACGGCCTGGGTGTGTGGTGGCGAAAGTTTGGCCTGGCGGGCACCAACGTCAACGAACTCACGCACCAGCGGCTCACCGATATCGGCCGCGCGCCGGTGTTCTACGACTGCCTGGTGGACGTGCAGCTTGCCTGAGCGTGGGCCACCGCATGACCTTGCTACCGTGCCTGCTGCGCCGCCGCTGCCAGCGCGCCGGCCACGCCGCCTGCTGATGGCTGGCGCCGGCTTGCTGGGCACGTTGGTGCTGGCCGCGGGCGCGGTGTGCCTGGGCAGCGGCTGCAGCACGCTGGGCTACTACGCACAGGCCGTCAACGGGCACCTGGATCTGCTGCAGCGCGCGCGCCCCGCCGCTGAAGTGATGGCGGCTGCCGACACCGCCCCGGCGTTGCGCGAACGCCTGGCCCTGAGCCAGCGCATGCGCGACTTCGCGGTGACCGAATTGCAGCTGCCTGACAACCGCAGCTACCGGCGTTACGCCGACCTGGCGCGCAGCGCCGCGGTGTGGAACGTGGTGGCCACGCCCGAGCTCAACCTGACGCTGAAGACCTGGTGCTTTCCGGTGCTGGGCTGTGTGGGTTACCGGGGTTACTACAGCCGTGCAGCGGCCGATGCGCTGGCCTCCGAACTGCAGCAACAAGGCTACGAGACGCGCGTCTACGGTGTGCCGGCCTACAGCACGCTGGGCTACAGCAACTGGGTCGGTGGAGACCCCTTGCTGAACACCTTCATCGACTGGCCCGACGCCGAGCTGGCCAAGCTGATCTTTCACGAACTGTCGCACCAGGTGGCCTATGCCGACGACGACACCACGTTCAACGAGAGTTTTGCCACCGCGGTGGAACGCATCGGCGGCCGGCGCTGGCTGAAGCAGCAGCCGCAGGGCGATGAGGCGATCAGGCTGCTGGCGCAACACGAACAGCGCCAGCAGGACTTTCGCGAACTGACTCAGCGCTACCGCAGCGAACTGCAGGCCGTGTATGGCAGCGGCGCCAGCGACGACGACAAGCGCCGGCGCAAGGCCGAGCTGATGGGCCGCCTGCGCGCCGAGTACGCCGTGCTGAAGAGCGATCGCTGGGCCGGTTATGCCGGTTACGACCCCTGGTTTGCCAGCGCCAACAATGCGTTTTTTGCCGTGCTGGCGGCCTACAACGAACTGGTGCCTGCATTTGAGCGCCTGCACGCGCAACAGGGCGGCGACTTCACGCGTTTCTACGCCGAAGTGCGCCGCCTGGCAGCCCTGCCCAAAGACCAGCGCCGCGCCGCGCTGACCGCGACGCGCTGACCCTCAACCGAACCGAAGGAGACTGCTCACCATGGCCGAGATCAACATCCGCCGCGAACACAGCCTGGGCCTGGCCAAGGCACGCAAGATCGCCTGGACCTGGGCCGAAGAGGTCGAGGTCAAGCTGCAGATGGAGTGCACCGTGATCGAAGGCGAGACCAGCGACACGGTGGAATTCACGCGCAGCGGCGTCAGTGGCCGGCTGATCGTGGCCGCTGACCACTTCGACCTGGAAGCCAAGCTGGGCTTCCTGCTCGGGGCCTTCAGCAAGACCATCGAGTCCGAGATCATGAAGAACCTGGACGGCATGCTGGCCGCAGCGCGCCCTGGCGGCAAGCCGACTGCAGCAGCGAAGGCGGCAGCGAAGAAGGCCGACGCGCCGAAGAAGCCGGCGCGCAAGTAGGCACCAGGCCAGACGAGGCATGCGCAGGCTGCGCCTGCTGGTATGGCTGGTTGGCAGGCTGCGCCTGCTGGCTTTCTGGGTCGGCTGGCTGCGCGCCTGCCGGTTTTCTCGGTCGGCAGGCTGCGCGCCTGCTGGTTTTCTCGGTCGGCAGGCTGCGCGCCTGCCGGTGCCTCAGTTCGGCGGCAGATAGCCCACGGGGATGTCGGCGTAGCCCAGCCCGCTGGTCTCGCCCAGCAGGTTGAGCTTGCTCAGCGATGTCTCGCGGCGGTGTCCCTTGCGCTGGTACAGCTTGTCGCGGGCGCGCAGCGGCAGGTCGGTCAAATTGATGACGTTGCGTGCCACCAGCGTGTCCACCAGGTCTTCCAGCACGCGCACGAAGTCGGCGTCCAACTCGTTGAAGCGGTCATCCGCGGCGCCGCTGCGGGGCTGGCCCAGAAATGACTGCACCTCGGGGGAATCGTCGGGCAGAAGTTCCTGGGCATCGGGCTCGGGCTGGCGGTGCAGGCTGAGCAAGTGGCCAAAGATGTCGCGTCGGGCGTAAGGCATGGTGGCTTCACTGTAGACAGGCCGCGCGGGCTTCGGTCGGTACAAAAGGGCGGTTGCCGGTCCCTATTACCGGCGCTGGCATGGCCCGGGGTGTGAGCAGGCAGGACTGGCTTGGGTGATGATGCGGCCCGCTTCCGCTTTGCGAGTAACCGATGTCCCTTGTGCCCACCACTCTCTGCCGGGCCTCCGGCCCAAGCCTGCTGCTGATCTGTGCCTGGGTGGCGCTGTGGGCCGGCCTACCGGCCACAGCCCAGACTGCAGGCGCCGCCGTCAAGACCGAGGCCGCTGCCCCTTGCCCGCCCCTGCTGCAGCAGAGTTTTCCGCGCCTGCAAGACGACAAGTCGCAGCCTCTGTGCCAGTACGCCGGCAAGGTGCTGCTGGTGGTCAACACCGCCAGCTTCTGCGGCTACACGCCTCAGTACGAAGGCCTGGAGGCATTGCATGCCCGCTATGCAGCGCGAGGTCTCGTGGTGATGGGCTTTCCGTCGAACGACTTCAACCAGGAAGCGGCTGATGCCAAGAAGATCGCCGATCTGTGCTTCAACACCTACGGCGTGAAGTTCCCGATGTTTGCCAGTTCGTCGGTGAAGGGCAGTTCAGCCAACCCGCTGTTTGCGCAGCTTGCACGGGCCACCGGCAAGCAGCCGGAGTGGAACTTCAACAAGTACCTGGTGGGGCGCGACGGCGTGCCGGTGGCCCACTACGGCAGCAGCACCGCGCCCAACAGCGCAGCGCTGTCGGGCGCGATAGAAAAGGCGCTCGCCGCACGCTGACCGTTGCCCTGCCGCCGCCCCTGCTGCGCAAAGCGCAGCGCGTGGCCGAGCCGTCGCCTACTGCAGCGACTCGATCAGCTCGACGTATTCCTTCATTGCATCGGTCTTGCCCTTGCCTTTGACGGCGGCCCAGGCGTCGTACTTGGCGCGGCCCACCATGTCGGTGAAGCCCGGGCGCTTGCCTTCCACGTCGCCTTCGGTGGCCTGCTTGTACAGCGAGTAGATCTTCAGCAGCGTCGCGTTGTCGGGCTTTTCCGGCAACTGCTTGCTGGCGGCAACGGCGGCTTCAAAGGCGGCTTTGGTGGTGGCCATGGTGATGGTCCTCGAGGGCTGTGAAGGGGGTTGAAGCGTGGGTGAAAGTCAGAGCTTGACGTCATCCATGTTACCCAGCATCGTCGCGCCACCCGAACCGCCCAGGACGAGGAGAAACCCGATGGCCGACGTCGAGCGCATGTCGCGCGTGGACACCGCGTGGCTGCGCATGGACAACGACGTCAACCTGATGATGATCGTTGGCGTGTGGCTGCTGACCCCGGCCATCACGCTGCAGGCGCTGCGCGAGCGCATCGCCGACAAGCTGCTGAAGTACGAGCGCTTTCGCCAGACCGCACACGCCGACACGATGGGCGCGCATTGGGCGGCCGACGAGCACTTCGACGTCGAACGCCACGTGGTGCGGGCAGCGCTTGAGCGCGAGCCTGGGCAAACCGAGCGCCAGGCGCTGCAGCGACTGTGTGCCGAGCTGGCGGTGACGCCGCTGAACCCCTTGCGTCCGCTGTGGCAGTTCCATCTGGTTGACGACTATGAAGGCGGCAGCGCGGTGGTGGCGCGCATTCACCACTGCATCGGCGACGGCATCGCGCTGATCTCGGTGATGATGAGCATCACCGACGGCGGCCAGGACCCACCCAGGCGCAGTAAACGCCTGGCACCCGACGAGGCCCAGGAGCACGACTGGCTCGGCGACGCCGTGCTCAAGCCGCTGACCGAACTGGCCTTGAAGGCCTATGGTCTGTACAACGACGGCATGGCCAGGAGCATCGACAAGCTGTCTGCGCCGCACCAGCCCTTGTCCGGCGGCATGGACATGGCCCGCAGCGGCCTGAGGGTGGTCAACGATGTGGCCGCGCTGGCGCTGATGCCTGACGACTCGCCCACGCTGCTCAAGGGCCAGCCCATCGGCAAGAAGGTGGTGGCCTGGAGCGAACCGCTGCCGCTGGATGACGTGAAAGCCATCAGCAAGGGGCTGGGCTGCACCGTCAACGACGTGCTGCTGTCTTGCGTGGCAGGGGCCATCGGCGGCTATCTGAAGGCCCAGGGGCAAGACCCGGTAGGCAAGGAGATCCGTGCCATGGTGCCGGTGAACCTGCGCCCGCAGGAAAAGGCCTGGCAACTGGGCAACCACTTCGGCCTGGCGCCGCTGGTGCTGCCCATCGGCATCGAGCACCCGGTGGAGCGCGTCTACGCCGTGCGCCAACGCATGGACGACCTGAAGGGCAGCTACCAGCCGCTGCTGGCCTTTGCCGTGCTGTCCGTCAGCGGGCTGTTCATCAAGCCGGTGCAGGACGCCGTGCTGGGCATGTTTTCGCGCAAGACCACCGCCGTGATGACCAATGTGCCGGGCCCTGCCGTGCCCCTGAAATTCTGCGGCAGCACGCTGCGGCAGAGCATGTTCTGGGTGCCGGCATCGGGCAACGTCGGCGTTGGCGTGTCCATCCTCAGCTATGGCGGTGGCGTGCAGTTCGGCCTTATCACCGACCAGCATCTGTGCCCCGAGCCGCAAAGCATCGTCGACCGCTTCGAGCCTGAATTCGACAAGCTGCTGTGGCTGGCGATGATGCTGCCTTGGGCCGGGCAGCCCGAGCTCTGAATGCGCCGCCGCGCATCACGCGCGGAGCACCTGAAACCGCAGCACCACCACATTGATTGAGGAGCCTGGACATGGCCGTTAGCGTTGACATCGACCTGGGATACGAGTTTGCCGTCAAGGCCCCCTTCAAGGAGGTGTTCGACCTTCTTGCCGACGTGCCCACGTCGGCCAGTTTCTTTCCCAAGGTGGACCAGCTGGTGGACCTGGGCGGCGGCGTCTACCGCTGGGAGATGGAAAGGGTGGGCACCGCGCAGGTCAACATCCAGACCGTGTACGCCAGCAAGTACGTCAGCAGCCGCGCCAAGGGCTCGGTGGTGTGGACGCCGGTGAAGGGCGAGGGCAACGCGCTGGTCAGCGGCAGCTGGAAGCTCACCGACCAGAAGAAGAGCACCGCGCTCGAACTGAAGATCGACGGCACAGTGGAAGTGCCGCTGCCGGGTCTGATGAAGATGGTGGTGGTGCCGGTGGTGAGGGGTGAGTTCGAGAAACTGGTCGAGCAGTACATCGACAACCTGATCAAGAAGTTTGGCGGCGAGGTTTGACCCGCCCGTGAACGCTTCGCCGCGGAGGGGTGCAGCTGCCGCGTTACCCTCGGGGCATGTCAGCCGAGAGTTTCAACCCCAGTCCCACCCGCAGCGGCGCCGCCACGGCGGTTGCAGCAGATACGCCCGACACGGCCCCAGTCGTTGCGTGGCAGCAGGGCGCCACCAGCCAGCAAGCGCGTTGGCGGTCCGAACGGGGCTCGCCGCCGCCGGCCCGGGTGCTGGTGGCCGACGATACGTTGGCGGCGAACACGGCCTACCAACACGCGTGTGAAGGTACCGGCTTGCTGTGGCAGGGCGACTTCAACAACGCGCGGCACCTTTTGCAGGCACTGATGCGGCGCCTGGACCGGTCGCCGCGCCGGCAGGACGCACCGAAGAACGAAGGCGCCGTCGTGTCAGCCGATCCGGCCGCGGCCTTCAACCGCCACCGACAGGCGCAGGGCCAGCGCGCGCGCGTGCTGTCGATGCTGCTGATACCGCTGCAATCCAACTACCGCATCGCTCTGCGCCGCGCGCCCGATCTGCGGCTGGCCTGCGAGCAGGCCTGGGGGCCCGCCGACGCGCAGGCCCCCGCCACTGAAGACGGCAGGGTGGCCCACAGCGTGGCCCCGCTGCGCGACCTGCTGGGCATCGTCAGCGCCTTTGAATGGCGCAAGAAGGGCGTGCCGCTGCCGGCGCTGGGGCCGGCGCCCGACAACCGCATCCACCCGCACTACGGTGTGTTCTCACCGGTGCGGGGTGAATATCTCGACATGGTGGCGCAGGCGCCGCTGCCTGCAGCGGTGCAGGCCGGCGGTGTGGTGTTCGACATCGGCACCGGCACCGGCGTGCTGGCTGCGGTGCTGGCGCGGCGCGGCGTGGCCCAGGTGGTGGCCACCGACCTGGACGCGCGTGCCTTGGCTTGCGCAGCCGACAACCTGCAGCGCCTGGGCGTGCAGCAACAGGTGCAATTGAAGCAGGCCGACCTGTACCCCGGCGGCCGTGCGGCACTGGTGGTGTGCAACCCGCCGTGGCTGCCGGTGCGTCCGGGTTCGCCACTGGAGCGCGCGGTGTACGACGAAGGCGGCCGCATGCTGCTGGGCTTTCTGAACGGGCTGGCCGCGCACCTGGTGCCCGACGGCGAGGGCTGGCTGATCCTGTCGGACCTGGCCGAGCGCCTGGGCCTGCGCACGCGCCAGCAGTTGCTGGACGCGGTGGCGGCAGCAGGTCTGCAGGTGCTGGGCCGCATCGACACCTGGCCCACGCATCGCAAGGCGGCCGACGCCAGCGACCCGCTGCATGCCGCGCGTTCGGCTGAGGTCACGTCGTTGTGGCGTCTGGGGCCGGCCTGACGATGCGGGCCGTGCATGGCCATGCATGGGCTGCGGTCGGCGCGGACGCTGTACAGGTTTTCCCTGGGCGACGGCTGCCGGCCGGCCCGTGTTTCGCACCTAGACTTCGGCGCGCAACCGATCATCTTCTGGAGTCCGCCCACATGTCCGCAACCACCACCCGACTGGCCCCGCTGATCGCCGCCTTGTTGCTCGTCAGCACGGTGGCCAGCGCGCAGCCCTACCCGAACAAGCCCATCCGTGCGGTGGTTCCCTTTGCTCCCGGCAGCGCCACTGACCAGATCGGCCGCGCATTTGCCGAGAAGATGGCGGCCACGCTGGGCCAGACCATCGTCATCGACAACAAGCCGGGCGCCAACGGCATGCTGGGCGCCGACATCGTGGCCAAGGCGCCGGCCGATGGCTACACCATCCTGGTCGGCACCAACAGCACCAATGCGGCGCTGAAGTTCCTGATGAAGAAGCTGCCCTACGACCAGGACACGGCCTTCATGCCGGTGGGCTTTCTGGGCTCGGTGCCACTGATGGTGGCGGTGAACAACGACGTGCCGGCCAAGACCTTGAAGGAACTGGTGGCGCTGGCCAAGAGCAAGCCCGGGCAGGTGAGTTTTGCCTACGCCAGCACCTCGCAGCAGGTGTCGTCGGAGATGTTGTCCAGCATGGCCGGCATCCAGCTCAATGCCATCCCTTACAAGAGCGGCCCGGCGGCGATGACCGACCTCATCGGCGGCCAGGTGAACATCTTTACCGCCGACTTTGGCGTCACCGTGTCGCAGCACAAGGCCGGCAAGATTCGCGGCCTGGCGGTCACGTCCGCCAAGCGCGCGGCGGCCGTGCCTGAACTGCCCACCGTTAACGAAGCACTGGGCCTGAAGGACTACGAACTGATCGCCTACTTCGCGGTGTTCGCGCCGGCCGGCACACCGCCCGACGTGGTGGCCAAGCTGAACGCCGCCATCAACGCCGCGGCCAACAGCAAGGATCTCCAGGAGAAGTTCTCCGCCACCGGCTTTGCCATCGACCCCGGCACGCCTGACGACCTGGCGCGGCGCAACAAGGCCGAGGCAGTGAAGTGGGAAAAGGCCATCAAGGACGCGAAGATCGAGCAGCAGTGAAGCGGCGTTGAACCGGCGTTGAAGCGGCGGTGACGCTGCGGTGCCGCCGTGTGCTGGCCTGCGGGTCAGCCAGTTCGTGTCACTGAAGCTCCGGCGCTCATGCACACGAACCACCGTCGAATCGAAGACCATCGCTCCAGCCTGCACGAGGCCGGGCCTTGGTCTTCGAGTCGGTCCTACCCCTTGTTGGTCATGCCCAGCCGCTCGATGGTGGCTTTCTCGGCGGCAAAACTCTCGCGGGCGAAACGCGTGTATTCGTCGGTGCCCATGTAGATCACGGTCTGGTCGAACTTGTCGAACGTTGCCAGCACGGCGGGGTCGTCCAGCGTCCTCTTGAAGGCGTCGTGCAGCGTGCGCGTGATGACCGGGTCCATACCCTTGGGGCCGCAGACGCCGAAAGGTGAGTCGCTCACGGTCTTGTAGCCCAGCTCGTTCAGCGTGGGCACGTGGGGCCAGCGCTTGGTGCGCTTGCTGCCGTAGGTGGCAATCAGGCGCAGCTTGCCGCTGTCCACGTGCGGCGCCCAGCCGGTGGCGTCGCTGGCGGCCATGGTGTGGCCGCCCAGGATGGCCTGCATGTTGTCGGCATTGCCCTTGAAGGGCACGTGCGTGAGCTTGATGCCGGCGCGCTGCGCAAACTCTTCCACTGCCAGGTGCGGGCTGGTGCCGATGCCGGTGCTGCCATAGGTGAACTTCTCGGGGTTGGCCTTGGCATAGGCCACCAGGTCGGCCACGTTCTTGATGGGACCGTCGGCGGGTACCACCAGCCCGAAGGTGTAGCCGGTGAGGCAGGCGATCCAGGTGAAGTCGGTCAGCGTGTTGAACTGTGTCTTCTGCATGTGCGGAATGCGAAACACGCCGTGCGGCAGCTGGCTGAGCACGTAGCCGTCGGGCTTGGCGTTGACCAGTTCGTTGGCGCCCAGCATGCCACCGGCGCCGGGTTTGTTGTCGACGATGATCTGCGTGCCCAATATCTTGGCCGCGCTCTCGGCGAGGGCGCGAATCACCGCGTCGGTGCTGCCGCCGGCGGGCCAGGGGCAGATGTAGCGGATCGGTCGGGCCGGAAAGGCCTGCGCCCAGGCGGGCGATGTCAGCAGCGAGGGCAGGGCGATGGCAGCTGCGCTGCCCGTGGCCTGGGTGATGAAACGGCGGCGATTCTGCGTCATGGTGGTCCCTGTATAAATTACGTTAGGCATTTCATGCGGCGCGGTGTGGCGTCAATCGGCCTTGGCGCCTGAGTCCTTCACCACCTTGGCCCACTTGACGATTTCCTTGGCCTGGTAGGCGGCCAGTTCTTCGGGTGTGGACAGCCAGGGTTCGAGGCCCAGGCCCTTGAGCTTGTCGGCCACGTCGGGCAGCTTGAACACGCGCACCACTTCGGCATTGATCTTGGCCACCACGTCGCGCGGTGTGCCGGCTGGCGCAAACACCGCAAACCAGGTCGTGGCCTCGAAGCCGGGCACGGTTTCGGCCACGGTGGGCACGTCGGGCGCAGCGCCCGATCGGCCCACGGTGGTTTGTGCCAGTGCGCGAATCTTGCCTTCCTTGGCCATGGGCAACGCCGAGGGCATGTTGTCGAACATCACCTGGATCTGCCCGCCGACGAGGTCGGGTATGGCGAACTGCCGGCCCTTGTAGGGCACGTGTTCCATCTGCGTGCCCGTCATCGACTTGAAGAGTTCGCCCGACACGTGCACCGAGGTGCCGATGCCGGGCGAGCCGAAGCTCAACTTGTTGGGATTGGCTTTCATGTAGGTGATGAGCTCGGCCACGTTCTTCACCGGCAGGCTGTTGGTCACCACCAGCAGGTTGGGTGCCGACGCCACATGCGCCACCGGTGCGAAGTCGCGCACCATGTCGTAGGGCATCTTGCTGTACAGCGCGCCGTTGATGGAATGGGTGCCCACGGTGCCCATCACCAGCGTGTGGCCGTCCGGCGTGGACTTGGCCACGTCGGCAGCGCCGATGTTGCCGCCGGCGCCGGGCTTGTTGTCGACCACCATGTTCTGGCCCAGCTGGGCCTTCTCGGCAAACAGGCGCGCCAGGATGTCAGGAGCGCCGCCGGGCGGAAAGGTCACCACCAGCCGTATCGGCTTGCTCGGGTAGCCCTGGGCCTGGGCCACGCCGGCCGCGTTGGTGAGCAGCGCGGCCGCCAGCAGGGGGCCGAACAGAAAGGTCTTGCGCTTCATGTGGTCTCCATGGGGTTTGCGACGCTGGGGCCGCGTGCAGCAGGGCAGGATACGGGAAGGGTGCATGCACCCGGGGCCGGGTTTTCGCCAGCCGTGCCTGCCTTGGGGTCTTGCTGGCCCTTGTTGTACGCTGCGGGCGTCTGGTTCTCGCTGGCGCTGCTGAAGCGCCGCTGCACCGCCTGCACCTGTGTGCCAACCCCAAGGACTTGCCATGACCCAAGACAGAACGGTGCCCGCCACCGAATTCGACCCCGAGCTGTGGTGCCTGTTCGACCAGTACGTGCACGGCGACATCGACCGCCGAGGCTTTCTCGATCGTGCCGCCCGTTTTGCCGCCGCCAGTGGCACCACCGCGGCTGCACTGCTGGCGGCGCTGAGCCCTGATTTCGCCCGCGCGCAGAAAGTGCCAGCCACCGATGCGCGCGTGAAAACCGAGTTTGTCGAGTTCGCGTCGCCTGCTGGCTACGGCAAGGTGCGCGCCTGCGTCGCGCGCCCCGCATCGGCCAGTGGGCCGCTGCCTGTGGTGCTGGTGGTGCACGAGAACCGCGGCCTGAACCCGCACATCGAAGACATCGCGCGCCGCCTGGCGCTGGACAACTTCATCGCCGTGGCACCGGACGCGCTGTTTCCGCTCGGGGGCTACCCGGGTGACGAAGACGCGGCCCGTGCGCAGTTTGCCAAGCTCGACCAGGCCAAGACGCGCGAAGACTTTGTCGCCGCCGCGCAGTGGACACGGGGCGTGCCCGGCGGCAACGGCAAGCTGGGTGCCGTGGGCTTCTGTTTTGGCGGCGGCATGGTCAACTTCCTGGCCAGCCGCGTGCCCGAAATTCTGGCGGGGGCGCCCTTCTATGGCGCGGCCGCGACGTCCGAGCAGGCCGGCAGGATCAAGGCCGAACTGTTCGTCGTCTTTGCCGACAACGATGAGCGCATCAATGCCGCCTGGCCGGCCTATGAAACGGCATTGAAGGCTGCCGGCGTCAAGCACGAAGCCGCGAAGTACCCCGGCACCCAGCATGGCTTCAACAACGACACCACGCCACGGTTCGACGCCGCGGCCGCGCAGCAGGCCTGGCAGCGCACCGTGGCGCTGTTCAACCGCACGCTGCGTTGACGGGCACGCCGGCAGCGCAGCCGGCGTTCAGTTTTCCAGGTAGGCGCCGGCCAGCGTTTGCAGGTGCGCGCGGCTGGCGGCATCCAAGTGGGGCATCAGCAGCGCCAGCGCGTGGTAGCCGCCGCGGCCCATCGCGGCGGCGGCGCTTTCGGGCTCCAGCGCCCGGCGCGGGTCGCGCACGTACTCATAGCTCAGCCAGTACGTCACCACCACCACCATCGCGGTGGCCGTCGGTGCGGCCTCGGCACCGGTGATGCGCACCACGCCATTGCGTGCCAGGCCGTCCAGCACTGCGTGCATGGCCTTGCCCTTGTTCTTCAGCACAAACTGGAAGTGCGTTTCCAGGCGCCGGTTCTTGCTGAGCAGGTCGTTCAGGTCGCGGTACAGGAAGCGGTAGCTCCAGATCAGCTCGAACAGCATGTGGAAGAAGAGCCACGCGTCCTCGACGTTTTCCACGCCGTCGGCGGCCTGCAGGATTTCGCTCAGCGCCTTTTCATAGCGGTCGAACAGCGAGTTGATCAACTCGTCCTTGGCCGGGTAGTGGTAGTACAGGTTGCCCGGGCTGATGTTCAGCTCGGCTGAAATCAGCGTGGTGCTGACGTTGGGCTCGCCGAAGCGGTTGAACAGCGCCAGCGTCACCTCCAGGATGCGCTCGGCGGTACGGCGGGGTTTTTTGGTGGTCACCATGCGCGACATTCTGGCAGCGTGCCGGGCCGGCAGGCCTGCCTACAATCCCGCGCTCGCTCATCCAGGGACCGCATGCCAGCCGTCAGCTTCAAGCACATCAACAAGGAATACACCGTTGCCCGCGGCAAGCTGCGCGCATTGGACGACGTGTCCTTCAACATCGAAAGCGGCGAGTTCTTTGGCCTGCTGGGCCCCAACGGCGCCGGCAAGACCACGCTGATCTCGGTGCTGGCCGGCCTGTCGCGCGCCACCGCAGGCACGGTCACCGTGATGGGGCACGACGTGGTGTCTGACTATGCTGCCGCGCGCAAGTCGCTGGGCATCGTGCCGCAGGAACTGGTGTTCGACCCCTTCTTCAGCGTGCGCGAGACGCTGCGCATCCAGAGCGGTTACTTCGGCGTGCGCCACAACGATGCCTGGATCGACGAGGTGCTGGGCGAGCTGGGGCTGTCGGACAAGGCCGACGCCAACATGCGGCAGCTGTCGGGCGGCATGAAGCGGCGTGTGCTGGTGGCGCAGGCGCTGGTGCACCGGCCGCCCGTCATCGTGCTGGACGAGCCC
This sequence comes from Rubrivivax sp., assembly GCA_031429255.1. Classification (GTDB taxonomy): domain Bacteria; phylum Pseudomonadota; class Gammaproteobacteria; order Burkholderiales; family Burkholderiaceae_C; genus Rubrivivax. Next base: position 24,332 of record JANOZF010000036.1, read on the forward strand.
ACCGCCGGTGTCGACGTCGAGCTGCGCCAGACGCTGTGGCGTTTTGTCTCGCGCCTGAACCAGGAAGGCCACACGGTGCTGCTGACCACCCACTACCTCGAAGAAGCAGAAGCGCTGTGCAGCCGCATCGGCATGCTCAAGCTCGGCAAACTGGTGGCGCTGGACAAGACGGCGGCGCTGCTGGCCGGCCGCGCCAGCACCATGCTGCGCTTCAAGACCGACCAGTCGCTGCCCCCAGCGCTGGCCAGTAGCGCACGCGTGACCGGGCGCGCCGTGCAGGTGAAGGTGCGTGACGCGGCTGCCGTTGAAGACACGCTGGCGCGCCTGCGCGCTGCGGGTGTGCAGGTGGAAGACCTGGAGATCGGGCGCGCGGATCTGGAAGACGTGTTTCTCGAGATCATGGCCGGTACCGGAGCGAGCGGTGCCGCGGAAGGCGGCCCAGGCACGGGCAGCGGCGCCACCGCGGCCGCTGCCGCTGCCGCTGGGGCCGCGACATGAGCGCGCTGGCCGGCGCGGGCACGCTGTTCCGCAAGGAGGTGCTGCGTTTCTGGAAGGTGGCCTTCCAGACCGTGGCCGCGCCAGTGCTGACGGCGATGATGTACCTGCTGATCTTCGGCCATGTGCTGGAAGACCATGTGCAGGTGTTCCCGGGGGTGGGTTACACGAGTTTCCTGATTCCCGGGCTGGTGATGATGAGCGTGCTGCAGAACGCCTTTGCCAACAGCAGCAGCTCATTGATACAGAGCAAGATCACCGGCAACCTGGTGTTCCTGCTGGTGTCGCCGTTGTCGCACCGGGCCTGGTACGTGGCCTACGTCGGCGCGTCCATCGTGCGCGGCCTGGCGGTGGGCACGGGTGTGCTGCTGGTGACGGTGTGGTTTGCGCCGCCGGCTTTTGCCGAGCCCTGGTGGATCGTCGTCTTTGCCGCGCTGGGTGCCGGCATGATGGGCTCGCTGGGCTTGATCGCCGGCCTGTGGGCCGAGAAGTTCGACCAGCTCGCGGCGTTCCAGAACTTCATCATCATGCCGCTGACCTTCTTGTCGGGCGTGTTCTACAGCGTGCATTCGTTGCCCGGCATGTGGCAGGCAGTGAGCCACCTGAACCCGTTTTTCTACATGATCGACGGCTTTCGGCGCGGGTTCTTTGGCGCCAGCGACGCTTCGCCGTGGCTGAGCCTGGTGGTGGTGGGTGGCAGCTACCTGGTGGTGGCCACGACCGCGCTGCGGTTGCTGTCCACCGGCTACAAGCTTCGTTCCTGAGACAATACGGCCCACCATGGCAGACCCCACCCCCCAGCAGGTTCAGGACTTCATCGCTGCCGGCCTTCAGTGCGAAGCGCTGCAGGTCGAGGGCGACGGCCGCCACTTCTTTGCCACCATCGTGTCGGCTGAATTCGAAGGCCTGTCGCGCGTGCGCCGCCACCAGCGGGTGTACACGGCCCTGGGCGATAGAATGCGCGAACAGATTCACGCCTTGTCGATGAAGACGCTCACGCCCTCTGAACACGCAGCCCAGCCGGGCGGCGGTGCAGCGGCGCAGCCTCAAGCTCTGCAACATCCCCACCACTGAACCCGGCCCCGCGGCGCCATGCTGCAGGGCCACACGGCCCTGGCTGGTGTTGGCAGCCCTGGTGCCTGTGGTGGACCTGCTGTGGTGTGGCTCCGGGGCTCAAACCATGAGCACATCCATGATCACGCTTGCATTGTCCAAGGGCCGCATCTTCGACGACTCGCTGCCGCTGCTGCGTGCAGCCGGCATCGAGGTGGTGGAAGACCCCGAAAAGAGCCGCAAGCTCATCATCGGCACGACACGGCCCGACGTGCGCGTGGTGCTGGTGCGGGCCTCTGACGTGCCCACCTATGTGCAGCACGGCGGCGCCGACCTGGGAGTGGCGGGCCTGGACGTGCTGCTGGAGCACAGCGCCAGCGAAGGCGGCGATGGCGGCGCGGTGGGCTTGTACCGCCTGCTGGACCTGCACATTGCCCGCTGCCGCATGAGCGTGGCCACGCGGGTGGATTTCGACTACGCCAGCGCCGTGCGCCAGGGTTCACGCATCCGCGTGGCGACCAAATACACCCACATCGCGCGCCAGCACTTTGCCAGCAAGGGCGTGCACGTCGACCTCATCAAGCTCTACGGGTCGATGGAACTGGCGCCGCTGACCGGCCTGGCCGATGCCATCGTCGACCTGGTGTCCACTGGCAGCACGCTGAAGGCCAACCACCTGGTGGAGGTGGAACATTTCATGGACATCAGCGCGCGGCTGGTGGTCAATCCGGCTTCGCTGAAGCTCAAGCGGGCGGAAATGCGGCCTTTGATCGATGCATTCGAAAGCGCCGTGGTGGTGCCGGCATGACTATCGGAACGAGCACCTCGGCATCGGTCTTGCAGCCCGTGAGCATCGCCCGCCTGAGCACCACCGACGCGGGATTCGACACCGCACTGGCCCGACTGCAGCACTGGTCGGCGGAAACCGACGCCGGCATTGAAGGCCGCGTGGCCGAGATCATCGACGACGTGCGGGCACGCGGAGACGCAGCGGTGCTGCAGTACACGCAGCGCTTCGACCGTGTGCAAGCCGGCAGCATGGCCGAACTGGAAATCGGTGCTGCTGAATTGAAAGCCGCGTTCGACGGATTGGGTGAACGCCAGCGCCACGCCTTGCAGGCCGCGGCCGAGCGTGTGCGCGCCTACCACCTGCGCCAGCTCGACGCCTGTGGCCGCAGCTGGCACTACCGCGACGCCGACGGCTCGCTGCTGGGCCAGAAGGTCACGCCGCTGGACCGTGTGGGCATCTACGTGCCCGGCGGCAAGGCAGCCTATCCCAGCAGTGTGCTGATGAACGCACTGCCGGCGCAGGTGGCCGGCGTGGGCGAGGTGGTGATGGTGGTGCCCACGCCGGGCGGTGAGCGCAACGCCCTGGTGCTGGCTGCCGCGCATGTGGCCGGTGTGCACCGTGTATTCGCCGTCGGTGGTGCACAGGCGGTGGCCGCGCTGGCCTGGGGCACGGCCACCGTGCCGCGCGTGGACAAGATCACAGGCCCTGGCAATGCCTACGTGGCCAGTGCCAAGCGGCGGGTGTTTGGCCAGGTCGGCATCGACATGATTGCCGGGCCCAGCGAGATCCTGGTGCTGGCCGACGGCAGCACGCCGGCCGACTGGGTGGCGATGGACCTGTTCAGCCAGGCCGAACACGACGAGCTGGCGCAAAGCATCCTGCTGTGCCCCGATGCCGGCTATCTCGACGCCGTGCAGGAATCCATCAACCGCCTGTTGCCCAGCATGCCGCGCCACGAGGTCATCCGCGCCAGCCTGCAGGGCCGCGGCGCACTGATCCATACGCGCAGCATGGAAGAGGCTTGCGCCATCAGCAACCGCATTGCGCCCGAGCATCTGGAGGTGAGCTCGCGCGAACCGGCGCGCTGGGAGCCGCTGCTCAGGCACGCCGGCGCCATCTTCCTGGGCGCCTACACCAGCGAAAGCCTGGGCGACTACTGTGCCGGCCCCAACCACGTGTTGCCCACCTCGGGCACGGCCCGTTTCAGCTCGCCGCTGGGTGTTTACGACTTCCAGAAGCGCAGCAGCCTGATCGAGGTCAGCGAAGCCGGGGCGCAGGTGCTGGGCCCGATTGCCGCCGAACTGGCCTATGGTGAAGGCCTGCAGGCGCATGCGCGTGCCGCCGAACTGCGCCTGAACGGCCAGACTCCAGCGCCGCGAGCGGCCCTTGCCTTCAGCGTGCGGCCGGTGGCTGCCGACAACCTGGATGCCGTTCTCAAGCTCGCTGTCGCGGCAGGCCAGAGGCACCTGGTGGCCCCGCCCGAGCGGTCACTGGCGCAAGTGGCCTACGAGCCGGCCGGTCGCGCGCTGGCCATGTTCGACGGCGAAGAGGCGGTCGGCATGATGTTGCTGTACGACGCGCGCCTGGACAAGAAACGACCGGCCGACCAGTTGTACGTCTGGCGCTTCCTGATCGACGCCCGCCATCAACGCCGAGGGCTGGGCCGGCTGGGCATGGCCTGGGTGCTGGAAGAAGCGCGCCGCTGCGGCGTGGCCGAGGTGGGCCTGTCGCATGTCGACCAGCCCGGCCATGCGGGTGCCTTCTACGAGCAGCTGGGCTACGCCTACACCGGCGAGGTGGACGATGGCGAACGCAAGATGCAGCTGAAGCTGGGCACAGCCGGCCGCTGAGGCAGCCCTATTCGTTTAACCCGACGGACCCCACCGCATGAGCATCCCTTTGGCCGACCGCATCGCCCGCACCATCCGCCAGGACGTGAAATCGATGCATGCCTACGCGATCCAGGACAGCCGCGGGCTGATCAAGCTGGACGCCATGGAAAACCCCTTTCGCCTGTCACCCGAGCTGCAGCGTGAGCTGGGTGATCGCCTGGGCCGCGTGGCCATCAACCGCTACCCGGTGCAGAGCACCGCCGACGTGGTGGCCGCGTTGTCGCGCCAGGTGCAGTTGCCGGCGGGTTGCAAGCTCATCCTGGGCAATGGGTCGGACGAATTGATCGACATCCTGTCCGTGGCCTGCGACGTGCCGGGCGCCACCATGCTGGCGCCGTTGCCGGGTTTTGTGATGTACCAGATGTCGGCCCAGTTGCGCGGCCTGAAGTTTGTCGGCGTGTCGCTGACGCCGGCCTTCGAGCTGGATGAAGCCGCGATGCTGGCTGCCATCGAAACCCACCGGCCGGCGCTGACCTACATCGCCTACCCGAACAACCCGACGGCCAATCTCTTCGACGACGCCATCATCGACCGCATCGTGGCCGCCGTCGGCGCGCAGGCAGGCCTGGTGGTGTTCGACGAAGCCTATCAGCCGTTTTCCAGTCGCACCTGGATGCAGCGCATGGCGCAGCACGGGCATGTGCTGGTGATGCGCACGCTGTCCAAATTCGGGTTGGCTGGTGTGCGGCTGGGCTATCTGTGTGGCCACGCGGCCCTGATCGACGAGATCGACAAGGTGCGCCCGCCGTACAACATCAGCGTGCTCAACGCCGAGGCGACGCTGTTTGCGCTGGAGCACGCCGACGAGTACCAGCGCCAGGCCCGGCTGCTGTGCGATGAACGTGCACGGCTGCAAGGGCAGCTGCGGGCGCTGAGCGGCGGCCTGCCCGGAATTCAGGTGTTCGCCAGCGATGCCAACATGATCCTCGTTCGGGTGCCCGACTCGAAGTCGGCCTTCGAAGGCATGAAGTCCCGCGGCGTGCTCGTCAAGCACATTGCCGGCCTGCACCCGCTGCTGGCCAACTGCCTGCGCCTGACCGTGGGCACGCCCGAAGAAAATGAAGCCATGATGGTGGCACTGAAAGCCAGCCTGTGAACCAGCCCACCAGCACCACCCTCGCGCGCACCGCCACGGTCGAGCGCAACACCAAAGAGACGCAGATCCGCGTGCAGCTGAACCTGGACGGCACCGGTGCCGCCAGCCTGTCCACCGGCATCGGCTTCTTCGACCACATGCTCGATCAGATCGCCCGCCACGGCCTCATCGACCTCGACATCCGGGCCCAGGGCGACCTGCACATCGATGGCCACCACACGGTGGAAGACGTGGGCATCACGCTGGGCATGGCGGTGGCGCAGGCGGTGGGCGACAAACGCGGCATCACCCGTTATGGCCACAGCTATGTGCCGCTGGACGAAGCGCTGTCGCGCGTGGTGGTCGACTTTTCAGGTCGCCCGGGACTGCACATGCGCGTGCCGTTCAAGTCGGGCATGGTGGGCGGCTTCGACACGCAACTGGCCTATGAATTTTTCCAGGGTTTCGTGAACCACGCGCTGGTCACGCTGCACATCGACAACCTGCATGGCGACAACGCGCACCATCAGTGCGAGAGCATTTTCAAAGCGTTCGCGCGCGCGCTGCGCATGGCGTTGACCGCAGACGCGCGCTCGGCCGGCGTCATCCCGTCCACCAAGGGCAGTCTGTAGACCATGCCGACGGTAGCAGTGGTGGACTACGGCATGGGCAACCTGCGCTCGGTGTCGCAGGCGGTGGCCCATGTGGCGGCGGGCAGCGGCGTCGACGTGGTCGTCACGCAGCGCCCGGCCGACGTGCTGGCAGCTGACCGCGTGGTGCTGCCCGGGCAGGGCGCGATGCGTGACTGCATGCGCGAGCTGCACGATTCCGGTCTGAAAGACGCCGTGCTGCACGCCGCCGCTCACAAACCGCTGATGGGTGTTTGTGTGGGCATGCAGATGCTGCTGAACCACAGCGACGAACAAGACACCCCAGGCCTGGGCCTGATTGCCGGCCACGTGCACCGCTTTGCGCTGGAAGGCCGGCTGCAGCCCGACGGCAGCCGCTACAAGGTGCCGCAGATGGGCTGGAACCGCGTTGCTCAGCGGCCGCACCCGATGTGGTCTGGCGTGCCCGACGACAGCTGGTTCTACTTCGTGCACAGCTACTACACGGCGCCAGACAACCCCGAGCACACGGCCGCGCAGACTGATTACGGCGGCCGCTTTACCTGCGCCGTGGCAAGAGATAACATTTTTGCCACCCAGTTCCATCCCGAAAAGAGCGCCGAGCAGGGGCTTGCGCTGTACCGCAACTTCCTGCGCTGGAATCCCTGAGTGTCTCCTTGTCCTTGCCTGGGCTCGGCGCCAGGCCCTTAATCTGCATCACCTTCAACCTCCCAGCTCATCATGCTGTTGATACCCGCCATCGACCTCAAGGACGGCAAGTGCGTGCGCCTGCAACAAGGTGACATGCAGGCCTCCACCACCTTCGGCGAAGACCCGGGCGCGATGGCGCGCCGCTGGGTGCAGGCCGGCGCACGCCGCTTGCATCTGGTCGACCTGAATGGCGCCTTTGCCGGCAAGCCGATCAATGAAAGCGCTGTCAAGGCCATCCTGCGTGAAGTGGGTGACGAGATACCGGTGCAGTTGGGCGGTGGCATTCGCGATCTCGACACCATCGAGCGGCTGCTCGACGACGGCCTCACCTACGTCATCATCGGCACTGCAGCGGTAAAGAACCCCGGCTTCCTGAAGGAAGCCTGCATCGCGTTTGGCGGCCACATCATCGTCGGCCTGGACGCACGGGACGGCAAGGTGGCCACCGACGGCTGGAGCAAGCTCACCGGCCACGAGGTGGTGGACCTGGCGCGAAAGTTCGAGGATTACGGTGTGGAATCGGTCATCTACACCGACATCGGCCGCGATGGCATGCTCACCGGCATCAACATCGAAGCCACGGTGAAGCTGGCCCAGGCGGTGACGATTCCCGTCATCGCCTCGGGCGGCTTGTCTGACATGGCCGACATCGAACGCCTGTGTGCCGTCGAGTCCGAAGGTGTCGAAGGCGTGATCTGCGGCCGCAGCATCTACACCGGCGCGCTGGATTTCACTGCCGCGCAGGCCCGCGCTGACATCCTGGCCAGCTGACCATGGGGCCTGCCCAGAGACCGCCCGCGTGGGGGCAGCCTCTGAAACTCAGACTGCGTGGCGCCTTCTGACGGCCGCAGCTGCTGCAGCGGCGGCAGCCAGCGTCAACGCCAGCGAGCCGGGCTCGGGTACCGCTTGCAACAGACCGCGAATCTCGCCGCCGCCTGCAGTCGAGGTGTGCAAGTTGAAGTAGGCCTTGCCGCTGTCCAGGCCGGCGCGCAAGGCGCTGAAGGCGCTGGCTGTGGTGCCCCCGTTGGCGGTGACAAACGCGTTGTTCCACGAACCTGCGGCTGCCGTCATGTCGTAGGTGAAGTCGTAGCTGCCTGCCGTTACCGCTGCAGGAAACCCGGTGAAGGTCGGCGTCACCGTTGCTACTCCGACGTTGCCGGCAAAGGGCAGCAAAGTGCAGCAGTGGATGTGGGCAGCGGTGGTGGTGCCGGTCAGCCCAGAAAAGGATGCGATGACGCGCATGGTGACGGCTTGATCATCGATGATGACCTTTGCGCTACCGGTGCCAGGCGTGACAACGGGTGGGTTCTCGGCGAGCCCTGTGAGGGTGGCTGCGTAGGTCACGACGGCGGCCTGCGACGGCAGCGCAAACACCAGTGCGCAGGCGGCTGCAGCTGCGGCCAATGTGGGGTGAGCTTTCATGGGTGTGGATCTCCAGGAGGGGGTGATTGAGGTTCCCTCGCCACTACAGTACGCGGCTGGTGCGTGATTTGTTCCCGCGCCAGCTCCAGAACCCCTCGTTTGAGGGGCGGGTTAATGCTGATCCTTCTTCTGCCCACTGCAACGCCGAACCCCATGCTTGCCAAACGCATCATCCCTTGCCTGGACGTCACCGGCGGTCGGGTCGTCAAGGGCGTCAATTTTGCTGAGCTGCGCGATGCCGGTGACCCGGTCGAGATTGCCGCGCGCTACAACGACCAGGGCGCCGATGAGCTGACTTTTCTGGACATCACCGCCACCAGTGACGGAAGGGACGTGATCCTGCACACCATCGAGGCCGTGGCCGCCCAGGTTTTCATTCCGCTGACCGTGGGCGGAGGCGTGCGCACGGTGGCCGACGTGCGCCGACTGCTGAACGCGGGTGCTGACAAGGTCAGCTTCAACTCGGCCGCCGTCGCCAACCCCCAGGTGATACGCGACGCGTCTGACAAGTACGGTGCCCAGTGCATCGTCGTGGCCATCGACGCCAAGCGCCGGCCGGGAGCACCAGGCGTGCCCGCCGGCTGGGACGTCTACACCCATGGCGGGCGCAAGAACACGGGTCTGGATGCGGTGGCCTGGGCGCGGCAGATGGCCACCGCCGGGGCTGGCGAGATTCTGCTCACCAGCATGGACCGTGACGGCACCAAGAGCGGGTTCGACATCGAGTTGACGCGCGCGGTGTGCGATGCCGTGCCGGTGCCGGTGATCGCTTCTGGCGGTGTTGGTACCCTGCAGCATCTGGTCGATGGCATTCGCGATGGTGGCGCTGACGCCGTGCTGGCTGCGAGCATCTTTCACTACGGTGAATTCACCGTCGCACAGGCCAAGGCGCTGATGGCTGCGCAGGGCATAGCGGTGCGCTTGTGAACAAGCGCGGCACGCGGCCTGAACTCCAGGCCGAGGCTTCGCCCCGCGTGGCTGCCCAGCGCACGGGCGAGGTACGCATCATTGCCGGCATCTGGAAACGCAGCCGCTTGAAAGTCGCCAACAGGCCCGGGCTGCGGCCGACACCCGACCGCGTGCGCGAGACCCTTTTCAACTGGCTTGGCGCCGACCTGTCGGGCTGGCGGGTGCTGGACGCCTTTGCCGGATCGGGTGCGCTGGGCCTGGAAGCCGCATCACGTGGCGCTGACGAAGTGGTGCTGCTGGACAGCGACGAGCACGCCGTGCGTCAATTGCTGGCAACGCATCAACGCCTGCACGCTGCATCCTCGGTTCGCATCGAGCGCGCCGACGCACTGAACTGGATGAAGCGGTGTGCCGCGGATCGCTTTGAACTGATATTCATCGACCCGCCGTTCGACAGCCCGCACGCCACGCTGGCCTGCGAGCTTGCGCTGCGGCTCCTGGTGCCGGGTGGCTGGCTGGTCATTGAATCGCCGCAACCACTGGCCTCTCCTGAAACAGGGGTGGAAACGCGCCGGCAGCTGCGAGCGGGTGCTGTGCACGTCGAACTTCGGCAGCGATTGACGCTTGACTGATTGATTCAGTTTCGGTTTTTGGTGTTTGCCCGCTTTGCGTTGTTCGCGATCGCCCGATATCGGTCGACGATTGCAGGCACGTTGCGCCACCCGTATCGCGGCGTTCGCCCTTGGCCAGCTGGCGTTGCTGCCTCGAGAACTTGCGGCTTGAAAAAGTGTTCTGCAACTCGCTTTGATTCCATCGGGTCGGCTCAATGATGGATTCTCGAGGTCAGCTATCCTCGGCCCCCCAAATTACGGGGTCTCTTGAGCTTTCGAGCGCCGATTGCTTGTAACTCAATGTGTCCAATTTCGCAGGCCTTTCGAGCAATCCAAGCCGTGGGTCGCAACGCTTGAATCATTCGGATTCGCGACGACGGACCGGGGCAGGTGAATGCGCGCGGATTCGTCAGGGCCGGGACCTTCGGCTTGAGCGCTGGCATCGGTCCCGTCGCACCTCGTCATAGGTGAGAAGTCTCGACCGGGGCGCCTGCGTTGGCGGGGTGAGCCGTTCCTGTGCCTGGCCGTCAAGCCTGCAGTCAAGGCCGGGCGAGCACGTCTTGATCCGCCCATTCGGCGGCGCGTTGATGCCCACGCTGGCAATCAACTATCCGGGAGGTTGGGGAGCGCAAACGCAGCTCGATGGTGACTTCGCGCATTTATGAACGCTTGGTCCAGTGGTCGCCCCGCGATTGCGGGATGCTTGTGGATCGGGCGGCTCATTACAGTAAAGCTTGGCAGTTGGATCTTCGGTAACAGCTCCTTTCCTTGGCGCCCCTAATGGGTGTTTCTGGTTATCGTTCGACGGCATTTACGAGGGGTCCTCCTTGGTGCCGTGGTTCAATGACCAGCAAACATTGCGCTGCTGAACAGGACCTGAGACTGGAGTGGGCCGGCGCCTTGTGAAGGGTTTTCATTTACGTTTGCTTTCGAATTCAACACTCAGTTACGACTGTTGACGGAAACCGAACGCAGAGGCTTTCTCTTTCACAAATAGAAGGCGTGCTTCGTTGGGACCCAGCGTACGTATTGATTGTTTATTTATTTGGAGCTTCAAAATGAATCGTTTTTACAAGATCGCCGTAACAGCCGCAGCTGCGCTGGCTGCGCAAGGTGCGCTGGCCAACGTGCTGCCACCCAATGCTGTCCCCGAGCCGGGCGCACTGGGCTTGGTTGGTGTGGCATTGGCCGCAGCCGTCTACTTCGGCCAGCGTCGCAAGTAAGACGTCACTGCTTCCACCCGGTCACCCAGCGTGACCGGGTGCTTGGCTGGTTTCAGTGCAGCGTCAAGTCTTTTGGCCCGCTGCCCTTCTAAAAGACACCGCGCGCCGATCAGGCCTGAAGCCTGACGCTGCCTGAGCCTACCGACGAAAAGTTTTCCCGGAGCACCCCGCATGTACACGCCGCCCGTTATCAATCTGCAGATTTCCGTTCTTGGCCCCTTGAACCGGCCCAGCCTGTTCGACATCAAGCTCAACGACGCGACCGGGGCCCTGTTTGGGCCTGCCGGCACCATCTTTGATGGTTGGTGTCTGGCGATGAACATTTTTCTTGACGTCAATACCGCATCTACGGGCGCCGTGTACTCAGGTTACGAGCTCGGCACACTCAGCGCGGCCGGTCTGCCCATCGGCAGCGGCGCCGGGGCCCTGAACAATCTTGATTCGATCAATTGGTTGCTCAATGAATACAACGGTACGAACTACACCTGGGGTGAAATCCAGGCCACCATCTGGTCATTGCTCGGTGATGACTGGACGCTGTTTTCGAACGCGCTTGGCAACCCCGACCCTGCCCGCATCAGTGCACTGAGCGGGCAAGCCTTGGCCAACGACGGGTTTGCACCCGAGGCCGGGCAAATCCTCGGCGTGGTGCTGGATGTTCGTGACGCTGCGGGCAATCAGCAGCAGCCCACGTTGATTGAGGTTCGCGCAGCCGAAATGGGCGATCGCGTCTTCGAAGACAAGAATGCCAATGGCATCCAAGACGCTGGCGACCTCGGGATCGCAGGCGCAAAAGTTCAGCTGGTGCGAGACATCAATGGCGATGGTGACTTTGACGACCTCAACGAACTGCTGGCAACGGGCACGACCGATACCAACGGCGACTACAGTTTCAAGGGCTTGACACCAGGACTGGCCTATCAGGTTCGGTTTGTCCAGCCCAACGGCTACGACGGTGCGAGCCCACGGCAAGCCGGCGGAGACGCCGCCACGGACAGTGACGGCCTGGTGTCTGACGTTCAGGTGCTTGCGCCGGCAGAGTACCGCAGCACCATCGATTCGGGCTTCTACAAATTTGCCTCACTGGGCGACCGCGTCTGGCGGGACGCCAACGGCAATGGTCAGCAGGACTTCGGCGAAGGCGGTCAGGCTGGCGTTGCTGTCAACCTGCTGAACAGCGCAGGGAACGTCATCGGCAGCCAGACGACGGGCACAGGCGGTGCCTACCTGTTCACGAATCTGGTGCCTGGTTCCTATGCGGTCGAATTTGTCGCGCCTGCAGCTCTGAACTTCACCGTTGCCAATTTAGGCAACGATGTGTCCGATAGTGATGCAAGCCAGACCAACGGTCGCACGGGTCTTGTCACGCTCGCCAGTGGCGAGGTCAACCTCACGGTGGACGCCGGCCTGGTGCAAGCCGCACCGCAGCCGGGCCGGCTGAGCGGCACCGTCTACGAAGACCGCGACAACAACGGCAGCGGCGACATTCCGCTGGGTGGCGTGCTGATCGTGCTGAAGAACGCTGCGGGCGATGAAGTGGGCCGCACCACCACGGCGG
>JANOZF010000037.1:0-40438 GCA_031429255.1 Rubrivivax sp.
GCATGCAAGCGCCTTCCCGCACCGCCCCTTCCCGCACCGCCCCTGCCCGCCACACCACGCTGAATCATGCCTTCGTGTACCTGGCGTCGGCCAGTCCCAGGCGCGCGCAGCTGCTACAACAACTGGGCGCACGACACCGCCCGCTGGTGGCCGAGGCGCAGGAAGACGTCGAGGCGCTGGAAGCCGAGCGCAGCGGCGAGCTGCCCGTGGCCTACGTACAACGCGTCACGTTGGCCAAGCTGCTCGCCGCGCGTGCACGGCTGCGGCGGCGCGGCCTTCCGCCCGCGCCCATCCTGACGGCCGACACCACGGTGGCACTGGGCCGCCGCATCCTGGGCAAGCCGGCCGACGCCGAGCAGGCTGCCGCGATGCTGCACGCGCTGTCGGGGCGCACGCACCGCGTGCTCACCGCGGTGGCCGTCAGCGCCGGCAGCGTGCACCATCTGCTGGTGAGCCTGTCGCACGTGCGCTTTGCCACGCTCAGCAGCAGCACCATCGCCCGTTATGTGGAAAGCGGCGAGCCCTTCGGCAAGGCCGGCGCCTACGCCGTGCAGGGCCGCGTGGCAGCACACATCGAGCACATGGCCGGCAGCTACACCGGCATCATGGGGCTGCCACTGCACGAGACGGCCCGCCTGCTGCACCTGGTACGCGTGCAATTGCCTCCCTGAAGCCGCGAGATGCGACGGCCCTGACCCGGCACGCCCGAACCCGGCACCGCGCGCGCATAGACTGCGCGCATGGCTACACAAGACATCTTCATCAACTGGGCACCGCAGGAAACGCGTGTGGCCGTGGTTGAAAACGGCGCGCTGCAGGAACTGCACATCGAACGCACGCTGGAACGTGGGCAGGTGGGCAACGTCTACCTGGGCAAGGTGGTGCGCGTGCTGCCGGGCATGCAAAGCGCATTCATCGACGTGGGTCTGGAGCGCGCCGCCTTCCTGCACGTGGCCGACCTGCACAACAGCTACGCGCGTGCCGAAGGCAAGACCGACACGCAATTGCCGCCGATCGAGAAGCAGGTCTTCGAGGGTCAGACGCTCACGGTGCAGGTGGTTAAGGACGCCATCGGCACCAAGGGTGCCCGCCTGACCACGCAAGTGAGCATCGCCGGGCGCATGCTGGTCTTCCTGCCGCACGACAACCACATCGGCATCAGCCAGAAGATCGGCAGCGCCGAGTTGCGCGAAGAACTGCGCAGCCGCATGCAGTTGCTGTCGGCCAAGGGCCTGCCCGAAGGCAGCACCGGCACCGGTGGCTTCATCTTGCGCACCAATGCCGAAGAGGCCAGCGACACCGAACTGGGCGACGACATCGCCTACCTGCGCCGCACCTGGGCGCTGATCCGCGAACGCGCGCAGAGCCGACCGGCCGGCAGCCTGCTGCACCAGGACCTGAGCCTGGCCGAGCGTGTGCTGCGCGACCTGAGCACCGAAACCACCAGCAGCATCCGCATCGACAGCCGCATGCAGTGCGACGCGCTGAAGGCCTTTGGCGACACCTTCATGCCCGGCAGTGTGGGCAAGCTCGACCTGTACAAGGGCGAGCGTCCGATCTTCGATCTCTTCGGCATCGAAGAGGAAATCACGCGCGCGCTGTCGCGCCGCGTCGACCTGAAGAGTGGCGGCTACCTCATCATCGACCAGACCGAGGCGTTGACCACGGTGGACGTCAACACCGGCGGTTATGTCGGAGCGCGAAATTTCGAGGACACCATCTTCAAGACCAACCTCGAAGCCGCCGGCGCCATGGCGCGCCAGCTGCGCCTGCGCAACCTGGGCGGCATCATCATTGCCGACTTCATCGACATGGCGCGTGAAGACCACCAGCAGGCGGTGCTGGCGGAGCTGAAGAAACAGCTGGCGCGCGACCGCACGCGCACCACGGTGAGCGGCTTCACGCAACTGGGCCTGGTGGAGATGACGCGCAAGCGCACGCGCGAGAGCCTGGCGCACATGCTGTGCCAGCCCTGCCCCACCTGCGAAGGACGTGGCCAGGTGAAGACCGCGCGCAGCGTGTGCTACGACATCCTGCGCGAGATCCTGCGCGAGGCGCGCCAGTTCGCGCCCAAGGAATTCCGCGTCGTGGCCCACGCCAGCGTGGTGGAAATGCTGCTCGATGAAGAGAGCGCGCACCTGGCCGGCTTGAGCGAGTTCATCGGCAGGCCGATTTCGCTGAGCGCCGAGCCGGGCATGAATCCGGAGCAGTACGACATTGTTCTGATGTAGGGTTTCACGGCGTCCTACGCCATCCCGCTTGCCACCCGGAAAGCCGCATGAACGCTGGCGATTTCGAGTTTCCGGGGATTTTCTGGATCTTGACGTCTCGCCAAATTCCACTCAAATTAGGTCGCTGGCTGGGTAGCCAGGCGGGAAGCTGCAACGTCAGGGGCGCCCCTTCCGCACCCAGAGTCGCAGGCTGGCGCGCCTGGCGCCGATGCAGCGCGGCCATCACGGAGAACTGGGAGCGGCGGCAAGCCTGCGGACAGGGCGGCAGGTCCAGGGTCAGAGGAAGTCGCTGCAAGCCGCTTCCTGGCGCCGCGGTCATCGAACAGCAAAAACCCCGCCACCTCGGGTAGACGCGGCTCGCGCGGCTACCTGTCGCATAGTATTGTCACCGCCAGATAAAAGACGCAGTTGCGCTCGCCTGGCGTGCCTGCCAGAGATGGCCTGATCGCCCGGGTGGCGGTCGAAACTGGGGGATCGCGCCAAATGCACTGCCTGTCCTGTGGGCGTGAGAACCGCACTCGCGCGCGCTTCTGCGACGCCTGCGGCAAGACATTGCCCGCAGCGGACACTGAGTCGCTGCCGGATCTGGGGCATGGCGCCGACCGCGCCGCGCCGCGCAGCTACACGCCGCAGCATCTGGTGGACAAGATCCTCACCACCCGCTCCGCGCTGGAAGGCGAGCGCAAGCAGGTCACGGTGCTGTTCTGCGACCTGGCCAACTCCACTGAACTGGCGCGGCGCCTGGGCGCCGATGCCATGCACGAGACGCTCAATGCGTTCTTCGAGATGGCGCTGGCCGAGGTGCATGGCGTCGAAGGCACGATCAACCAATTCCTGGGTGACGGGTTCATGGCCTTGTTTGGCGCGCCACTGGCCCATGAGGACCACGTGCAGCGCGCCCTGCACAGTGCGCTGCGCATCGCGCACCGCTTGCGCGAGGCAGCCGCGGGTGGCTCGGTACTGCTTGCTGGGGTTCGCGTGCGCATGGGGCTCAACACAGGCCCGGTGGTGGTCGGGCGCATCGGCGACAACCTGCGCATGGACTACACCGCCATCGGCGACACCACCAACGTGGCGGCGCGGCTGCAGGCGCTGGCCGAACCTGGAGGCATCTGCGTCAGCGAGGCCGTGCAGGCCATGGGCCTGGCGCACTTCGAGTTCGCCGATCGCGGCTTGAAACCGCTGAAGGGCATTGCCGAGCCGGTACGGGTCTACGGACTCGTGCGGGAACGCTCACGCGACGAGACCGATGCCCAAAAAGGCGGCATCGGCTCGCCCCTGGTCGGGCGCGATGCGGAACAGGCGGCAGTGCAGACCGCCTTGGCCGGGCTGCCAAGGGGTCAGGGTGGCATCGTCATCGTTCAGGGTGACCCGGGTGCGGGCAAGTCGCGGCTGCTTGCTGAAGTTCGGCGGCGCTGGGACGAGTCGGGAAGGGCCGCCGGCAACCACCCCGGGCTGTGGCTGGAAGGACGCTCGCTCTCCTTTGGCCGCAACCTCAGCTATTGGCCCTTCATCGAGATGCTCAAGCGGGGCTTCGGCATCCGCGACGACGACAGCGAACTGCTGGCGCTTGGCAAGCTCGAACGTGGCCTGGAACCCCTCTTTGCCGAGCGCACTGCCGAAGTGCTGCCCTACCTTGCGGCCATGCTGGCCGTGCCAGTGCGGCCCGAACACGAAGACCGGCTCAAGTACCTCGACGGACCTGGCCTGAAACGCCAGGTGTTTCTGTGCATGCGGCAGCTCGCCGAGCTAATGGCGCGGCGCCAGCCCGTGGTGTTGTTGATGGAAGACTGGCATTGGGCCGACCAGTCGTCTGTGGAACTGGCCGAGCACCTGCTGCCGCTGACGCTGACCGCGCCGCTGGTGATGATCTTTCCCACGCGGTTCCAGGGCGACGGCAGCCGTGGCCTGCCGATCGAACGCGTGCGTCAGTTCGTCGCTGCCCAGCCCGGCACGACCTTGACCGACGTGGTGCTGGCGCCGCTATCGGCTGCGCAGAGCGCCGTCCTGGTGGCCAACCTCGTGGGACGCTTGAAACTGCCGCTGTCGCTGAGCGAGCAGATCCAGCGCAAGACCGAAGGCAACCCCTTTTTCATCGAGGAAGTGATCCGCGCCCTGGTCAGCGACGGCGTGCTCGTGCGAGCCCCGCGCGGCGAAGGCTGGCAGCTCACGCGTGCCGTGGAACAGATCCATCTGCCCGACACCTTGCAAGGACTGATCCTGTCGCGCATCGACCGCCTCGACGAAGACGTCAAGCAGGCGCTGAAGCTGGCTTCGGTGATAGGCCGCAGCTTCATCGACCGGGTGCTGGTAGCCATCAGCGAGGAGCGCGGCCAGCTCCATCAGTGCCTGGCCGAATTGCAGCAGGCCGAGTTGATCCGGGAGAAGCAGCGCCTGCCCGAGCTGGAGTACATCTTCAAGCATGCGCTGGTGCAGGAGGCCACCTACGGCAGCATCCTGGCGGAGAGCCGCCGGGGTATCCATCGCCGCGTGGCGCAGACCATCGAGAACCTGTTCACAGACCGGCTCGACGAATTTGCGAGCCTGCTGGCGCACCACTACACCTGCGCCGAGGACTGGGACAAGGCGCAGGAGTTTCTCTTCAAGGCAGGCGATCAGGCCGGGCGCATGGCGGCCGACGCCGAAGCGCTGGAACACCTGCGGCATGCCGAGGCGGCCTACCTGAAGGCCCATGGCGACAAGCTGCAACCGCTGCAACGCGCAGCACTGGCGCGCAAGGTGGGTGCGGCGTTGTTCGGTGCAGGGCGTTACGAGGACGCGCACGCACAGATGCGCCAGGCGCTGGCCCACCTCGGCGTCCAGTACCCCACAACCCGTGGCGGCGTGCTGCGTGTGGTGCTGCGCTACCTGGCTGTGCACCTGTGGCGCAATCTGCGCCAGCAGGTGGGGTTCCCCATGCGCCGCCGCATGGACCTGGCCGTTGCGACCGAGGTCTCGACCATTGCCAACATGATGGCCTGGACCGACTACTTCCTGGACAAGGAACGCATGCTGCTGGACAGCCTGGTGGAACTGCACGCCGGCGAGAACAGCACGCAAGCCCTGGCCGAGGCGCGGGGCCTGAGCGCCGTGGGCTTCGGGCTGATGACCTTCGGCGCGCGCAAGCTGGCCCGTCGCTATCACCATCGCGCTCAGGCCGAGGCCTTGCGCTCGGCCAACGCATCGGCGATCGCCTTTGCCTGGATGGCGCTGGCCTTCGTGGACTTCTACGACGGCTACTGGGACACCTTCGATTCGCGCATGGGCAAGGCAGTCTCTGGCTTTCGCGAGAGTGGCGACCTGCACCGCTGGGGATCGCCTGCAATGATGGTGGCCTGGGTTCAGATTGCGCGCGGGCAGATCCTCAAAGCGCGCGATGGCATGCTGGATGTGGTGCGCATCGGTACCGATGCAGGTGACCCTCAGATCACCAGCTGGGGCCTGCAGGTGCTGGGGCGCGCCCTGTTGCTGCTGGGGCCGCTGACCGAAGCCGAGCGTGTGCTGCGCGAGGGCTGCGCGATCGCCCGTCGCATTCACTCCCTGGACAATCAACTTCATCTTCAGGCCATGCTGGTGCAGGCCCTGATCGCGCAGGGCCGTCTGGAGGAATGCGAGGCGCTGCTCGTGGACGCACACGAGCTCATCCGCAGCGAACGCATGGACCGTGACTTCGACCGGATCGAGGTACTGGTGACCGAAGTTCAGTTTCGGCTCGCCTTGGTCGAAACGGTCGACTCCGGTGAACGCACGGTTCGCCTGCAGGTTGCCCAGAAGGCATGCGCCAAGGCGCTCGCAAGTGCGCGACACATGCCGCTGTGGTTGCCCGGCATGTTGCGGCTTCAGGGCCAGTGCGCTTGGCTTGCCGGCGATGTCGAGTCCGCAAAGGCTGCCTGGCAAGAGAGCCTGAACCTGGCTGCGGTGTATGCCTTTCCCATCGATCGCGCGCTCACGCTGCTGGAGATGGGCAACCGCCAGAACAGCCCAGCCTTCATCGCAGAAGCAGCCCAGCTGTTTCGAGACGCAGACGCGCAGGTGCCCCTGAAGCGTTGTGCGCCAGAGCAGCCGCCCACCCAGGACTCAAGCGTGGTGTCGCGTCTGGCAGCCTGATCCATGACCCAAATAGAAAGCGCCCGCATGGACGACATCACCCCGCTGGGCAACGAGGTCATCTCTGAAGCTGAGGCCAGTGACACCCAGCGCTTGATCGGCCGCATGCGCGACATGATGACCAAGCGCGATGCCAGCACGGTGCAGCAACGCGACGTGCACATGAAGATGCACGGCCTTCTTCGGGCGGAGTTCATTGTCGAGGACAACCTGCCGCCGGAGTTGCGCATAGGCCTCTTTGCCAAGCCCGCTGCGTACAAGGCCTGGGTGCGCTATTCGAATTCGGCCAGCGCCAAGTACGCCGACAAGAAGGGCGACATCAGGGGCATGGGGATCAAGTTGATGGGGGTGCCGGGCCTGAAGGTGCTGCCGTCACAGGCGGACGCGCCCACACACGACTTCAACATCGTCACTGCGGCGAACTTTCCGGCGCGCGACGCCGCAGAGACCGACGTGCTGGTGAAGGCGGTGATCGGAAACATCCTGGCCAAACTCGGCTACGCGCTGACGCATCCGCTGGGTGCCTGGGTTGTGGCCACCACCATGGTCAAGCACGCCAACCTGCTGCAGCAGCCCTACTTCAGTGTCACGCCGTTCCTCTTTGGCACGCATGCCGTCAAGTACGTCGCTTTGCCACGCACCCCGGCCGTCGACACACAGCCCTTCGACCCTGACCACAATTTCCTGCGTGACCGCTTGAAGCGTGATCTGGCCGCTGGTGAGGCGCATTTCGACTTCTGCGTGCAATTCCAGCGCGACGAGGCCAGTATGCCGCTGGACAACCCATTCCGCACCTGGTCGCAGGCACTGTCGCCGCCGCGCAAGGTGGCGACGGTCCGCATCCTGCAGCAGGACTTCGACACCGAGACGCGGCGCTCCTACGGCGAGAACTTGTCCATCACCCCCTGGCACTGCCTGCCTGAGCACCTGCCACTGGGTGCACTGAACCGGGTGCGCCGTGCGGTTTATGAGACGCTGTCGACCTACCGGCACGAGCGCAATGCAGTGCCGCGCGTTGAACCCATCGATTGGGAAGTTTGAAAGGCACGCCCAGCATGAACATGCCCACCCGCCAAGTCCGTGAGGCTCCATTAACCCTGCTGGACCGAGCCTTGCTCACCGTGCAGGATGCCCAGGCGCGGCAGGCCTTGCTGGCCACGGAGCGGCGCGACCTTGAGCGCGGCCTCGTGTTGCCCGAGTCTGCAGCAGCGACCGCCGCCAACAACGGCCAGGCGCAGGGCGCCGAGGCGCAAGCTGTGCTGGGCTGGGCGAACTTCAAGCTGGAGCAGTACGCACTGGCCGAGCGCTACTACGCTGCGGCCATCGAGGTCGCGCCTGCAGGCACGGACATCAGCAACTGGAAAGCCATGCACGCGCTGGCGCAGGGCAACGCGATCTCGCGTATCGACATCCATGTGCCAGACCTCGGTTACTTCGACCGCGATACGCTGTTGGCCGCGCCGCTGGTGCCGGTCGGTGTGTTACCCGCTCCTTTGCCACCTCCGCCGCCGCCAGGCCGCTTGCGCCGCCTCTACAGGTTCATCGGGGATGCGCTGGGCGTGGTGGGTACGGTGGTGGTCAACGTGGTGACCCAGGTGTACGGCTGGTTTGCCGGCTATCGCGATGCGATCTGGACCAACTGGTACAACCGCCCGCAGTTCCTGGCGATCCTGACGCTGGCCTACATGCGTGAGCGCCTCAACGCCAACAACCTCGGCACAAGCTACCCGCCCGGCAGACTGGTGGGCTTTCAGAACACCGGCCAGACGCCGCCCCTGGGCGTGACGCACTTCCGTACAGCCGACGGCAGCTGGAACAACCTCGACGATCCGAAGGAAGGCGCAGCCGGCACGCGTTTCCTGCGCAACGTGGCGATGGAAGCCATCCGACCGGAGATCGGCGAGCAACTGCTCACGCCGAACCCACGCGAGATCAGCCTGAAGCTGCTGTCGCGCCCGGTCGACGCGCAGGGAGTGGCGCACATGCAGGAGGTGCCATTCTTGAACATGCTGGCAGCCTCCTGGATCCAGTTCATGAACCACGACTGGGTCAACCATGGCGAGATCTACTACGACTTTCCTGACGTGATCGAGGTGCCACTGCCGGAGGACGACGTGGCGCGGGCCCGCTACTGGCAGACCAAGATGTTTGTCGGCAAGAGCCAACGCGACCCGACGCGCTGCGACGGCGTGGAGGTGGCAGCGCAAAGCGCCATCAATGAAGTCACGCACTGGTGGGACGGATCGCAGATCTACGGCAGCGACCAAGCCACGCAGACCATGCTGCGCAGCCACGTTGGCGGCAAGATGCGCCTGAGCGACGACGGTACGCTGCCGGTGGACGACAAGGGCGTCGAGGAGACCGGCTTCAGGCGCAACTGGTGGGTTGGCCTGTCCATGCTGCACACGCTGTTCGTACACGAACACAACGCCATCTGCGAAGAGTTGCACGCAGCCTACCCCACGTGGGACGACAACCGCCTGTTCAACGTGGCCCGCCTGATCAATGCGGCCGTGATGGCCAAGATCCACACCGTAGAGTGGACGCCGGCGATCCTGCCCAACCCTGCGCTCAACGCGGCGATGAACGCCAACTGGATGGGCCTGGCAGAGAACTTGTTCAAGCGCGGCCACGAGCGCAAGGCGCTGGACGACATCAAGATCCGCAACCCGGAACTCGGCGGCGTGGTGGGCAACCCGATCGACAAGCACGGCCGCAGCTTCGGACTGAGCGAGGAGTTCGTCGAGGTCTACCGCCTGCACTCGCTGCTGCCTGAAGAGTTGGTGCTGCGCCGGCGCGACGAATCGGTGGAGCCGGAGCATGTGGCCTTTCACAAGACGCGCCAGTCGGGCTCGCCGCGCATCACCCAAAGGCATGCGCTGGCCGACCTGTTCTACTCATTCGGCAAGCAGCACCCGGGCCAGTTGGTGCTGAACAACTTCCCGCGCTTCATGCAGGAGTTGAGCATCCCGGGCAATCCGTTCTTCGACATGGCCACGGTGGACATCGTGCGCGCCCGCGAGCGCGGCGTGCCGCGCTACAACGAGTTCCGCCGCCAGCTCGGGCTCAACCCGATACGCTGCTTCGATGACCTGAGCGAAAACCAGGAAGACGTCGAGAAGCTCAAGCAGGTCTATGGCCGCAACCCGGCTGATGTGGAAAAGCTGGACCTGATGATCGGCACCTTGGCGGAGGGCCACCGGCCCACGCAATTCGGCTTCGGCGAGACGATGTTCCAGATCTTCATCCTCAACGCGACGCGGCGGCTGCAGGCTGATCGCTTCTACACCGACTGCTTCAACGCCGAGACCTACACGCACGAGGGCCTGCGCTGGATCGACAACGCCGACCTGAAAAGCGTGCTGCTGCGCCACTTTCCGCAGCTCGCCGACACGGGCCTGTCCAACATCCGCAACGCCTTCGAGCCCTGGGACGACGGCCCCGAACTGGACCTGGCACGGCATCCCCTGCGCGCTGTCGATCGTGAACTCAAAGGCCATGACCCGGCGCATGGCGACGCACATCCGGCATTTGGTTTGCCCGGTCGCCTGGTGCCCTGAAGGGAAGCAAGAACATGATGCAGATGCTGGCAGCGTGGGTGGCCCAGGTGGGTGAAGCGATGGGCCTGGTGCGCTGGTTTTTCCGCAAATGGTTCTGGGTGGGGCTCGCCTGGTTCAAGGCCGCGGTCAACAAGCCACTGGTCATTCCCGTGCCTCAGGAAGACCGGCCGCGCATCAGGCCAGTGCCCATGCGGGTTGCCATCCCGGGGCTTGAGATCGACCACATCTTGGTCTGCCCTGAAGAGCAGATTCCCGCCGACGAGCGCGTGCGCACCCGCAGCGCGTTCTACAAGCTGCAGGTGTGGCTGTACACGCACTACTCGCCGATGCAACCTGGCCTGCCCTCGATAACCGCCGACCCTGACAAGGCCTTGAAGCGTGCCTTCACCTGGTTGCATCGGCGCGTGCTGGGCGGCCCTTTGCTGCCCGCGGAATTCCTGGCCAGCCCCGAGCTGGGTGCGCTGGCCGTGCGCGGGCCCTACGCCGCCTACACCAAGAAGTGTGCTGATACTGAGGGGGCCTGGGAGTGGGACCTGATGTCCCTTGCCCGATACGAGCACCATGCGGGTCTGCGCCGGCTGGGCGTGAAGGTCAGGTTTGAGCGTGTGGCCAGCCAGCGCACGCTGCGCGCCGTGAGCATCGAATGCGAGGCCGGGCGTTTCTGCCCCGGCGATGCCGGCTGGGAGCTGGCACGCGAACTGGCGCTGTGTTCGGTAACGACGCACATGGCCCTGGTGCGCCACTTCAACGCCGTGCATTTGGCAGGCAGTTCCCCGTTGTCGATGGCCACACGCAACTGCCTGCCTGTGGAGCACCCGCTGCTGCGTCTGATGTGGCCCTACATCTACGCCACCCACCAGAGCAACGACATCGTCGCGCGTGGGCAGATGTTGCCCGGCGGCGAGTTCGAAACGATCTTCAGCTTCACTTTCTCGGGCATGTGCCGGTTGTTCGATGAGACCTTCCGCGAGGTCGACTTTGGCATGAACGACCCGCAGATGGACGCGCAGGCGCGCGGCGTTCTGCAGCAGGGTTTCGACACGCCCACCGAGACCAACCTGGCGACGCTCTTCGGGGTGATGCTGGACCATGCACGCGACTACCTCGGCATGTACTACCCGCACGCGGCGCCCATTGCCGACGGCGACGGCACGGCGGGGTTGCGCAGCGACACGTCACTGTGCGCCTGGCTCGATGAGCTGAACCGGCTGGTGCCCAACGGTGTGGGCGTGACCAGCGCCAACGTCGACTTCGACAGCCTGGCGCGGCTGGTGGCGCGCTGCATCTACCTCGTCGCCGTGCAACACGAGATCGCCGGCAGCTTCTTGTGGAACTACCAGTTGTGGCCGCATCGCCAGCCGGTGCGCGTGTATGCCAGCGGGCAACGCATGCCGCTGGATGTTTACCAACGGCTGGTGAATGCCGACTACAACCTCAACGTGCACCGCCTGGGTTTGATTGAGGACTTCGGCTATCTGGCGCTGGACGACCTGGGCGCAGCGTCGATGCAGCGTTTCGCGCAGCGCATGCAGGCATTGCAGCAGGACATGCAAGCCAAGCCCTGGGCCGTGTGGAAACTCTATCCCCGTGTGTTGAAGGTGAACATCAATGCCTGATCTCATGCCCACACCGCCTGCAGCCCCCAGGAGAGGCCGCCTGATACGCTGGCTCATCTTCGCAGTGCTGGTGCTCGGCGCCATCTGGGTCTGGACGCACCGCTTCGGCACACCCGAGGACTTCGACCACATGGAGTCGCAGTTCAAGTACGGCTCCATCGGCGCCGACCATCCGATGGCGCAGGCGCCGATTCCCTACTGGCTGTGGCGGGCCATGCCGCGGCTCTTGGATCCCGACACGTCGTTCGGTCAGGGACGAAGCCCCTACAGCGGCTACAGGAGCTGGGACACCTTCGGCCTGGTCATCGAGACGCGTGAAGAACGCATGCGCAAGCCGCATCCAGACCTGCCACCGATCGGCATGCCCTCCGGCTGGAAGGAAGGCGACGTGCCTTTCGACCGGCCCATCGGGTTCTCCAAGCGCCGCGTGTTTGGCATGGACTTCGTGGGGCTGAACTGCGCTTTCTGTCACCTGGGCACGGTGAAGGCGGTGGCGAAGGACAAGCCCCACGTGGTGCTGGGCGGCGTGGGCAACACCGTCGACATCGAGAAGTACTTCCTGTATCTGTTTGGCTCGCTCGACAACGATGAACTCGATGGTGCGCGCTTGATGCGGGCAGTGGACGCAGAGCTGAAAGAGCAGAACTCCGAGCTTGGCTGGTTCCAGCGCCTGGTCTACCGCTGGGCGCTGGTGCCGGCGCTGCGTTGGTACGCGCGCAGCCTGACGATGTCCAAGTTCGACTTCATCTTCCCGAAAAGCGACACGCGCCTGCCCGAGTTCGGGCCCGGCCGGGTGGATACCTGGGGTCTGTACAAGCGTGTGTTCGTCGATCCGCCGGTGCACGACCAGATCAGCGGTACCGCGGACTTCCCGCCGCTGTGGAACCAGAAGGCGCGCAAGGGCATGCGCATGCACTGGGATGGCAACACCGACGTGCTGATAGAGCGCAACATCGTCTCTGCACTGTCGCTGATCGGCAAACGCGTCGAATACCTCGACTTCGACCGTCTGGTGCGCGTCACCGACTGGATCGAAGACCTCTTGCCACCGCGCTACATGGACTTCATGGCCAATCACGCACCACTGGACAACGCCAAGGCCGTTCGCGGCAAAGTGATCTTCGAAGAGCAGTGCGCGCGTTGCCACGCGCCCGGCGGTGATAGGCTGGGTCGCGTCGAACCAGCCGGGGACCTGGGCACTGACAGTCAGCGCCTCAACGAATTCAGCCCGGCGCTGCAGAACGCGCTGAACACGCTGGGCACCAGCCAGTGGCAGTTGCGGCACTTCCGGGTCGAAGACGGCTACGTCAACGGTTTGCTCGATGGCATCTGGCTGCGCGCACCGTACCTTCACAACGGTTCGGTGCCGACACTGCGCGACTTGCTGAACGTGCCCGAGAAGCGGCCGGTCAAGTTCTGCCGCGGCACCAACCTCTACCAGAGCAAGGATGTCGGATACGCGTCGGCCACGACGGTGGTCAACGGCCAGGAAACCTGTCCGGGCAGCTTTCTGTACGACACGACGCCGACACCTGGCACGAGCCGGCCCAACGGTCGCAGCAATGCAGGCCACACCTATGGCACGGGGCTGCCTGACGCCGACAAGGATGATCTGCTGGAGTTTCTGAAGACGCTGTGAGGGGAAGGGTGGGCTTTTCGAACGCCCTCTTCCTTCGCCAGCCGCCATTGCAGCCAGTACGCGGCAGAGGCGGTACCCGACTTGCATGAATCGGTCATCCAAGGTGGCTGCAAACAGCGCGGCATGGCAAGCCGCGCAAGACCTGAGGCTCGCCGGCGATCGACGAAGCCATGGCCGCCTATGCCGCGCGCAGCGCGCAGCGCGCGCGCCCGGTGCCGAGCAAGCGCCGCTGCACTTCCTGTCGGGTGGCCTGTTCAGCGCCGACATCCACACCGTGTACGAAGCCGTCACGATGCCGGTGTGGATGAGCCATGGTGTGCGCGGCGACGTCACCGACTACCGCGGCAGCAGCTTCCTGCGGTCACGGCCGAACGGGCACTTCACGGTCTTTCAGACCGCGGCTTTGCCACAATTGGAAGTGCCGCTGGAATTCCAGTTCGCCTACGACCGTTTTCTGGCCGAAAACGGACACCGAGCAGGCTCGCCATTGAAGTTGAGCCCGCTGGCCGCACCTGGAACCATCGCTGCCGGGCCCACCCATCACCGCCCGCATACGGCACCCCATGACCCGATCCACCGCACTGAACATTGCCGCCGCTTCCGGCGCCGACCCCGCGACGCCCGAGCACAAGCGCTTTCGCACGCTGCTGGACAAGATCGAGCAGGCGCGGCTGCGTCTGCAGCACTGGCAGGAGCAGCTGCCGCTGTTCGCGCAGCAGTACAAGGCGCGCGTCGAACCCGAAGAGCAGCGGTTGCTGGCGATGCGCCGGTCCTGGGTCTTCGAGCTGGAGAACCTGCTGCTGGGGCAGCGCTGGAACAAGGCCGAAGCCAAGACACTGTCGCGCCTGCTGGTCGACACCTGCAGTGCCCTGCTGGCGGCCCGCGAACAGGTCGACGAGGAGTTGAAGGCGCTCTACAACCGCCACGCCGACGTCGACTTCGACACCGAAGAACAGCAGCAGCTGAACGCGATGAAGACCATGCTCGAGCGCATGGGCGACCTGGACCTGGGCGACGACCCCGCCGCATCGGCCGACGATCTGATGCAGCGCGCGCACGAACAGATGGCGCAGCGCGAGGCGCAGGACCGTGAACAGCACGGCGCGCATGAAAGACTGCGCGCGCAGCACCAGGGGCACGGCCGGCGGGCAACAAAGGCGCAGACGGCAGCCCAGAAGCGGGCCGAAGAGGACGCGCGCCAGGCGTCGCAGACCGTGCGCGAGGTGTACCGAAAGCTGGCGGCCGCGCTGCACCCCGACCGCACCGAGATCGGCGCCACCGTCGAGCAGCGCGCGGAGCGCACGGCGCTGATGCAACGCGCCAACGGCGCCTACGAAGCAGGCGACTTGCTGGCGCTGCTGACGCTGCAACTGCAGATCGAGCAGGTCAACGTGGCGCAGGCTGCGCCCTTGGCCGCGTCGCAGGTGCGGCATTTCAACAAGGTGCTGGGCGAGCAACTGCGCGAAATCGAACAGGAGATCGACGGCCGACAGGCCGCCTTTGGCGCGAGCTACGGCATCGTGCTCGACCGGCGGCTGGACCCGGCGCAACTCGGCCGCCTGCTGAAGGACGAGCTGCGTGCGCTGGAGACTGACGCGGTGCTGCTGAGCAACCAGCGCAAGCTGCTGATGGGCGAGCCGGTACAGGCCCGGCGCTACCTGAAACGACTGCGCCTGGAACATCGGCTGGACGATGAAGCGGGCGATCTCTTCTTCTGACCACGAAACGGCACGGCCAGCTGCAGGTCGACGCGGAGCGGCAACGCCCGGACCCGCTGCACGACCGCCACCCTGAGCCGCGCAAACCGTACAGGCCGTCACCCCTGGGCAAACCAGTCCTCGACTCGCCAGACGTCGCCCATAAACTTGCCGCGTGCGGGCTGCAAAGGCTGCCTGCCCAGTCGAAGAAGGGGTTGGCCCGTGTCCCAGGCCTTGCCATCGGCGCCCAGCCGGGCCATGCAGTTGTACACGCTGATGCGCCGCATCCGCGCCTTTGAAGACGCCGCCGAACAGGCCAGTCTGGGCGGTGTTGCGGCGTGGGGCCTGGCGGCGTCGGACAAGCCAGCTCTGGTGCGCGGGCCGCTGCACCTGTCCACGGGCCAGGAAGGCGTGGCCGCAGGCGTGTGCCTGAACCTGCAACGCGAAGACCTGCTCACCTCCACCCACCGCGGCCACGGCCACACGCTGGCCAAGGGCGCCGACACCACGCGCATGATGTGCGAGCTGTTCGGGCGCGCCACCGGCACCAACAAGGGCAAGGGCGGCTCGATGCACATTGCCGATTTCTCGGTGGGCATGCTGGGTGCCAACGGCGTGGTGGCTGCCGGCATCCCCATAGCCACCGGTGCCGCGCATGCGCTGAAACTGCGCGGGCAGCCGCACATCGTGGCCTGTTTCTTCGGCGACGGGGCGGCCAATCGCGGCCCTTTTCTGGAAGGGCTGAACTGGGCCCAGGTGTACCGGCTGCCGGTGCTGTTCGTGTGCGAAGACAACCGCATCTCTGCCACCACGCCCACCGCGCCGATGACGGCAGGTGAAGGCGTTTCAGAGCGCGCGCAGGCGCTGGGCATCGCCGCGCAACGGGTGGACGGCAACGACGCCGAAGCGGTGGACGCCGCCGCCGCTGAACTGGTGCGCCAGGTGCGCAACGGTGGCGGGCCGCGGCTGCTGCACGCCGTCACCTACCGCATCAAGGGCCATGTGTCGGTCGACCCCGGCAGCTACCGCCCTGCCGACGAAGTAGCCGCTGCGCAGGCACGCGAACCGCTGGTGCTGATGCGACAGCGGCTGCTGGACCAGGGTTACAGCGCCACGGCCGTGGACGCCGTCGACGCGGCCGCGAAGGCCGAGATCGACAAGGCGCTGCGTCTGGCGCAAGACGCTCCCTGGCCCGAAGCCAGTGCCGCCTACGAAGACATCATGGACACCGGCGCCGGGGTCTGGCGCTGATGAAGAACCACGACGACATGCAAGTCCTCACCTATGCCCAGGCCGGCGCGCTGGCACTGCAGCAGGCCATGCAGGCCGACAGCCGCGTGGTGGCGCTGGGTGAAGACCTGGGCCGCGGCGGCGTGTTTGGCCAGTACCGCGGGCTGCAGCAGCAGTTTGGTCCCGACCGCGTGATCGACACGCCGATCTCCGAAGCCAACATCATGGGCGCCGCGGTGGGCATGGCGCTGGCCGGCCTGCGGCCGGTGGTGGAAATGCGCGTCATCGACTTCGCGCTGTGCGCCATGGACGAGATCGTCAACCAGGCGGCCAAGAACCGCTTCATGTTCGGCGGCCAGGGGCGCGTGCCGCTGGTGGCGCGGCTGCCCATCGGCATCTGGTCGGCATCGGCGGCGCAGCACTCGCAGTCGCTGGAGGCCTGGTTTGCGCACCTGGCCGGCCTGGTGGTCGTCACGCCGGCCACGCCGCAAGACAACTATTCGTTGCTGAAGGCCGCCATGGCCAGCGGCGACCCGGTGATCTACATGGAGCACAAGGAGCTGTGGGGCGAGAGCGGGCTGGTGGACACCACGCTCGACGTGCCGCTGGGCCAGGCGGCCACGTTGAAGCAGGGCGGCGACCTGACCCTGGTCACCTGGTCGCGCGGCGTGGGCCCGGCGCTGCAGGCGCTGCAGTTGCCCGAACTGGCCGGCGTTGGTGTCGACCTGATCGACCTGCGCACGCTGTGGCCCTGGGACCAGGCCGCGGTGCATGCGTCGGCCGCGCGCACCGGCCGCCTGCTAGTGGTGCACGAAGCCGTGCAGGTGGCCGGTTTTGGCGCCGAGGTAGCCGCCAGCACCGCCGAAGCCACCGGTTGCCGCGTGGCCCGGCTCGGTGCACCGCGCATCCCGGTGGGCTATGCCAACGTGCTCGAACAAGAGTCGCGCCTGTCGCCGCAGAAGATTGCGCGTGCCGCGCGCACGCTGCTGGACAAGGCCCGCTGAACCGCGCCCAGTGCAGCGGCGACGCTGGCGCCGTCGCTCAGAATTCCTCGACCTCAGAACCCTCTTTCCGCAGCCCCCCTCTTTCCATTCCGACCGGAGACATCGCCATGACCCAACCCCAATCCCGCAGCCGCCGCCAGTTCGTGCAAGCCACCGCATCGGCGGGCGCCCTGGCCAGCATCGGCATGCCGGCTTTTGCCCAGGCCACGCCGATGGTCTTCAAGTGGGCCAACAACATCCCCACCACGCACCCCAGCAACATCCGCGTGCGCGAGATGGCCGACGCGGTGCGTGCCACCAGCGGCGGCAAGGTCGACATCCAGATCTTCCCGAACAACCAGCTCGGCGGCGACACCGACATGCTGAGCCAGGTGCGCTCGGGCGCGATCGACTTCTTCCCCTTGTCAGGCCTGATCCTGCAGACGCTGGTGCCGCTGGCCGGCATCAACGGCCTGGCGTTCGCGTTCCCCGACTACCCCACGGTGTGGAAAGCGATGGACGGCGAGCTGGGTGCCTTCATCCGCGAAGCCATCGGCAAGACCGGGCTGCACACCTTCGACCGCATCCTGGACAACGGCTTTCGCAACATCACCACCAGCACCAAGCCCATCAACACCGCGGCCGACCTGCAGGGCTTCAAGATCCGCGTGCCGGTCAGCCCGCTGTGGACCAGCATGTTCAAGGCCTTCGGCGCCGCGCCCACCGGCATCAACTTCAGCGAGGTCTATTCCGCGCTGCAGACCAAGGTGGTGGAAGGCCAGGAAAACCCGCTGGCCATCATCGAGATCGCCAAGCTGTACGAGGTGCAGAAGTACGTGTCGATGACCGGCCACATGTGGGACGGCCAGTGGATCCTGGCCAACGGCAAGCGCTGGAACAGCACACCGGCCGACGTGCAGGCCCTCATCAGCAAACACGTGAACGAAGCGGTGCTGAAGCAGCGCGACGACATCCGGCGCCTGAACAACGGCCTGGAAGCGCAGCTCAAGGCCAAGGGCATGATCCTGAACACGCCCGACACCAAGAGCTTCCGCGACGCGCTGGCCAAGGCCGGCTTCTACGCCGAGTGGCGCACCAAGTTCGGCAACGAAGCCATGGCCAAGCTCGAGAAGTATTCGGGCAAGCTGGGCTGATGTCGGCCGACCTGGGCAGGAATCCACCGCTGACCACCGCCACCACCGCCACCACCACACAGGCGGTGGCCACGCGATTGATGCGGCCGCTGGAGGCGCTGTCGGCGCTGCTGCTGGCCGTCATCATCACGCTGCTGCTGGTGGGCGTGGCGGCGCGCTACGTGTTTTCGCTGCCGGTGGTGTGGGTCGACGAGATCGTGTCGCTGTCGTTCCTGTGGCTGGCGATGCTGGGCGCGGTGATTGCGATGCACCGCAACGAACACCTGCGGCTGACGCTGATGGTGGAAAAGCTGCCCGAGCGCGCACGCGGCTACGTGCAGGCCTTCGCGCTGTGTGCTGTTGTTGTCACGCTGCTGGCACTGGCGTGGCCGGCGATGGAGTACGCCCATGACGAATGGGCCATCCGTACGCCCGAGCTGAACATGCCGAACGCGCTGCGCGTGGCGGCCATTGCCTTTGGCGTGCTGGCCATGCTGGGCCTGGTGCTGGCCTTTGCGCTGCGCACGGTGGCGCTGAAGCAGTTGCTGGTGGGCATGGCCGTGCTGGCCGTGGCCGCTGTCGCGGGCTCGGCAGGGTCTGCGAGCCTGCAGACGCTGGGCAACATCAACCTCGTCATCTTTCTGGTGGGCGGGGTCACGCTGTGCCTGCTGGCCGGTGTGCCCATCGGTTTTTGCTTCGGGCTGGCCACGCTGGCCTATCTGGGCTTTGCCACCACGGTGCCGCTGTCGGTGGTGGTCAGTCGCATGGACGAAGGCATGTCCAGCATCATCCTGGTGTCGGTGCCGGTGTTCGTGTTGCTGGGCTGCGTGCTCGACAGCACCGGCATGGGCAAGGCCATCGTCGACGTGCTGGCTGCCTTGCTGGGCCACATCCGCGCCGGCATGTCGTATGTGCTGCTGGGCTCGCTGTTCATCGTCTCGGGCATTTCGGGCAGCAAGGTGTCCGACATGGCCACGGTGGCGCCGGCGCTGTTCCCGGAAATGAAGCGCCGCGGCCACAAGCCCCGCGAGATGATTGCGCTGCTGGCCACCGGTGCGGCCATGGCCGACACCGTGCCACCCAGCATCGTGCTCATCGTGCTGGGCTCGGTGGCGGGCGTGTCCATCGCCGGCCTGTTTCAGAGCGGTTTTGTCGTCGCCATGGTGCTGCTGCTGGCGCTGCTGGTGCTGGCGCGCTGGAAGGCGCGCCACGAGGTGATGGAGGGCGTGAAGCGCACGCCCTGGCCCACGTTGGGCAAGCTGGTGCTGTTTGCGGCACCGGCGCTGGTGCTGCCGTTCCTGATCCGCAGCGCGGTGGGCGAAGGTGTGGCCACCGCCACCGAGGTGTCGACCATCGCGGTGCTGTATGCGCTGGTCATCGGCAAGTTCCTCTACGGCGGCCTGAGCGCACGGCAGGTCTACCGCATGCTGGTCGAAACGGCCTCGCTCAGCGGTGCCATCCTGCTCATCCTGGGCACCGCTTCGGGCATGGCCTGGGCCATTGCACAAAGCGGCGTCGTGCAGCAGCTGTCGGCCTTCCTGACCACGCTGCCTGGCGGCAGCTGGGCCTACCTGGCGGTGACGATCGCGGTGTTCATGATCCTGGGCTGCGTGTTGGAAGGGCTACCGGCCATCCTGCTGCTGGCGCCCATCATGTTCCCGATCGCGAAGAAGCTGGGCATCCACGACATCCACTACTCGATGGTGGTGGTGACGGCCATGAACATCGGGCTAATGATGCCGCCCATTGGCGTGGGCTTCTACGTCGCCTGCCGCATCGGTGATGCGTCACCCGACGACGTGATGGGCGCCATATGGCCGTATCTGGTGGCGTTGACGGTAGGCCTGGTGGTGATTGCCGCCGTGCCCTGGATTTCCACCGTGGCGCTGTAGGCCTGCATCAGGCCGGCGAGAGGCCCGCGCCGATCAGCCGTCCCAGCCCGGCTTGACCCCAACAACAGCAGCTGGGGCCAGGCGCTCATGGTGGGAAGGTGACCAACGGCTTGCGCAACCGGCGGCTGAGCGTTGCCGACCTACACACGCGGCTCGCCGTCGCGGTTGACCGTGATCGTCGGCCCCGGCGGGCTCGACAGCTGGACGTTGTGCTGCTTGCCGCGGAACGAGTATGAAACATCCCAGTAATCGGTCGCCCGGGTGCTGGGCACCGTCTTGCACCGCTCAACGTCCTGCGTGGCAACCCGTCTGCCGTCGTTGCCGACGCGCGAGCCCACCACGGCGCCCGCGACGGCGCCACCCGCGGTGGCAATGTCGCGCCCGGTGCCTCCGCCGACCTGGTGGCCGAGCACGCCGCCGATGATGGCGCCGATCACTGCGCCCGGCACGTTGCGGTTGTCTTTCGCGGTTTCGGCCACGGGCTGCTGCTCGATCCAGCAGCGCTGCTCTGGCGTTGCAACGACCGCGCGTACCGAAGTCACCGGCACCACGAACAGCCGTTCATCGCCACGCCGTTGCCATTTGGAAGCGGTGTCGCGTTCATTGTCGGCACGCGCCCCGCTCACCATGCGAACACTGGAGATGCGGTCGTTCAAACCCATCGATGACAACGAAGGGTAGCGGCCTGGCCGCAGCACGACGCAGCGGCCGGCAAAGTTGGCGTCGTCGCAAACTTCCCAGCTCTGGCTGTTGACGACGATGGACGAGGCGCGGTCACTGAAGCCGTAGCTCATGAAGTTCGGCACCGACTGGCGGGACGAGAAGGTGCGGCCCTGAAAGTTGTCGCCCTCATAGAAGACCACTGCCTCGGGCAGGTTCGCGGCCGGCTGCGCGGCGGAGGTGGCAACACCCACCATGCGCGCACTGGAGACCCGGTTGTCCAGTCCCAATGCCGCCAGCGAGGCATAGTTGCCCGGACGCAGCACGACGCAGCGGCCGCTGAAGTTGGCGCCATCACAAACTTCCCAACTGTTGCTCATGACCACCAGCGAGGACGCACGGTCGTTGAAACCGATGTTCGTGAAGTTGGACACTTCCTGTTTGGTAGCAAACACACGGCCCGAGAAGTTGGCGTTCTCGTAGAAGACCAGGGCGTCTGGAGCAACGGCCACGGGCGGCAGCGCTGGCACCTCGGCGGCGCGGGGCGCGTCGGCCACCAGGCGCACGCTTGAGATGCGATCGTTCAGGCCCATGTCAGTCAGCGACGGGTAGTTGCCCGGACGCAGCACCACGCAGCGCCCGCCGAAATTGATGTCGCCGCAGACTTCCCAGCGCTGGCTGGAGACCACCAGTGAAGAGGCACGGTCGTTGAATCCGTTGTCGCGCAGATCGGCCACTGAACGATCGGAGGTGAAGGTGCGGCCCTGGTAGTTGTCATTCTCGTAGAAAGTGACCTGCGCCAGCGCGGCAGCGGGCGCCAGACCGGCCATCAGCAGGCAGGCTGCCAGCTTCGTGAGTTTCCTGGTGGGAACTTGCATACAACGGTCTCCTCGGTAGTGCAGCACGGTGCCGCGTCTGAGAGCAAGCTTGGCTGCGCTGTGGATGCGCGCAAAGCAGACAGTGCCGCAAGCGGCTGTAGTGCATCTCCTACGTCAACGCTCAGGCACGAAGACCCCGGCAATCAGCAACAGCACCAGGGCCAGTCCACCCACCGCGCCACCAGCCACCAGCCACAACGACCACGAGATGACGGGCACGATGGCAAGCGTTCTGAACATCGCGCTGGCTCGAAAGCGTGAGTCGGGGACTCAGGCCCACCAGGCTCGGTCAGCCGGGCGGGCGTCGCGAAGCCTGGATCTTGACGCTTGCGCAGACCCGAGGCCCTTGGCTCAACTGCGCCTGCGCCCGAGCAACAGCGCGAACAGCGCCAACCCCGTCAGTCCCAGCGTACCGGGTTCGGGGACCGGTATCGGGGGTGGCGGTGGCGGTGGCGGTGGCGGCGAGGGTGGCGGCGAGGGTGACGGTGACGGCGACGGCGACGGTGACGGCGACGGCGACGGTGACGGTGACGGTGACGGGACGCCCGCGAGGCCGCCGCCAATGCAGTCGATGGACAAGGTGTTGGTGTCCATGGTCAAGGCGCCGTTCAGCGCAATGGCCCGCCCACACACGATTTTCGACGTGGTGGTCATCGTGATGCTCTGGTCGGCAAGGATGTTGCCGGCGAACGAGGTGTTGCTCCCCAACGTCGCCGAGCTGCCGATCTGCCAGAAGACTCCGGTGTCAGACATCGCGTCCAGCACGTCGATCATCGCTCCGCTGGACGTGGTCAGCGCCGTGCCGATCTGGAAGACAAACAATGCGTTCGCGTTGTGCAGCGTATTCAGCGTCAGCGTGCCGGTCAGTTGCGCCGAGTCTGCAAAGTGGTAGACGCCCGGTATCAAGGTGAGCCCGCCGAGATCGACACCCGTCAGGTCGACGGTGGGCGACAGGCCGGCGAGGAAATTGAAGGCACCGAGTGCGTCGATCTGGGCCTGCGCAGCGACAGCATCGGTCTGGTGCACAGCGCCAGTCAGCGTGATGGTGCCCAGACCCGTGATCGACGGACCGGGTGACAGGCCCAGGTCGCCGGTGATCGTGGTCGCGCCCGTGTTGGTGACGGTCGATGCGCCCAAGGCGGCAAAGCTCTGAGCCGTGCCGAGGACGGGCGTGGCACCAGCCGGAGCGGCGGCCACCAGCATCCCCCCGATCAACGTGCAGGTCGACCCCTGGATCTGCCGTCGAATCGTCATGGTGGGTTCCTTGGGGGTTGCGCGGGGCTGAGCGTCGAGCGCCGATCAGCGGAATCGCTGGCCTGGAGTGTCGGACTGGCTTGCCCGGGCCACCAGCCCCTCCCCCTGAAGCGAGGGCCGACCTCGTTCTTAAGTGCGACTGCGCACAGACAGACTGTGGCAGGACACGCTGCAGACGCGCCCGCGAAGACGGAATGTCGACGCGAAGAAGGACCCGTCACGCGAACCAGGCGTTCAACCTGGAAACGCCTTGGCGCCTGTCCTGCCGCAGGCACCCGCGCCGGGAAGCCCCGAGTCGAGCGCCCGCTTTAGACCTGCACATACCGCTCCACCAGGCGCGTCCAGTACTCGGCACCCAGCGTCAGGATGTCGTCGTTGAAGTCGTACTTCGGGTGGTGCGTCGCGGTTGACCTGCCGAAGCCAAAACTGCCCGTCGGCACGCCCGGGTGGTTGTGAAGGCCTGCAAATGGACACATAAAAGCCCGCGCGCCAACCAGGCGCAGCGGGCTTTTCTTTCAGGCGCTCAGGCGAAGAACTCGACCTTGCCGTCGTCCAGGTCGTAACGGGCGGCCACCACCTTGACCTTGCCCTGCTTCATCAGGTCCGCGATCAGCGGGCTGCCGGTGGCGACGAACTTGGCGGTGCGCCGTGCTCCAGCAGCGTACAAAGCGCACGCCGCGATCAAGACGCAATCAGACGCGGCAAACGCCCGCAATTCAGCCCATGTTGCGCAACGTCGGCAGGCCCACGCCGCTGGCGTCGAAACCGCCATCCACCGCCAGCACCTGGCCGTTGACGTAGCCGGCCGACGGGCTGCACAGGTAGCCCACCGCACTGGCAATCTCGTCCACCGTGCCATAACGACGCAACGGTATGGCATCGAAGTAGTCGCGGCGGATGGTCTCGTCGTGGACCTGCTTGGCCATTTCGGTTTCCACCGGGCCGGGCGCCACGGCGTTGACGCGGATGCCGGCGTTGCCGTACTCGATGGCCTGCTGCTTGGTGAGGTGGATGATGGCGGCCTTGCTGGTGCCATAGGCCACGCGCATGGTGCTGGCGCGCAGGCCCGATATGCTGGCGATGTTGACCACCGCACCGCCCCCGTTGCGAAGCATCACCGGCGCCACCGCCTGCGTGCACAGGAACGGGCCGTCCAGGTTGGTGGCCATCACATGGCGCCACTCCTCGAAGCTGGTCAGGCCGATGCGTTTGAACACCGCCACGCCAGCGTTGTTGACGAGAGCATCGATGCGGCCGAAACGATGGTCGACATCGGCAACGGCCTTGGCCACCTGGTCTGGGAACGACACGTCGGCGTGCACGGCCATCACGCGATCGGGCTGCTGCAGCGCCTGCACCGCCGGGAACAGCGTGTCGGCGTTGTTGTCCAGCAGCGCCACGTTCCAGCCGTCGGCCAGGAACCACTGGCTGACGGCCAGGCCGATGCCACGTGCTCCACCGGTGACCAGGGCGACGCGGGTGGCTTGGGATGTGGGGTTCATGCCTTGGTCCTCATTCGGCCAACTGCCGGCTCAAATCGTGCAGCACCTCGTAGCACGGCAGCACCTGCGCCACGGCGCCGTTGGGCTGGCGGCCTTCGCGGATGGCGGCGAAGAACTCGCGGTCCTGCAGCTCGATGCCGTTCATCGACACCGCCACGCCCGACACGTCGATCTTCTCGTCCTTGCCGTTGTACAGGTCGTCATAACGCGCCAGATAGGTGCCGGTGTCACCGATGTAGCGGAAAGTGGTGCCCAGCGGGCCGTCGTTGTTGAAGCTGAGGCTCAGCGTGCAGATGGCGCCATTGGCAGCCTTCAGCTGGATGCTCATGTCCATCGCGATGCCCAGCGTGGGATGGATCGGCCCCTGCACCGCGTTGGCCTTCACGATGGGGCTGCGCGCCTGGTGGGCGAACAGGTCCACCGTGTGTGCCGCGTGGTGCCACAGCAGGTGGTCGGTCCAGCTGCGCGCCTGGCCCAGCGCATTCATGTTGGTGCGGCGGAAGAAGTAGGTCTGCACATCCATCTGCTGGATGCTGAATTGGCCCGAGGTGATGCGCTGGCGCACCCACTGGTGGCTGGGGTTGAAACGGCGCGTGTGGCCGCACATGGCCACCCGACCGGTGTTTTCCTGCATCTGCACCACGCGGTAGGCGTCGCGCAGGCTGTCGGCCAGCGGTATTTCCACCTGCACGTGCTTGCCCGCCTTCATGCAGGCCACGGCCTGCGCGGCGTGCATCTGCGTGGGCGTGCACAGGATCACGGCGTCGACTTCCTTCAGCGCCAGGCTGTCGGACAGTTCGGTGGTGACGTGGGCGATGCCGTATTTGTCGGCCACTTCCTGCGTCTTGGCCAGGTCGCGGCTGATGATCGACACGCACTCGACACCGTCGATCAGCTTGATGGCGTCCAGGTGCTTGGTGCCGAAGGCGCCGGCACCGGCCAGGGCCACTTTGATGGTCTTGCTGCTCATGTGTTCTCCAGGATGAGGTGGCCCACGGCCGTGTTGCTTGCCGGCACGTGATGAAACCGATGACGCACTTTTGGTGCGTTATCACTCATCGCGCCGCGCGCGATGAGCCACATCACCAGCTCGATGCCTTCGCTGCCGGCCTCGCGCACGTAGTCGATGTGCGGCACCTGCGCCAGCGCCTCGGGCTCGGTGATCAGGCGGTCCAGGAAGCGGTTGTCCCACTCGGCGTTGATCAAGCCAGCTCGCGGCCCCTGCAACTGGTGGCTCATGCCACCGGTTCCCCAGATCTGCACGTTCAGGTCTTCGTCGTAGCTTTCCACGGCCTTGCGGATGGCGCGGCCCAGGTGGTAGCAGCGCCGGCCGCTGGGCACAGGGTATTGCACGACATTCACGGCAAAGGGAATCACCGGGCAGGGCCACGCGCCCTGCACCGGGTCTTGCGGGCCGCACATCAGGCTCAGCGGCACCGTCAGGCCATGGTCCACGTCCATCCTGTTGACGATGGTGAGGTCGAAATCGTCTTGTATGACGCTCTGCGCGATGTGGCTGGCCAGTTGCGGATGGCCTTGCACCACGGGCACCGGCCGCGGGCCCCAGCCTTCGTCGGCCGGCTGGTAGCTGGCCGCTGTACCGATGGCAAAGGTGGGAATCATCTCCAGGCTGAACGCGGTGGCGTGGTCGTTGAAGACCAGGAAGATGACGTCGGGCCGGTTGTCCTTCAGCCATTGCCTGGAAAAGTCGTAGCCCGAGAAGACCTTTTGCCAATAGGGCTCGGCAGTCTTGCCCTGGTCGAGTGCGGCGCCGATGGCGGGCACGTGGCTGGTGTACACACTGGCGGTGATGCGGGCCATGGTCAGTACCGCCCGGCCGTTCCGAAGGTACTGACAGCCCCCTCGGGGGGCTGAGCCCGCGCCGAGCAAGCGCCTGCGCGCTTGCGAGTGGCGGCCGAAGGCCTTGCGGCTTGCAAGCCGCGAGGCAGCGAATGAAGTGAGCGTGGGGGCTTCATGTCAGAACCCCGGCTTCGCTGCGCTGCCCTGCGGCTGGCGGTTCGCCTGTGCCGTGCCGCCCTCGCCGACGCGGCGGTTGCCTTCGGCCGAACGGCCACCCTTGATCATCATGTCGCGGTATTCCTCTTCGGTCATGCCGGTCATGCTGCCGGCCATCTGTTGAAAACTCTTGCCGTGCGTGGCCCCCAGCTTGGCCAGGAAATAGATGTTGCCGCCCTCGGCAATGGCGCGGTTCAGGTCGCGCGCCAGCACGGCCTGCTTTTGCGCTTCGGTCATCGGCCACTCGTCGAGGTAGGCGCGCTGGTCGGCCAGGAAGCGGGCCCGGTTCTCGGCCTTCATCAGGCTCATGCAGAACTGGTTCAGGTGGTAGCCCTTGCGGCTTTCCTCGGCATCGAAGATGGTCGTGCCGGGCACGTCCTTGTACGGTTTGTCCAGGGCCATGTCAGGCCTCCTTGCTGTCGGTCGCCACGGGATTCATGTCACACATTCAAAGCTGCCCGCCGCGTTGGCGTCGCCACCCTTGTAGCGCGGCCACAGCGGCCATTCGCACAGGGGGCGGGTGCGCACCACGGCGAAAGGCGGCTTGGCGGACTGTTCGGCCAGCTGCAGGCCGGCAGGCGCCTGGCCGCGCTCAACCCATTTGCTGATGACGCCCAGCATGTCCACCGAGGCCGGGGCGCCGGTGCCCACGTGGTCGACCCCCGGTGCGGTGTACAGGCGCAGGAACTCGCCCGCCTGGGCACCCATGCGGCGCTGCACCGCTTCCACGTACTGGATACCGGCATAAGGGCTTTGCGCGTAGTCGCTCATGTGTTCCAGCACGATGAGCTTGCCGCCGCGCGCATGGAAAGCGCTGAGGTCGGGATTGGTGGAATCCATCAGCGCCGACACCGCCAGCACCCGGGCACGTTCGCCGTCGGGCGACACGGTGCGCGCGTCGCGCTTCGGGTCTTGCGCATAGAAGTACTGGATGGCCCCCGAACCGTAGAACCAGGCAATGCCGTTGGCGGGCAGCGGTGGAATCGTGGGTGCGGCATTTCCGGTCCACCAGGCGCGCCAGCCACCCGTGGGGCCGACGGCTGGCGTGTCTTCACCGCCCACGCCCCACCCCGGGTATTCGGTCAGGCCGTTGGCCAGCGGGAACGGGAATTTGAACGGAGTGCGCAGCGTGTTCACAGCCCTGACCTGAGCCGGGATCAAGCAGGTGTCGGGTGCGGCGCCTGGCGCGCACAGCAGCTTGGCCGGGTCGAAGCGGCGCTTGCAACCTTCGGTGTCGGCAATCACGCCATCGCCCAGACCATCGGCGGCGTCGCAGGCAGCCAGCGTGGCGTTATGCAGCAGCTTCACGTGGGCGGGGCTCAGCCACGCTTCATCGAAGGTTGCTGCGCCGTTGCGCGTGCCGGCGAACTGCAACCCGGTCCAGTGGATCACGGGCACGCGGCTGAAGATGCCGTCGAAGGCCTGCGGGTATCGCTGGGCCATCGTCAGGCCTTCGCGGCCCCCTTCGCTGCTGCCCACGAAATACTGCTTCTCGGGGCCGCGGCCGTAGGCGCGCTTCATCAATTCCAACGCCACGTTGCGCACCTTGGGGTACGACGCGTGCGCAAAATTGACCAACATCTCGTCATTCAGTGCAAAGGCCATCGGCGGTACACCGGGCTTGTTCTGGTGGCCGGAATCGGTGCCCACCGTGGCGTAACCCTGAGCCAGCGGCGCCGGCGCGTCATACAGCGCACCGGGTACCAGCGACAGGCCGTTG
Organism: Rubrivivax sp.; assembly: GCA_031429255.1. Classification (GTDB taxonomy): domain Bacteria; phylum Pseudomonadota; class Gammaproteobacteria; order Burkholderiales; family Burkholderiaceae_C; genus Rubrivivax. The sequence continues at coordinate 28,119 of JANOZF010000037.1, forward strand.
ATCAGTACGCCGTTGAAGCCGCCACCACCGAACTGCACCGAGCGGCCGTTCCACTGCGTGGGCAGGTTGACCTGGAACTGGATGGACTCGGCCTTCGGGTCCACCGCGGCAATGCGGCCATTGATGCGGCAATGCTGCGGCATCGCCGGCGTGACGGTGGCCGCAGGCGTGGGCCCGCGCTCAGCCACCGCAAGAGGCGAGGCTGCCTGGAAGCTGGCGCTGTCGATGGTGGCGGCACCGCTGGTCTGGCCGGGCCAGGCGATGCGTGCAGCTTCGATGGTGGCGCCCTTGAGCGATTCACAGGCGGTCCTGGCGTCTGGGCCCTGCAGCGGGCCCGGCGCCGAGCAGGCGGCCAGCAGGCTGGCGGTGGCTGCTGCGAGCAGCGCTTTCGGAAGGTGCTTCAGCTTCATCGTTGGTCTCCTGCTTTGTTCTAGTTCCTCACCCTCGAAGGGGGAGGGAGGCATTCAGGCTTCTTCGGGCCAGTACAGGCGCATCGGGTTGGTCACCAGCAGCAGGTGCTGCAGCTCGGCCGTCGGCGCGATGTGCGGGATGAAGTCCACCAGCAGGCCGTCGTCGGGCATGTGGTCTTTCAGGTTGGGATGCGGCCAGTCGGTGCCCCACAGCACACGGCTGGGGAAGGTCTCGACGATGCGGCGCGCGAATGGAATGACGTCCACATACGGCACCACGTCACGGTGGGCGGACTGCTCGCCATTCAGCGCACGCGGGCCACTCACCGACAGCCGCTCGGGGCAGCTGACCTTGCTCCACACGCGCGCATGGTCGTGCATGAAGCGCATGAAGAGTTCGAACTCGGGCCCGTCCACCGGCCTGCTCACGTCGGGCCGGCCCATGTGGTCGACCACGATGGTGGCGCCCACGTCGTTGTGCACAGCGGTGAAGAAGTGCCACAGCTCGGGCAGGTCCCCGGCCTCGAAGTAGATGACGATGTGCCAGCCCAGCTTCGTGACGCGGGCAGCGATGTCCAGCAATTCGTCCTTTGGCGTGAAGTCCACCAGCCGCTTGACGAAGTTGAAGCGCACGCCACGCACGCCGGCCGCGTGCAGCGCCTGCAGCTCGTCGTCGCTGACGCTGCGCTTGACGGTGGCCACGCCACGCGCCTTGCCGCCACTGCGTTGGCAGGCGTCCACCAGCGCGCGGTTGTCGGCGCCGTGGCAGGTGGCCTGCACGATCACGTTGCGAGCAAAGCCCAGGTGGTCGCGCAACGCAAACAGCTGCGCCGCCGAAGCGTCGCAGGGGGTGTATTTACGTTCCGGCGCAAACGGGAAAGTGTCGCTCGGCCCGAACACGTGGCAGTGGGCGTCGACCGCGCCGGCGGGCAGCACGAAGCGGGGTTTGCTGGGGCCGCTGTACCAGTCCAGCCAGCCGGGGGTCTTTTCAAAGGCCATGGTTCACTTCTTGATGGATTGAAGAATACGGTCGGCTTCCACGCGCCAATCGGCACTGCGGGCAAAACCGACATCGCCGCGCCCGCCGAACAAGCCCGAATCGACCAGATCGGCCACCCAGGCTTGGCGCTCGGCGGTGCCGGCAGCGCTGTGCGGCACGAGGCCGGCTTCCTGCACAGTGACCGCCACCTCACTCACCTCTTCGCTGCGGCGGCGGCCGTGTTCGATGACACGCTGGAAGAAGTAGGCGCCCTGCTGGTCCCAGTCGATGGCCGGAAAGGTTTCCACCAGCGATGCGATCACCGCGTCTTCCACGCCGTAATGGCGCGCGGTGGTGAAAGCCTCGATCACCATCGCCTCCAGCCCCTTGATCATGATGCTGCGGCACATCTTGGTGGCGCTGGCCACACCGAGTTCTTCGCTGGCCACCCGGCTGGCAAAGCCCAGCGCATTGATCTGGGGCATCAATGCCGTGGCGTCGGGCCCGCCCAGCAACAGCGGCACCTTGATGCGGTAGGGCGGTATCGACGTCATCACCGCGCCTTCGACATAGCGCCCGCCAGCGGCGTTGACGATGCGCGCGGCCTCGATCTTGGCGCCGGGAGACGCGGAATTCAGGTCGAGAAAAAAGGCACCGCGCGCGATGGCTGAAGCGCAGGCACCGGCCACTGGCACCGCCTGGCTGGCGGTGACGGCGCTGAGCACCAGCGCCGCCCCTTGCACCGCCTCGGCGTGCGATGTCACCAGCGCCACGCCGATGCGCGCCGCATGGTCGCGCAGCGCGTTGCCCGCTTCACCGGCCAGCTTCAGGTCGAAAGCCACCACCGCAGCCCCGGCGGCGCGCAGGTCTTCGGCCAGCGTGCGGCCCACTTCGCCATAGCCGATGAGAGCGATGTTCATGCGTCGGTCAGTCGATGTACTTCAGCCCCGCCTTGGCCAGCGGCTCGCGCATGTTGTACATGTCCAGCCCCAGCACGCCGGCAGCCAGTTTGGCGCGCTTGTCCGCTTCCAGCGCCTCGCGCTTGGCCGCTGCATCCAGCGTGGCCAGCGCCATCGCGGCCGGCACCACCACCACGCCGTCATCGTCGGCCACGATCACGTCGCCCGGTGTCACGTAGGCGCCGGCACACACGACGGGAATGTTCACCGAGCCCAGCGTGGCCTTGATGGTGCCTTTGCTGCTGATGGCGCGGCTCCACACCGGGAAGCCCATCTCGGTAAGGTCTTTCACGTCGCGGCAGCCGCCGTCGATGACCAGACCCCGCGCGCCACGCGCCTGAAAGCTGGTGGCCAGCAGGTCGCCAAAGAAACCGTCGGTGTTCTCCGAGGTGAGCGCTGCCACCACGATGTCACCCGGCTGTATCTGCTCGGCCACCACGTGCAGCATCCAGTTGTCGCCCGGGTGCATCAGCACCGTCACCGCGGTGCCCGAGATGCGGGCGCCGCTGTAGATGGGCCGCAAATAGGTTTTCATCAGGCCCACGCGGCCCATCGCCTCGTGCACGGTGGAAGCACCGAAATGGCCCAGTTGATCGGCGGCGACGCTGTCGGCGCGTGTGATGTTGCGTTTGACGACACCCAGTTCGAACATGGTCACAGCCCCTTCAGTTTCAGTGCGGCGTCCAGCCGCGGGTAGACACGGCGTGCGTTGCCTTCATAGATCTGGTGGCGGTCGCTGCCCACCACGATGGTGCTGGCTTCGATGTAGCGCTTGGTGTCGTCGTAGTAATGGCCGGTCTCGGGGTCGATGCCGCGCACGGCACCGATCATCTCGCTGGCGAACAGGATGTTCTCCACCGGTATCACTTTCGTGAGCAGGTCGATGCCGGGCTGGTGGTAGACGCAGGTGTCGAAGAAGATGTTCTTCATCACGTGGTCTTTCAGCAGCGGCTTCTTCAATTCCTGGGCCAGGCCGCGGTAGCGCCCCCAGTGGTAGGGCACCGCGCCACCACCGTGCGGAATGACGAAGCGCAGCGTCGGGAAGTCCTTGAACAAGTCACCCTGCAGGCACTGCATGAAGGCCGTCGTGTCGGCATTGATGTAGTGCGCGCCGGTGGCGTGAAAGCAGGCGTTGCAGCTGCTGCTGACGTGGATCATGGCCGGGATGTCGTACTCCACCATCTTTTCGTAGATGGGGTACCAGTGGCGGTCGGTCAGCGGCGGGCTCGTCCAGTGGCCCCCGCTGGGGTCGGGGTTCAGGTTGATGCCGACGTTGCCGTACTGCTCCACACACTTCACCAGTTCGGGAATGCAGGTGGCCGGGTCGATGCCGGGGCTTTGCGGCAGCATCGCGGCGGGAATGAAGTGGTCGGGGAACAGCTGCCCCACGCGGTAACACAGCTCGTTGCAGATGGCCGACCAGGTGGCCGACACATTGAAGTCGCCGATGTGGTGCGCCATGAAACTGGCGCGCGGGCTGAAGATGGTGAGATCGCTGCCGCGCTCTTTCATCAGGCGCAGCTGGTTGCTTTCGATGCTTTCGCGCAGCTCGTCGTCGCTGATCTTCAGGTCGGCCACCCTGGGCATCAGGGCCGCGTCCTTGATGCCGGCTATCTGCGCGTTGCGCCAGGCTTCAAGAGCCTTGGGTGCGGTGGTGTAGTGGCCGTGGCAGTCGATGATCATGGTGGGGTGTCCTGCTGTTCAATGCGCAAGGTCAGGGTCAGGGTCTGGCTTGGGCCGGTTCCATGCCGTGGCGGCGTTTGGTCTGGGCCGCCTCGGCAGAGTTGAAAAAGGCCAGCATCTCGGCCACGGCCCGGTGTTGCGCGCTGCCGGGCTGCAGGCCCAGCCCCAGCGCCAACGAAAACGTGGTGATGAAGGCGGTGTCGCCGGGCAGCAGCCCCAGCACATCGACGCCGGGCAGCTGCATCAGTTCGCTGAGCTGCTGGAAGCCCAGTGCCACCTGTCCGCTGGCCAGCAGCGAGCCCACCGGCACGCCGGGCGGCGCCTGCACCAGGCGGCCGGCCACGGTGTCTGCAATGCCCCATCGGTCGAACAACTGCGCCAGATAAACGCCGCTGGGGCCGGTGGAAAAGCTGATGCTGGTGGCGGCCAGCACGGCTGCTTTCAATGCCGCTTCGGTGCTGACATCGGGCCGCGCAGCACCGGCCTTGACCGCCACCGCGACCGGAGAGGTCACCAGGTCCACGCGGCTGCCGGGCTGCACGTGGCCGGCAGCCATCAGCTTGTTGATGGCATCGGCCGCCAGCAGCACCACGTCGAAGGCCTCGCCGGCCTGCACGCGCCGGGCGGCGTCGACTCCGCCCACCGCTTCGATGGCCACCCGGTGGCCGCTGTGCCGTGCGAAGTCAGTCGCCAGATCGGCCAGCAGCTGCTTGGTGGCCATGGACGAAATACCGGTGATGGTGAGCCCGGTGGGCGCCGGTGACGGTGGGCTGGACATGCGTGATTCTTGAACAGCCTGCGTCATGCAACAACGGGATTTCGAGACTACCTGAAATGCCGCTTTGGAATACCATGATGGCATGGACTTCAAGCAGATCCAGACCTTCGTTCAAGTGGCCGAGCTCGGCAGCTTCACGCGCGCGGCCAGCGTGCTGCGTGTGGCGCAACCCGCGCTCAGCCGCCAGGTGCGCGCGCTGGAAGTCGAACTGCGCCAAACGCTGTTCGACCGCAACGGCCGGGGCGTCACGCTCACGCCGGCCGGCACACGCCTGCTGGCGCATGGCCGCGGCATCCTGCAACAGGTGGAACGGGCGCGGCTGGACCTGGAAGACCATCGCGGCGCCGCCACCGGCCTCATCAGCATCGGCTTGCCGCCCAGCGTCAGCCGCAGCCTGACGGCGCCGCTGGTGGACGCTTTTCGCCAGCGCTTTCCGAAAGCCACGCTCAGCGTCGTCGAAGGTCTTTCCACCTACACGCTGGACTGGCTGACGCAGGGCCGCATCGACTGTGCCGTGGTCTACAACGCCAGCCCCAGCGCGGCCATCGACCTGCTGCCGGTGCTGCAAGAGCCGTTGTATCTGGTGTCGACACGCACGCCGAAAGGGGGCACGCGTCTGGTGGGGCCGGCGCTGTCGCTGGCACAACTGGCGGCGCGCGAGCTGGTCATTCCCAGCGGGCCGCACGCCATCCGCATGTGCGTGGAAACGGCGCTGGCCGAAGCTGGGCACAAACCCAAGGTGGCGCTGGAGGTGGAAAGCCTGCCCGCCATCCTGGACCTGGTGCAGCGCCACGCGCTGCACGCGGTGCTGAGCCTGAATGCCGTCTACGCCACCGGCCGCACCGCCGACTACCGCGTGCAACCCATCAACGTGGGCGGCGGCCGCCAGTTGGCCGCCAGCCTGTGGATTGCCACGTCGGCGCAACGGCCCCGCGGGCCGCTGCTGGACCAGGCCGGCACGATGCTGCTGGAACTGCTGCGCCAGCATCTGCTGCAGCCCGCCGAAGCGGCCTGACGCGGCGTTGCCTGCCGGCGCAGGCGGCTTGCCTGTCGAACTCGCCGCCGCGGTGACGCCGCCTTCAACGCAGCAACGGCACGCCCGTGCGGGCCTGCAGCGTGTCGAAGTCCAGACCCTCGGCCATCTCGCGCACCACCACGCCGTCGGCCGTGATGTCGAGCACCGCCAGGTCGGTGTAGATGCGCTTGACGCAGCCCAGCCCGGTCAGCGGGTAGCTGCAGCGCGGCACGATCTTGGCTTCGCCGGCCTTGGTGCGGTGTTCCATCATCACCCAGGTCTGGCGGGCGCCGGTGGCCAGGTCCATCGCACCGCCGACGGCGGGAATGGCGGCGGGCTCGCCGGTGTGCCAGTTGGCCAGGTCGCCATTGGCCGCCACCTGGAACGCGCCCAGCACCGAGATGTCGACATGGCCGCCGCGCATCATCGCGAAGCTGTCGGCGTGGTGAAAGAACGCGCCGCCGGGCAGCAGCGTCACCGGCTGCTTGCCGGCGTTGATGAGGTCATAGTCCTCGGCGCCGGCGGCCGGCGCCGGGCCCATGCCGATGACGCCGTTCTCGCTGTGCAGCATCACCTCCTTGCCTGCGCCCAGGTGGTTGGCCACCAGCGTGGGCATGCCGATGCCCAGGTTGACGACGGCGCCGTCGTGGATGTCGCGCGCCACCAGCGCGGCGATCTGGTTCTTGGTCCAGGGGGTCATGTCGTTTCGCCTCTCAGGGGGTGCCATTCCTGTCGCCATCAGGCGGCAGCCTTGAAGCCACCCGCGTTGGTGGCGGCGCGCGGGATCTGCACCACGCGCTGCACGAAGAGGCCGGGCGTCACCACCGCCTCGGGGTCGAGCGCACCGAGCGCCACCACCTCGTGCACGCTGGCCACGGTGAGCTTGGCCGCCATCGCCATGATGGGGCCGAAGTTGCGCGCCGTCATGCGGTAGGTCAGGTTGCCCCAGCGGTCGCCGCGTTCCGCCTTGATCAGCGCCAGGTCGGCATGGATGGGGCTTTCCAGCACCATCCAGCGCCCGTCGATGAGCCGCGTCTCCTTGCCCTGGGCCAGCTCGGTGCCATAGCCGGTGGCCGTGAAGAAGCCGCCGATGCCGGCGCCGGCAGCGCGGATGCGCTCGGCCAGGTTGCCTTGCGGCACCAGTTCCAGCTCGAGCTGGCCGCTGCGGTAGAGCTTGTCGAAGTGCCACGAGTCGGCCTGGCGCGGGAAGCTGCAGATGATCTTGCGCACACGGCCAGCCGCCAGCAGCGCCGCCAGGCCCGTGTCGCCATTGCCGGCGTTGTTGTTGACGATGACCAGGCCACGGGCGCCTTGCGCCAGCAGCGCGCCGACCAGCTCGTTGGGCAGGCCGGCGGTGCCGAAGCCGCCAATCATCACGGTGGCGCCATCACGCACACCGGCCACGGCGTCGGCAAGTGTGGCAACGATCTTGTCAATCATGGTTCAGGCTTCCGGGGCTGCGCCGTCATAGGCACGCTGCAGCAACGCGCGCAGCGCGGCGCGATCCAGCGGGCGCGGGTTGGGGTAAGGGGTGCTGGCCGCCAGGTCGGCCGCACGGTCCAGCCCGTCGGCGGGCATGCCGATGGCGGCCAGCGAAGTGGGCGCCATGGCGCCGGGCCAGCTGTTGCAGCGCCAGCGCGGCCGAGCCGCTGGCCACGCCCAAGGCCTTGGCAATGCGCGCCATCGCCTCGGGCGCCGCGGCAGCGTTGTAGGCCAGCGCGTGCGGCAGCATCACGGTGTGCGTCTCGGCGTGCGGCAGGTTGAAGCTGCCGCCCAGCGTGTGGCACAGCTTGTGGTGCAAGCCCATCGCGCAACTCCCCAGCACGATGCCGCAAAGCCAGGCGCCATACAGCGCGTCGCTGCGCGCAGCGATGTCAGCCGGGTTGGCCTGCAGCGGCGGCAACGCGGCGGCGCAGGCCCTGATGCCCTCTTCGGCCATCAGCGCCAGCACCGGGTTGGCGTCAGGTGCATACAGGCCCTCGGCAGCATGCGCGATGGCATTCAGCGCACTCGTCACCGTCATCGCCAGCGGCAGCGTCAGCGTCAGCTCGGGGTCGTAGATCACCGTGCGCGGCAGCACGCGCGGATCGCGGCCGGTCTTCTTCAGGCCGCCTTCGGTGATGCCGTAGATGGACGTCACCTCGCTGCCTGCATACGTCGTGGGTATGGCCAGCACCGGCAGGCCGGAATCGAGCGCAATGGCCTTGCCCAGGCCCGTGGTGGAACCACCACCGATAGCCACGGCGCAGTCGGCGCCCAGGCGGCGTGCCTCGTCGCGCGCCTCACGGGCAATCTCGATCGGCACGTGCATCTGCGCGTGCGCGAAGATGCCCGCCGCCCGTTCACCCAGCAGCGCCGCCACGCGGCGCGCCGAGTCGACCTGCTCTGGCGTGGACAGCACCAGCGCGCGCCGCGCTCCCAGCAGATCGATTTCGCGCGCCAGGTGTTGCAGCGCTCCGGCGCCGAAAACCACGCGTGACGGATGGGCGCTGTAGATGAACGGTTTCATGACCTCAATTGCACCAGCGGCACCACGGGGTGTGAAGCGCCGTTCATTGAAGAAGTGTTTTCCGCGCCGCGCAAGGTTTCCTCCGGTGCACCCCGATAGGCACCGGGGTGGGGTGGGTGCCATCATGGTTGCAAGAGCCGGTCATTCCGGCTCCCCAACGACCCCGTGTGAAAGCGAGACCGTGATGCTCTTCCCCACCACCATTGTCGGTAGTTTCCCGCAACCGGACTGGCTCATCGACCGCCAGAAGCTCGCCGGCCGCTTTCCGCCACGCGTGCGCGCCAAGGAGCTGTGGCGCGTGGCCGAACCCTGGTTGCAGCAGGCCTGGGAAGACGCCACGCTGCTGGCCATCCGCGCGCAGGAAGACGCAGGGCTGGACATCATCACCGACGGCGAGATCCGGCGCGAGAGCTACAGCAACCGCTTCGCCACGGCGCTGGAAGGTGTGGACCTCGACAACCCCGGCGTCGGCCTGGACCGCTCGGGCCACCCCAACCCAGTGCCGCGCATCAACGGCAAGATCCGGCGCAAGCACGCCGTCGAGGTCGAAGACCTGCTCTTCCTGAAGGCCCACACCACGCGCCAGATCAAGATCACGGTGCCCGGCCCTTTCACGATGAGCTGCCAGGCGCAGAACGACTTCTACGCCACCGACGAGGAAGCGGCGATGGACTACGCAGTGGCCGTGAATGCCGAGATCCGCGACCTCTTCGCGGCCGGCGCCGACATCGTGCAGATCGACGAGCCCTACATGCAGGCGCGGCCGGAAAAGGCGCGGGCCTACGGGCTGAAGGCGTTGAACCTGGCGCTGGACGGCATCACCGGCACGACGGCGGTACACATCTGCTTCGGCTATGCAGCCGTGATCCACGAACGACCCAGCGGCTACTCGTTCCTGCCCGAGCTGCGCGGCTGCGGCTGCAAGCAGGTGTCGATAGAAACCGCCCAGAGCAAGCTCGACTGTTCGGTGCTGGCGCAACTGGACGACAAGCAGATCATGGTCGGCTGCATCGACCTGTCGGACATGACGGTCGAGACACCCGAAGTGGTGGCCGCCCGCATCCGCCGCGCACTGCCCTTCGTCGCCAAGGAACGTGTGATCCTGGCGCCCGACTGCGGCATGAAGTACCTGCCACGCGAGGTGGCGGTGGGCAAGCTGCAGGCGATGGTGCAGGCGGCGCAGCTGCTGCGCGCCGAACACGGCGGCTGAACCACGCGGGCACGGCGCAACGCCGGGTCAGGCCGTCCAGCGGCGCTCGAAGTCCTGCGCCGCAAACTGCTCCACCAGAAAGTCGATGAAGCAGCGCACCTTGGCCGGCAGGTGGCGTCGCGTCGGGTAGGCGATGTTGATCGTCAGCCGCTGCAGTTCCCAGCTTTGCAGCACCGGCACCAGGCGCCCCGCCACCACGTCGTCGTCCAGGATGTACATCGGCTGGATCAGGATGCCCAGGTGCTTCAGCGCCGCTGCTCGCAGCACCTGGCCGTCGTTGGCTTCCAGCAGGCCCTGGATCGGCACCGAGGTCACGGCGCCATTGCGCGTGAAGCGCAGCACATGCGGCTGGGTGGCCAGGTTGTAGACCAGCAGGCGGTGGTTGGCCAGTTCGTCGGGTGTGCGCGGCGTGCCGTGGCGCTGCAGGTACTGCGGCGACGCCGCCAGCACGCGCTTGGTCTCGGCCAGGCGGCGCACCGTGATGGCCGAATCGCCTTCGAACTCGCGGTTGCGGATGGCCACGTCGGTGCCGCTTTCCAACAGGTCGTGGTAGCGGTTCGAGGCCACGATCTCGACACGCAGGTCGGGGTAGCGCGCGGTGAACTCCGGCAGCAGCGGCGCAATCACGATCATCGAAAACGACAGCGAGGCCTGCACGCGCAGCACGCCCGCGGGTTTCAGCACCGCCTCGTTGACCGCCGTCTCGGCGTCGTGCAGTTCACCCAGCAGCGGCTTGCAGCGCTGGTAGAAGGCGTCACCCACGTCGGTCAGGAACAGCCGCCGCGTGTTGCGTTGCACCAGGCGCGCGGCCAGGCGCTCCTCCAGCGCCGTCAGGTGCCGGCTGGCGGCGGCGTTGCTCAGGCCCAGCGCCTCTGCGGCGCGCGACAGGCTGCCCAGTTCAGCCACTTGTACGAACAGTTCGATCTCGGTCCAGCGATCCATGTTTACCCGCAATTTTTCGGTAGGCGGAAGAGAGCTTTGCCGTGGCGCCCTTTCACCTGCTGCCCGGCGAGTCTAGAGTCAGTGCACGGTCCTGCAGCACGGAACAACCCTCGCCACACCCCGCCGACCGCACCCCGAAACCCGCATGCGCAACATCGATGAATACAACATCACCCAGGCGGTGATTGCGCACCATGCGGCAGCGGGCGATGCACGGCTGCGCGAAGTGATGACGAGCCTGGTGCAGCACCTGCATGCCTTTGCCCGCGAGGTCAGACTGACCGAAGCCGAATGGCTGCACGGCCTGCGCTTCGTCACCGACTGCGGCACGGCGCGCAGCGACCAGCAGCAGGAGCTCAGGCTGTTGTCCGACACACTGGGCCTGTCGATGCTGGTGACGGCGCAGAGCCACCGCAAGCCCAAGGGCTGCACCGACTCCACGGTGTCGGGTTCGTTTCACGCCCACGGCGCGCCGCACCCGGCCACGATCGACGGCGCGGCGCTTGATGAGCGCTGCCTGCCGTTCCATGTCAGCGGCCGCGTGCGCGCGCTGGACGGCACGCCCATCGCGGGGGCGGTGGTGCGGGTCTGGCGCTCCGACGCGGAAATACTGCTCAACCCTGAAGATGCCCAGCCCGCACTGCGCCATGCCTGTGCCACGCTGACCAGCAACGCCGAGGGGCGCTTCCGCTTCAGCACCACCGTGGCCCAGCCGCACCCCGTGCCGCACGACGGCCCCGTCGGGCGACTGCTGCAGTCGCTGGGGCGCCACGCCTGGCGCCCGGCCCATCTGCACTTCAGCATCAACGCGGACGGCTACGAGCCCCTGGTGACCCAGGTGTTCCGCGCCGACGACGGCTTCCTGGACAGCGACGCGGTGTTTGCCGTGCGCAGCTCGCTGCTGGCCGACTGGGTGCACCATGCACCGGGCCGCGCGCCCGACGGCCACACCAGCGCCGTGCCCTTCTACACGCTGGATTTCGCATTCGTCCTGAGCACCACAACCGGAGACAAACCATGAACACACCGTCCATCACCCGCCGCACCATCCTGGGCGCTGGCGTTGCCGGCCTGACCGCCGCGTCGTGCCTGGCACAGGCCCAAGGGCAGCCCATCCGCATCGGCAGCACGCTGGCGCTGACCGGACCGCTGTCGGCCACCGCGCTGATCCACAAACTGGTGGGCGAGATCTACATCGAGCAGGCCAACAAGCGCGGCGGCTGGCTGGGCCGGCCACTGGAATGGGTGCTGAAGGACGACCAGTCCAAGCCCGATCTGGCGCGCACGCTGTACGAGCAGCTCGTCACCGCCGACAAGGTGGACCTGCTGATGGGCCCCTACGCCACCGGCGCCATCCTGTCGGCCATGGGCGTGGCGCAGCGCTACAACAAGGTGCTGGTGCACCACACACTGGGCATCCCGTCGCTGTCGAAGTACGAGATGGCCTTTCCGGCCTGGTCGCTCGGCTCCGACCCCGCCACCACCGTGCCGAACACGGTGTTCGACGCGTTGGCCTCCGGCCCCAAGCCACCCAAGACCGTGGCCGTGGTGACGAGCAAGTTCCCGTCGATCCAGTTTCTGTCGGCCGGCGCGCGCGAGGTGATGAAGAAGCGCGGCCTGACCGAGGTGCTGTTTCTCGAATGGGACTTCGGCAACCGCGACTTCGGCCCCATCGCCAACCGCATCAAGGACGCCAAGCCCGACTTCGTCTGGGTGGGCGCCATCGGCCTGGAAGGCAACCTGCTGCTCGACGCGATGAAGAAGATCGACTACGCGCCGCCACAGCACTTCTACCTGTACCCGGCACCGGGCCCGCTGGTGACCTTGCCGGAAGC
>JANOZF010000038.1:0-51352 GCA_031429255.1 Rubrivivax sp.
GCGGTGTTCCAACTGCCCAAGGAACAGCACCACAACTGGAAATACATCGCCTTCGGCCCGGACGGCAAGCTCTACGTGCCCTTCGGCGCGCCTTGCAACATCTGCGAGCCCGGTGCCGAATACGCGCAGATCCGCCGCTACAACGCCGACGGCTCGGGCATGGAAGTCATCGCCCGTGGCGTGCGCAACACGCAGGGCTTTGCCTGGCACCCGCAGACCCAGGAGATGTGGTTTACCGACCACGGCCGCGACTGGATGGGCGACGACGGCCCCGCCGACGAACTGAACCGCATGACGCGCACGGGGCAGAACTTCGGCTTCCCGTACTGCCACGCCAACGGCATCGCCGACCGTGACTTTCCGAAAGCCAACGCCTGCGCCGACGTGACGCTGCCGGTGCAGACCATGGGCCCGCACGCCGCCGCGATGGGCGCGCACTTCTACACCGGCAGCATGTTCCCGGCCGAGTACCGCAACACGCTGTTCGTGGCGCGAAAGGGCTCGTGGAACCGCACGCAGAAGTTTGGCTACGACGTGGTGACGGTGCGCACCGATGCGCAGGGCAACAACCCCAGCATCAAGGCCTTCATGACCGGCTTCCTCGACCCCAGCAACGACAACTTCAGCGGCCGGCCGACCTACATGCTGCAGCTGCCCGATGGCTCGCTGCTGATCAGCGACGAACAGCTGGGTGCCATCTACCGCATCACCTATGGCCAGTGAGTCCGGTCAGAAGGGGCGCCGCGGGCAGGCCGGGCGCGGCGCCAACGGGCTCGAGGTGAGCGCCGCCGTGGCGCCGCTTGCAGCCGCATGGGCGCTGGTTGGGCGCCGTTGCGGGTGGGCGTTGGCGGCCGCCTTGTGCGGGGGTGCAGCCTCTGGGGCTGCGGCCCAGACGGCGGCCCAGGCCTTGCCCGAGGTCCCCGCCGCGGCTGTGGCGGCCTGCACGGCCTGCCATGGCCCGGCGGGGAATTCGCAGATGCCCGCAGTGCCTTCGATTGCAGCGCAGCCCCGCACCTTTCTGGAAAACCAGCTGGTGCTGATACGCGAAGGCTTGCGCGACGTGCCGGTGATGAAGGCCGTGATGGGCAGCCTGACCGACCCCGAGATCGTGGTACTGGCCAGGCATTTCTCGGCCCAGGCTGCGCTGCCGCCGCCGGGCGCCGTGCAGCCCGACAAGGCTCGCGCCGGCGCCGAGCTGTCGCGCCGCGCGCTGTGTGGCACCTGCCACCTGCCCGGCTACGTGGGTCAGAGCCAGGTGCCCCGGCTGGCCGGTCAGCAAGAGGCTTATCTGCTGGCCACGCTGAAGATGTACCGCGACAACGCGGCACCGGGCCGCGACACGCTGATGTCGGCGCCGCTGCAGGGCATGAAAGACGCGGACCTGGAGAACCTGGCGCACCATCTGGCGCACCAGGGCAAGTAAACCGCAGTGCCGCGCGGGTTTTTGTGGACGCCGGCTGCTGCCCGCCGGCCCCTTACTTCGCGTCGTTCAGCTTCCAGTCGTAGTCCAGGAAACCTATGTCCAGGCCCCCGGCCTTGATGCGCTCGCGGTCGGCCGGCGTGTCGGCCAGCTGGTTGGCATAGCGGCCAGCAAAAGCAGCCAGGCTGGCGATGCCCTTGTGGCCGAGCTTGAAGTCGCCACCGTACCAGTCGAAGATCTTGCTCAGCTGCAGCTTGCCGTCGGCGTAGCGGTTGCGGCTGCGATCGCTCATGAAGCGCAGTGCCTGCTCGTCGAGCTGGGCTTCCAGCCGTTCGGCGACGAAGGCTTCTTCGCGCAGCATCGGGCAGCCCACACTGGCGCAGTTAACGGCAAAGTGGATGCGCGGGTCATCAAAGCGGCCCTTGGCGCGCAGCGTGTCGTGCTCGATGTTGTCCAGCGACATCTCGCTGCCCAGCAGCTTGATGAACTTCGGCTTCCAGGGGTTGGCCAGCAGCGTGCCCAGGTCGCGGATGGAGGCCAGCTTCGGGTAGCGCGTCAGGATCAGCTCGATCGTGAACGCGTTGTAGGCGTTGATCAGAAAGGCCATCTGCTGCGCCTTGCTGAAGCCGTTAAAAGTGGCCGCGCTGACGGCCGACAGGCTGTCGGTGTAGGCCTTCAGCGCTGCGGCGTCGGCGGCCATGCCGGCGTAGCGCAGCTGCGAGGCCTTGCCGCCGTCCAGCAGCACCACGTGCTTCTTCAGCAGGGCGGTGAAAGCGGCGTGGCTGTGGTCGAAAGCGCCTTGTGCCAACACCACCGGCGTGGCGGTCAGCAGCGCGGCCGACAGCAACAGCTGGCGCCTTGAAAGCAGGATGTGGGGGCTGGCCAGGGGCAAGGAGTTCATGGGGTGGGGGGGCTGAAAGCCATCTGGAGTCGCAGGCGGTGGGTCGATTGTGATGGCTCTGTCCTTACAGCGCGAGCGGGCCGGGTACAGTGCGCGCCATCGTGACCCCTGACCACACACCGACGGCGATGGCTGCGCCGTCCGCCTCCGCACCCCTTTCAGCGCTGGTGCGCGTGGGCCTGCGCGTGCAGGCTATGGTGAGCGAGTCGATGCACACGGCGGGGTTCATCGGCGAGGTGCTGCTGGCCACGCTGCGACTGGCGCGCGGCAAGAGTGGCATGCGCGGCGTCGACCTGTGGCGGCAGATCGACCAGACCGGCCCCATGTCCATCCCCATCGTCGCGCTGACCTGTTCCCTGGTGGGACTGATGCTGGCCTACATGGGCGGCTCGCAGCTCGAACGCATGGGGGCTCAGGTCTACATCGCCGACGTTGTCAGCGTGGGCATGGTGCGCGAATTGGCCGGCTTGATGACGGGCATGATCCTGGCGGGCCGCGTCGGCTCGGCCTATGCGGCGCAGATCGCCACCATGAAGGCCGGTGAGGAGATCGACGCGCTGCGGGTGCTCGGCGTCGACCCCATCGACCACCTGGTGATCCCCCGCATGCTGGCGCTGGTGATCGTGGCGCCGATGATCATGGCCTATGCCGGCACGCTGGGCGTGCTGGCCGGCCTGGTGCCGGCGACGCTGGTCTACGGCGTGTCGGCTTCGGAGTACCTGCACCGCGCGGTGCAGGCCCTGACCTGGACGCACCTGTGGATCGGTCTCTTCAAGGGCACGCTCTATGCAGCACTGCTGTCGCTGGCCGGTTGTCGTGAAGGCCTGTACGCCGGGCGCAATTCGCAAGCGGTGGGGCAGGCCACCACGGCCGGTGTCGTCAAGGGGCTGGTGTGGATCATCATGGCCGCTGCCGGCACCACGGTGGTGTTCCAGAGCCTGGGCCTGTGACGTGATGAACAGCACCGCCGCCGTCACGCCACCGATGGTGCAGGTGCTTGGCCTGACGGTCACGCATGGCGAGCAGGTGGTGCTGCACGACATCAGCTTCGAGATCCAGGCGCGCGAGATCTTCGTCATCCTCGGCGCCAGCGGCAGCGGCAAGAGTTCGCTGCTGCGCTACCTGATCGGCTTGCAGCCGCCCTCGGTGGGCCAGGTGCTCATCGAGGGCCGAAACCTCTTCGCCGGCACCGACGCCGAGCAGCAGCAGCTGCGCCGGCGCTTTGGCGTGATGTTCCAGGCCGGTGCGTTGTGGAGTGCCATGAGCGTGGGCGAAAACGTGATGCTGCCGCTGCAGATGTTCACCGGCCACCGGCGCGCCGAATGCGTGCGCCGTGCGCGCCACAAGCTGGCCCTGGTGGGGCTGGACGACGCCTTCGATCTGATGCCCGCTGAACTCAGCGGCGGCATGCGCAAGCGCGCGGCGCTGGCGCGCGCGCTGGCGCTCGACCCGCCGCTGCTGTTTCTGGACGAACCGGGCTCGGGCCTGGACCCGTTGAATGTCACCAAGCTGGACGCGCTGGTGCTGCAGTTGCGCAACGAACTGGCCACCACGGTGGTGATGGTCACGCACGACATCGACAGCGCGCTGGGCGTGGCCGACCGGCTGCTTTTTCTGGATGAAACCGAACAGACCATGACCGCCCTGGACACCCCGCAGGCGCTGCTGCAGCACGGACCGCAGCGTGTGCTCGATTTTCTGCGCCGCGGCCGGCGCGACCTGCCGCTGGCCGCAGCTGGCGCCGACGCCGACGGCGACCCCCTGGCCGCGCTGCGGCCGGCCACCGCGCAGGTGAATGCATGACGCCGCGCCCGCATGCCTTGCGCATCGGACTGTTTGCGGTGCTGGGCCTGGCGCTGCTGGCGGCGGCCATCGTGGCCGTGCTGGGCGTGCAGGTGTTCAAGGCCGGCGACCGCGTCGTGATGCATTTCACCGGCTCGGTCTACGGCCTGCAGGTGGGCGCGCCGGTGGTGTTCAGGGGCGTGCGCCTGGGGGGCGTGAAGTCCATCGGCGTGGCGCAGGTCAACGGCCGCTTTGCGGTGCCGGTGGTGGCCGAGCTGGACCGCGCGCAGCTGCAGGCGCTGGTGGGCGTGACGGCTGGCGAGGCCGGCGGCGCATCGACGGGCAAGAACGCGCTGGCCACGCTGTTGCAGCAGGGGCTGTCGGCCCAGCTGGCCACCCAAAGCCTGCTCACCGGACAGCTCTATGTCGATCTCGACCTGCGCGCGGCAGCGCGCCTGGCGCAGGCGGGCAAGCCGGTGGCGGTGCGTGAAGACGCTCTGGTGGAGATCCCGACCTCGCTGACGCGCTTCCAGAGCCTGCAGGAGCAGCTGGACCGTGTCGACGTGGACCGCATGTCGCAGGACCTGGCGGCCACGCTGGCGGCGGCCAAGGGCCTGGTGGCCGGCCCCGAGATCAGGCAGATGATGAACGAGCTGGCGCAGGCCAGCAGTTCGATGTCCAAGCTGGCGGCTTCACTGGACCGCCGCCTGCCGGCGCTGGCGGACAGCGCGCGCGGCACGCTGCAGCGCGCTGGCGACGCCTCCACCCGCGTGGGCACGGCGGCCGACCGTTTGAGCGAACAGGTCAGCGGCGCCGCAGACCGGCTGGGCCAGGCCTCGGACCGCGTCAGTGCGGCCGCCGGCCGCGCCGAGACCCTGCTGGCGCCGGGCTCGCCGCTGCACAACAGCGTGCAGGGCGCGGCCGACGAGCTGGCGCGCACGGCAGCGGCCTTGCGCGCCGTCACCGGTGACGACAGCGCCCCTGTGCAAAGCCTGCAACGCGCCATGGCAGACGTGTCGCGTGCGGCGCGCGCGGTGCGCGAGCTGGCCGATCAGATCGAACAACAACCGCAGTCGCTGATCCGCGGCCGGGAGGCCCCGCGATGATGCCCAAGACACCGATGCAAGCCACCCTTCGTACCTGCACGGCCCGGCGCAGCACCCTTTGCGCACTGCTCGTGCCGGTGCTGCTGGCGGCCTGCGGCACGCCCTCGCCACCGCCCCAGCTGTACCAGCTGCGCAGCGCGCCGCCGGTGGCGGTTCAGGCGCTCGCAGCAGCGCCCAGCGTGCAACTGCTGTGGCCGGTGGCGCTGCCCGAGGTGCTGGAGCGCGACGCCATCGTGGTGTCGCAAGGCCAGGCGGGTGTGCAGGCCTTGTCCGGCCACCGCTGGGCCGAGCCCCTGCGCGACGCCGTGCCGCGCCTGTTGCGCCAGGACCTGGGCGCGCTGCTGGGCGATGGGCGTGTCTGGGTGGCGCCGCTGCCGGCGGGGGTGGTCGTGCAACGGCTGCTGCGCGTGGAGCTGCTGGCGCTGCAGGCCGACGCCGGCCGAAGCAACGTGCAACTGCAGGCGCGCTGGACGCTGTCGGACCCCGCGGGCCGCGCTGCGGCGGTCACGCGCGTGGAATCGCTGGCCGTCGCCGTCGGTGGCAGCGATATCGACGCGCTGGTGGTGGCACACCGGCTGGCGCTGTGGCGGCTGGCCGAGCGCTTGACCCAGGCCCTGGCACAAAATCCCTGACCGCACCAGCCCGTGCAGCGGGTGCCGTGCGCTGCGCTCACACCGCGTGCAGGGCCTGGATGGCTGCGCCCTGAGCCAGGGTCTCGCGGTAACCCGCGTCGATGGCACGCTGGCGGAACTCCTGTGACAGGCTGACCCAGTAGCCGAAATGGGGGTGCAGCAGCAGATCGGCGGCCATGGCGTCGGGCTGGGTGCTGGCGCGCTTGCGCAGATCGCCATTGCGGTAGCGCTCGGAACCCGGTGGCGCCGTGTCTTCGTGGGCCGAGGCGTCCACGGCCAGCACGCGCAGCGCGCCCAGCTGCCGCGCCAGGCGCACCGGCAGCGGCATGTGCAGGTCGGCATCGACATGGCGCTGGCCGCGGATGCGCACGGGCGTGAACTGACCTTCGATCGCGGCCGAGGCCTGCACCGCAAGGCCGGCGTCGCCGCAGTTCAAGGCCACGGTGGCGGCTGGGCCCGGGCCAAGGCGCTGTGCCACGCAAGCGGCCATCAGTGGCAGCGCTTCGAGCCGCGTGCTGGGCCCCTTGGACAGCAGCTGTTCACGCACCAGGTCGGCGATGGCCGAACCGCTGAGACGTTCACCGTCGCCGCCGAAGAGCCGCGCCACGCGGGCCAGGCTCAGCGGGCTGAGCTCGAGCGCCAGCTTTTCGATTTCAAGCCCGTTCAGCCCGCCAGCCCGAAGCACCGACACCAGCGAGCCCACCGAAGTACCCACCAGCAGGTCGGGCGCCACGCCCAGTTTGTCCAGCGCCTTGAGCACGCCCACGTGCACGAAGCCGCGCGGCCCGCCCGAGCTGAAGACCCAGGCCACGCGCGGGCGGCGTGGCAGCGGCGCGGTCGACGGCGCGTCGGCGCCGGCATGGTCTTGGTCGGTGTTGACGGCGCAGCCGCTGGCCGTCAAGAAAGCGATGCTGGCCAGAGCAGACCTGCCCAGGAAGCCGCGCCGGTCCGATCCCGATGCGATGGATTCTTCCAGCGGGCTACAGACCACCGCGCCCTTCTTTGGCGTGGAAACTCTGCGCGGTCTCCCAGGCCACGGCCTGCAGGTGCGCGGCCACGTCGGCAGGCAGGCCCGCCGTGTACTTAAGGCCCACCGGGTTGGTCTTGTAGACCGACGCCGCCACCGTGCAGGCAGCCAGGTAGGTGCCCATCAGGCTGGGGTGCCGCTTGTCTGGCACGTACAGGTTCAGTTCGGGCCGCTTGGCGATGGAGTTGGCGAAGGCCAGTCCGGCCGGCACCACCAGCGCGTTGTTGGCCTTGCCGGCCTTGATGTATTCGGCCGCCAGCTGCTGCGTCATCGCGGGTTTGTCCTGGTAGGCCCAGGACATGAACAGAATGGGTGCGGCGCCGTGCTTGCGCGCGGTGGCGCTGTGCTTGGCGGCGTATTCGTAGAAGATGCCTTGCAGTTGCGGATGGATGGGGCACTGGCTGCAGTCCATCATCATCACGCCGTCGAAGGCTTTGTCGAAGGTGTTGAACTTCACCTCGTTGTCGCCCACGAAGCTGTAGCTGGCCACGCGGCTGCCTGGCTTCAGGTGCGCCTCGAGGTCGTGCCAGTCGATGCCCGAGCCGCTGATGGTGGCCGAGCTGGAACGCAGGCCGCGCACGCCCGCCGCACCCAGCAGCTGACCAACATGGCCATGCATGGAATTGTTGTAATAGAAGAAGCTGTTGCCCACCCACAGCAGCGACTTGATCTCGGTGGATACCGTGGGCGCGGGCTTGGTCGCAGGCGCGGTGGCGGTGCTGCACCCCACCAGCGCAGCGGCAGAACAGGCGGCAACGAGCGTGGTCAGCAAACGAAGGATGCGCGAGGCTTGCATGGTAATGGGCTCGTGGCAACAGGGGGGAGGGGAGTTCAGCGCGGCATCCTATCGCGCAGCCAAGCCCTGCCCACGCAACTGAACGTATCAGCGTTTGCTGGCGGCCGCTTCTTTCACCATTTTGTCGAGTTCAGCACCGGACTTGTAGTGCGGCACGCGGAAGATCAGCCGTTTGCTGCGTTGGATGTAGCTGTTGCTGCCGGCCACCTCGTCGCGCCAGTACCGGTCGGCCAGTGCCAGGTTCTGTTTCGGGTCCAGCTCGAATGCGGCGCGCGAGCCTGCGCCGCCGAAGATGTAGAGCTTGCCGTCGATGATGCGCCAGGTGTCGGCGTCGCCGCCCCACGGAATGCCGTAGTTGATGCCATTGGCGCAGAAGCCGCCGTATTGCGGCAGGTACTTTGCGGGCTCGCGGTCGAACAGCGCCTTGTGCTCGGCGCTGGCGAAGTAGAAGGTCACGCCTTCGTGCACGGTCTTGAATTGCGCCGAGCCCAGGGCATGCCGGCCCTGCGTGAAGTAGGCCACCATGTCGTGACCGTCGAGCATCACGTGTGCGTCACCGTCCATCGCCACCGCGCGCACAGGCTTCAGCGGGCTGCTGGGGTTTTGCGACAGCATCGTGCCGCATCCGCCCAGCGTGATGGTCAGCAGCAGCGCGGCAAGCAGCGGCCAGGCGCGCGGTGGGAGCAGGGGCTTGAAGTTCATGGTCAATCTCCGGAAGGGGCAGGTCTGAAGTCGTGCAGAGCCATGGACGGGGTCCGGGCAGCGACGGCACCCAGGCACTCGGCATAAGGTGCGGGCCAGCCGAGCAGCGCACTGGCCTGTTCGGCGCGTTGTCGAAGGTGCTGTTCGTCGCGGCCGTTCAGGTGCAGGATGCCGTAGCGGTGGTTGCCCAGCCACTTGAAGTCGCGCTCCAGCGCATGCCCCGACTTGGGCTGCGTGAACAGCAAGGCGTCGGGAAACTGCCGTCGCAGTGCGGCCTGCTGCTCAGCAGCAGGCATGGGCGGCGCTGAGCCGGGCGTGAAGGCGCGGTAGACGAGGCTGGTGGCGGCGCCGGCCACCGGGGTGGCGCGTGGCAGCAGCGCGGGGTCGCGGCCCAGCGCGAGCTCGATCGACATCGCGTGCGGGTCCAGGCCGTGCACGTGGCGATACAGGTCTGAGAACTGCGAGGCCAGGCGCGGATTGAATTCGATCACCGACAGCTTGCCGGTGGCCGCGTCGTGAAAGAACTCCATGTTGAACAAACCCTGCGTGAAGCCCACCGCCTGCAGGAAGCGCTGCGCCACGTCCAGCGCCTGTGCCTGCACGGTAGCGTGCAGCCGGCTTGGGTGCTCCCAGCGCATGAAAGCTTGCGTGCCGGGGTACATGACCGCGTCCACCACGCCGAGCGCGTGCGTCTGGCCGTTGAAGACCCAGCCGTCCAGGTTGTATTGCTGCGCCTTCACGGGTTGTTCCAGCATCATGCGGTGCGCCGTGCCGGCCTGCGGCAGCCGCGTGCGGGCCACGCGTTCGAACGGTTCCACCAGCCGGCGGATGACCCACAGTTCGCGCCAGCCAAAGCGGGTGTGGCGGTGCAGTTCGTCGCGGTTGGCCACGCGCCGCGCCAGCACCGAAAAGGCCGCCTTGATGGGCTTCGCATAGGCCGGGTAAAGCAGGCCGTCGGGTATCTCGCCGCCATAGCGTGCGTCGAGGTCCTCGAACGGCACGTTCGCTTCAGGGCAGACTTGCTGCAGCACGCGGCGGGCGTGCAGCTTGTGCTGGCAGGCCAGGATGGCGTTGACGGGCGTACCGGGCAGGCCCAGCTTCTCGGCCACCAGCGCGGCGGCCAGCGCGCCGAACTGTTCATGGTGCGACACCACGCCCGCCCATCCCCGGCGCCGAGCCTTCGCCGCCTGCTGGCTGGCGAAACGCTCGAGGTCGAAGCCCAGCAGCCTTGCGTTGCTGGGAAATGAAAAGAGGTCGAAGCCCGCCTGGTCGTAGTCAAAGCGGTCTTGCAGCCGCTTGAAACACAGCGAATCCCAGTCGTAGCTGAAGAGCAACCCGATACGCTGGCGGTTGGTGCTGGCTGCGCTCATCGATGGCGGACCGTGCTTCAACGCGCGTCGCGCGCCAGGCGCAGACCGTTGAACTGCCAGCGTGTGTCGGTGGGAAAGAAGTTGCGATAGCTGGTGCGGATGTGGGCCTTCGGCGTGGCGCAGGAGCCGCCACGCAGCACCATCTGGTTGATCATGAACTTGGCGTTGTATTCGCCCACCGGACCGTCCCAGGCCTGGAAGCCAGGGTAGGGCGCGTAGCTGCTGGCCGTCCATTCCCAGACGTCGCCCAGCAATTGCAGCGGGCCGTCGAACAGCGTGGCCACCGGCATCGGATGCAGCGCGCCCGACTCCAGGAAGTTGCCCGCGGCCAGCGCAGCCGAGGCGTGTCGCTGCGCTGCGTGTTCCCACTCGAACTCGGTGGGTAGCCGGGCGGCGGGCTGCTCCGGATGCTGCGCCGACCACCAGCGCGCGAAAGCGTCAGCCTCGAAGTAACTGATGTGTGTGATGGGTGTGTGCGGGTCCAGCGGCACCAGGCCGTGCAGCGTGAAGACCTGCCAGTCGGCCGTGCTCTTGCCCTGCGCCCCGCTCTGCCAGTACAAGGGCGCTTCGATGCGCTGGCTGCGCACCCAGTCCCAGCCGGCCGACAACCACCAGCGCGGGTTCGTGTAGCCACCATCGAGCATGAAGGCCAGCCATTCGCCGTGGGTGACCAGGCGACGCGCCAGTTCATACGGGTGCAGCAGACAGCTGTGACGCGGTGTCTCGTTGTCGAATGAGAAGCCAGGCCCGATGTGGCCCGCTGCCGACAGTTCGAACGGCCCGGTCGCCAAGCCCACCCAGGCTTGCGCCACGGGCGACACCGTGGCCAAAGGCCAGCGTGACTGATAGGCCGGCGACAAGGGGTTGCAAGACAACAGGAAGAGCAGGTCGGTGAGCATCAATTCCTGGTGCTGCTGCTCATGTTGCAGCCCCAGTTCCACCCGCTGCACGAAGGATGGTGCGTCGTGGGTGGCGAGCAGTTCTTTCATGCGCTCGTCCACCGCCTGGCGCCACGCCAGCACCTCGGCCAGCGACGGGCGCGTCACCAACCCGCGCTGAGCGCGCGGGTGTTGTTCGCCCACGCCGTTGTAGTAGCTGTTGAACAGCACCCGGTAGGCGGCGTGGTGCGGCTTGAAGTTCGGTTCGAAACATTCCAGCACGAAGGTCTCGAAGAACCAGGTGACATGCGCCAGATGCCACTTCGTGGGGCTGGCGTCGGGCATCGGCTGCACCTGGCAGTCGGCTTCGCTCAGCGGCGCCGCCAGGGCCAGCGTCTGCGCACGCACCTGCGCATAGCGCCGCGAAAGTGCGCTGGCGGCAGACGCGGCGACCGGGGCGTTGCTCATGCGGCGGGCTCGAAGTGGTGGGGGGTGATGGTGCCAGCCGGCGCAGGCGAAGCACCCGCCAGACGCCCATGGGCGATGTAACCCATGCCGGCCTGGGTGGATTGTCTTTTGAAATCCACGCACCAGGGCTGTACCAGGTTCCAGGGTTGCCAGAGGTCGGCGGCCCTGGCGTTGTACGGCCGGTTCTTCAGCCATGCCACCACGTTCAGCGGGCCCGTCCACCAGGGGAAGTACTTCATGCCCGCCATGGCGATGCGCGCGCCCGGCCTGGCTTGGCGCAGGATGTGGGCCACCGCCTGCGGCGTGCGACTGATGTCGTGCACGTAGTTGAACAGCACGGCATCTGCCAACTCGGGCAGCTGCACGGTTTCCGCGGCCGCTTCGCAATGCCAAAGGTTGCGCCAGCCGGTGCGCTGTACGCGGGCCTGGGCCTGGGCAAACATCTCGGGGCTCTGCTCGAAGGCCAGCACGCGGCCCTGCTCACCCACCGCCCGCAACAGGGGCTCGTAGCTCAGCCCGGTGCCGGCGCCCACGTCCAGCACCACGTCGCCCGGCTTGAGCTGCAGCAGCGCAATGGTGCGCAGGCGCAGCGTCATCGTGCGCCGGGCCGATGCGTCGTAGCCCGCGGCCTTGCTGCGGTAGCGCCGAATGGACAGCTCGTTGATGGCCGACGGGTTCATGGCGCAGCCAGGCCGTCGGACCGCGAGGCGGCGTGCATGCCCATCACACCCAGCACGATGAGACCGGCGCTGGCCATCTTCAATGCAGTGGCGGGCTCCTTGAAATACAGGTAGCCGATCAGCGACGTGATCACGGTGCCCGCGCCCGACCACACGGCGTACACCACACCCAGCCCGAGCACGCGGATGACCATGACGTTGAGCGAGAAGGATGCGGCATAGAACACAAAAATCAATATGGACGGTGTCAACCGGGTGAAGCCTTCGCACAGGCGCATGCAGGTGGTGCCACCCACTTCGAACAGGATGGCAAGTGACAGCACCCACCAAGCCTGGGTTGTGTTCAGCAGCGGCAACATGGGGGGCGATTGTGATGCCGGGTGGGTCGGTGCACCTGGCG
Source organism: Rubrivivax sp. (assembly GCA_031429255.1). GTDB lineage: Bacteria > Pseudomonadota > Gammaproteobacteria > Burkholderiales > Burkholderiaceae_C > Rubrivivax. Next base: position 12,163 of record JANOZF010000038.1, read on the forward strand.
TTTCCTTACGCGGCCGGCTGCCGGGTGGATGCGGGGCCGGGCCCCAGGGAGTCCGGGCAGCGCCTTCAGCGCATCAGCAGCCGGCGCCAGACGTAGCTCAGCGCATCCACCAGCGCCACCAACAGCAGCATCGCCATCAGGATGGTGGCCGTCTTGCCCATCTGGAACAGCCCCATGTGAAAGCTCAGCAGCTGACCCAGGCCGCCAGCGCCCACCACGCCCAGCACGGCGGCAGCGCGGATGTTGTTTTCCCAGCGGTACAGCGTGTAGCTCATCAGCTGCGGCAGCACCTGCGGCAGCGTGGCATACAGGAAAACCCGCGCCGGCCCCACTCCCTGCGCGCGCAGCGCGTCGGCCGGGCCCGGCGGCGCGTTTTCAACGGCCTCGGCAAACAGCCGGCCCAGCACGCCGGTGGTGTGCATGGCCAACGCCAGCGTGCCGGCAAATGGGCCCAGGCCGGCGGCGATCAGCAACAGCCCGGCCCACACCAGCTCGGGCACCGAGCGCAGCATGTTCAGCAGCAGGCGTGTCGGTGTTCGGCCGCGCGCCGGGTCGTCGCGGTGCGTGCGGCTGGCCGGCAGCGCGAGTGCCACTCCGGCGGCGGCCGCCAGCACCGTGCCCAGTGCCGACATGGCCAGGGTTTCCCAGGTGGCCCAGGCCACTTTCTGCACAAAGGCGGCGCTGGTATCTGGCGGAATGAATTCCGCCACGAAGCGGCCCATGCTGCGGGCGGCGTCCAGCGACAGAAACTGTGCCCATTGCAGGTCCAGGCTCCAGAAACTGGCCACGACCAGCGCCAACACGGCGGCACTGATCCAGCAGGCCTTGCAGCGCGCGTCAAACAGCGGCGGCGGCAGCTTGTAGGTCTGGTTGGCGGCGGGTGCGCTCATCGCTGCATCCTCGGGTGCAGGGTGACCGTCATCCCAGGCCCTTGCGCAGCGCCGCGCTCACGCGGTCCGCCAGCGCCACCAGCGCCATGAACACCAGCAGCATGGTCAGCACCTCGCCGCCGTTGAACATCTTCATGCTGTTGTCCATCTGCTGGCCCAGGCCACCGGCGCCTACAAAACCCAGCACCACCGAGCTGCGGATGGCGCATTCCCAGCGATAGACGGTGTAGCTCGTCAGCTCCGCGGCGTTCTGCGGCAGCAGGCCGTAGAAGAAAGCCTGCAAGCGCGAGCTGCCGTTGCGCAGCAGGGTTTCGGTGGCGTGGGCCTCGCCACTTTCCAGGATTTCGCCGTACACCTTGCCCAGCATGCCGCCGTAAGTGAGCGCAATGGCGAGCACGCCCGATGTCGGCCCGAGGCCGACCACACGCACGAACACCAGCGCCCAAACCAGCTCGGGCACGCTGCGCAGCACGATGAGCAGCCAGCGCACGCCCTGACGCAGCCAGAGCGGCCCGCGCGCCATGCGGCCCGACAGGGCCGACACCGACAGCACGCGGGTCGACAGCAGCGTCAGCGGCAGCGCCAGTGCAAAAGCCAGCGTCATGCCGGCAGTGGCGATGGCCACCGTGCGCCAGGTTTCGCGCGCCAGCATGACCATGAACTCGGCGCTGTAGGCGGGCGGAAAAAAGCCCGCCAGAAACTGCCCCGTGACCTTGAGGTTGTCGCGCTCCAGCAGGATCCAGGGCCTGAACTCGGTGCCCACCATCAGCGGCCACAGCAGCACCACGCCAGCCGACAGCCAGAACAGACGGCCCAGCCATGCAGGGTCGCGCGTGGGCGGGGCCGCTGCGGTGGTGGTCATGGGTCGCGTGGGCTTCTCCGCCGGTCCTGCCGGTCACCGGCAGTGCATCGCCACGGGCGCGGGTGGTGCGGGCACGGCGTCAGCGGCTCCGGCGCCGGGGCGCACGGCGGCTTCACCCAGCAACTCATGTTCATGCTGTGCGTACAGTGCATCCAGCCTCTCGCGGCCCACTTGTGCAGTCGGCAGGTCAAACTGCAAGCGGCCGTCGCGCAGCCCCACGATGCGCGGGAAGTGCGCCAGCGCCATGTCCACCTGGTGCAGCGTGGCCACCAGCGTGACACCGCGTTGCCGGGCTTCGGCCACCAGCGTGGCGGTGGCCTGGCGCGCGCGCGTAGGGTCCAGCGCCGACAGCGGTTCGTCCACCAGCCACAACTGTGCCGGGGCCAGCAGCGCACGCGCCAGGCCCACGCGCTGGCGTTCTCCGCCTGACAGCCGGTCCACACGCTCGAACAGCTTGTCTGCCAGGTCGAAGCGTGCCAGCGCAGCGTAGGCCGCCGGGATGTCTCTTGGGTAGAACAGCGAACGCACACTGGCCAGCAGGCCCATGGCGGGCAGGCGGCCGGCCAGCACCGCCGTCACGACGCGCTGGCGAGGCGGCAGAGGCGGCACTTGGGGCGCCAGAAACAGGCTGCCGCGCAGGCGCTGCAGCGCTGCCGTGCGCAGCACCCAGGGGTCGCTGCCGTCCAGCAGCAACTGACCTTGGGCCGGGCGCAGTGCGCAGGCCAGCGCCTGCATCAGCGTGGTCTTGCCGGCACCCGAAGGGCCGATCACCGCCACCTGTTCACCCCGCGCCACCGCCAGGTTCAAGGCCTGCAGTGCAGCCGCCGACCCGGGCCGGGCGGCGGGGTGGCGGGCGGTGAGCGCCAGTACATCCAGCTTCATGCCGGCAGCGGGCGAGGCAACACGCGAACAGCAGGGCGGGTGTGCAAGTTCTGCGGCCAGGCGGTCAGATCAGGCCTGCGCTGCGGCCGGCGGCTTCCAGGCCCTTGTAGTTCTCGGGGCTGGTGCCGATGTAGCGCGTGGCGCGGTTGAGTTGCAGGATCTCCTTGCCTTCGGGCGTGGCCATGTCCAGGTCGAGCAGCGCCTTTTTCAGCTTTTCGCGCTGGTCGGTCGGCATGTCGGCATGCACCGACCAGTTGTAGTTGAAAAAGGGCGGTGTGGTGAAAAACACGTCCACCGCCTTGGGGTCGACCTTGTTCTCAGCCACGAACTTGCGCCATACGGTGATGTCCAGTGCGGCGGCGTCGACCTTGCCGCTGACCACGCTGGCAATGGTGGCGTCGTGCGCGCCGCTGTAGGCGATGCGGCGGAAGTCCTTCTCGGGGTTGATGCCGGCATTGAGCAGGTTGTTGCGTGGCATCAGGTGGCCCGAGGTGCTGCTCTGGCTGCCAAAGCTGATCTGCTTGCCTTTCATGTCGGCCAAGGTCTTGATGCCCGAGTCGGTCTTGGCGATGAACACGCTCTGGAATTTGGTGTCTTCTTCGCGTTGTGCGATGGGCACGATCTTGCCGCCCGAGCGTATCTGCGCCTGCACATGGGTGAAGCCGCCAAACCAGACGAGGTCGACCTTCTTGTTCACCAGCGCCTCGACGGCGGCCGGATAGTCACTGACGGGCGTGAACTCCACTTTCATGCCCATGCGCCTTTCGAGGTAGGCGGCCAGTGGCGTGAACTTGCGCACCTGCTCGGTGGCCGCCTCTTCGGGTATGGTGGTGACGCGCAGCACGGATTGGGCGTGTGCGCCGGCACTGAGTGCAAGCAGCAGGCTGCCGCCCATCAAGGCACGGGCGAAGCGGGCGACGAGTGAAAGAGACATTGTTGAAACCCCTGATCTGTAAGTCGGTGCGCACCGGCGCGACCCAGGATTGAAACCTATTTGGGCGCCAGACGCTGGCCGCTGCTACATTTCCCGCCCTTACTGCATGCAAGCGGCCCGTGCGCCCAGCGTGTGAACCAAACAGGACACCCGTCGATGCGCCAAGCGCAATTCTTACAGCTGCACCACTGGGCGCCTGAATCCGTGGCCGCCGAGGCCTGCGCGGGCCTGATGCAGCCCGCGGCGGCCGTGTCCCCCAAATTCTTCTACGACAGCCTGGGTTCGCGCCTGTTCGACGCCATCACCGAGCTCGACGAGTACTACCCCACGCGCACCGAAGCCGCCCTCTTTGCTGAACACCAGGCCGCCATCGCGGAAGCCGTTCGCGCCTGGCAGGGGCGTGGCCTGACGCTGGTGGACCTGGGTGCCGGCAACTGCGCCAAGGCCGCCAGCCTGTTTGGCAGCTTTCTCCCTGAGCATTACGTGGCGCTGGACATATCGGTGGACTTCCTGCGCAGCGCGGTGAACGCGCTGCAAAGCCAGCATCCGGCCATGCGCATGACGGGAGTGGGGCTGGATTTTTCGAGCCAGTTGCTGCTGCCGCCCGACCTGCTTCAAGGCCCGGCGCTGCTGTTCTATCCCGGCTCCAGCATCGGCAACTTCAACCCCGAGCAGGCGCTGCACCTGCTGCGGCAGGCGCACGCGCTGGCCGCGGGCGGCGGGCTGCTGATCGGCGTGGACCTGGCCAAGCCGGCCGCGGTGCTGGAACCCGCCTACGACGACGCGCTGGGCGTCACGGCGGCCTTCAACCTGAACCTGTTGCGCCACCTGAACCGGCTGATCGGCAGCGATTTCCAGCCCCGGCAGTGGCAGCACGTGGCGCTGTACAACGAAGCGGCGGGGCGCATCGAGATGCACCTGCAGGCGCGCACACGCCAGTTGGTTGACTTCAACGGTGGCCCACGCAGCTTCGAGGCCGGCGAGCGCATCCACACCGAGAACTCATACAAGTGGCAGCGCAGCGATTTCGAGGCGCTGCTGCGCGACGCCGGTTTCGCACGCGTGCAGACCTGGACCGACGCACAGGGCTGGTACGCGGTGATGCTGGCGCAGGCGGCCTGAGCCAACGCGGCCCGCTGCGGTTGGGCGTCTTCGGGTCGACAGCCTCGTGATCAAGCCGCGCAGCTGCGAAAGCCGGCAAAGATGTCGTTGCGCTCGGGTGTGAAGAAGTTGCGGTAGCGCAGGTCGTGCAGCCGGCGCTGGGTGGCCAGCGAGGCGCCGCGCAGCACGCGTCGGCTGCCGAACCACGGCGCCGAGTAGTCGCGGTACGGATGGGCCACGAAGCCGTCGTAGGGGCCGAAGGTGCTGGCCGTCCATTCCCACACATCGCCCCAGACGAAGTGCCCTTGCTGGGTGCGCGCCGCGTGTTCCCATTCGGCTTCGGTGGGCAGGCGGCGGCCGGCCCAGGCGCACCAGGCATCGGCCTCGTGGGCGCTCAGGTGGCAGGCCGGCTCGTCCAGCACCAGCGCTTGCCAGCGGCCATGGCGCCACTGCTTCCATTGCGCGCCGTCGCGCTGCAGATACCGGGGCGCCGCGTGCCCCGGTGCGGCTCGCCAGGCGGCCGCCCGGCCTGGCCACCAGCGCGCGTCGGCATACCCGCCGGCTTCCACGAACGGCAGGTAGTCGCGCCAGCGCAGCACCTGGCAGTCGACGCTGAAGGCTTGCAACAGGTGGTGTTGGCGACCGCATTCGTTGTCGAAGGCGAAGCCCCTGGCCCCGGCGCTGCCCAGGTCGCACGGGGCTGCCGGCAGCTGCAGCGCGGCACCGGGTGCGGGCAGCGCGCGGTGCTGAAACCTCGGGTCGGGCAGCGCGATGCCCAGGGCCTGCGCCATGTACACCGCGGCTTCGTGGTGCATGTCTTCGTGCGCCAGGCACAGGCGGTGCAAGTACAGCGCGGTGTCGCCAGCGGTGGTGTCGGCCTCGGCAGCCCGCACGGCAGGGTCGTCCAGCAGCGCCAGCGTTTCGTCCAGCACCTGGGCCAACTCGACGCGCGTGGCAAGCGCGTCTGGCAGGCGCAGCTGCCAGCGGCTGGCATGCGGCACTTCACTGGAGTTGAACAGCGCGTCGGCACCCGCGCTGCGCGCTTGGGAGCGGGGGGCGTCGGGGTTGGCCTGCAGGCCCAGCGTCCGGTCGGGGTTGCGGCCCAGCCAATGGGCCTGAAACCAGCCGACGTGGCCCAGTTCCCACAGCGGCGGGTTCAGGTCGGGGTGATACGGAATGCTCAGTTGTTGGTCAGCCAGTGCCTGCTCGAAGCGGGCAAAGGCGGCCAGCGTGTCGTGCCGGCTGGCGCGCAGCATCGTGGCCAGCGTGGCCGCGTCGGCATCTCGAAAGGGGGCATCGGTCCTTGGCACGGCGGTTGTGTCCCTGGGCGGGGTGGTTGCCGGGTTTGTTGCCGGGGTGGAGTCGGTCGAAGCCGGCTTTACATTCACGGGGTGCAAGCTCCATCCCTGATCATCGTGACGCCGGCCCTGGCCGAGGCCAACAACGGGAATTGGCAGACTGCGCGCCGCTGGGCGCGCATGCTGAGCGCGCATTATCGGGTCCGCATGGCCGCCCAGTGGACGGGTGCACCCGCCGACCACGACGACGACATCATGATCGCGCTGCACGCCCGGCGCTCAGCCTCGTCGCTGGCCGCTTGGGCGGCGCAGTGCGCTGGCCGGCCGCTGGTGCTGGTGCTGACCGGCACCGACCTGTACCGCGACATCGCCCACGACGCACTCGCCCAGCGTTCACTGGTGCTGGCCGATCGGCTGGTGGTGCTGAACGAACTGGGGCTGCAAAGCCTGCCGGTGGAACACCGCGACAAGGCTGTGGTGTGCCTGCAGTCCACGCGGTCGCGGCGCCCGTTGGCCAAGACCGACCGCCACCTGCGCGCGCTGATGGTCGGGCACCTGCGTGAAGAAAAGTCGCCGCAGACCTACTTCGCTGCCGCGCGGCTGCTGGCCCACCGCCAGGACATCCTGCTCGACCATATCGGTGGCGCACTGGACACGGCCTTGGCCGACGAGGCACGCGCGCTGATGGCGGCGCAGCCGCACTACCGCTGGCTGGGCAGTCTGCCGCATGCGGCCACACGGCACCGCATCCAGGCTGCGCATGTGCTGGTGCACCCCAGCCGCATGGAAGGCGGCGCGCATGTGGTCACCGAGGCCATCACCAGCGGCACCCCCGTGCTGGCCAGCCGCATCGATGGCAACCTGGGCCTGCTGGGCAGCGACTACGCCGGCATCTTCGATTGGGGCGACGCCCAGACCCTGGCCAGGCAGCTGCAGCGCTGCCGCGACGATGCCGCTATGCTGCCCGCCTTGCGCCAGCAATGTGAGAAACGTGCACCGCTGTTCGACCCCAACAGGGAAAAGCAGACTTTGCTGGAACTACTTGCCTCGCTGCAGCACCCTGCCGGCTGCTGACAGCGGCTTTTTCCGAGCCCGGTGCCACCGGTCGGCCACGACGGGCCGGCACCCGAACCACCCACCCCGAGGACCCCATGAACGCCCCCGAAAAACCTGTAGAGCCACGGCTCACGTCGCTGTCCCACGGCGGCGGCTGTGGTTGCAAGATCGCGCCCGGTGTGTTGGCGCAAATCTTGAAAGGCACGACCGCGATGCCCATGCCCAAGGAACTGCTGGTGGGTATCGAAACCGCGGACGACGCGGCGGTGTATCAGCTCAACGACGAGCAGGCGCTGATCGCGACGACCGACTTCTTCATGCCCATCGTCGACGACCCGTTTGAATTCGGACGCATCGCCGCCACCAACAGCATCAGCGACGTCTACGCGATGGGTGGCCGTCCCATCATGGCGCTGGCTTTGGTCGGCATGCCGATCAGCGTGCTGTCGCCCGAGACCATCGGCAAGGTGCTGGACGGTGGTGCTTCGATCTGCCGCACCGCGGGCATCCCGATCGCCGGTGGCCACACCATCGACAGCGTCGAAGCCATCTACGGCCTGGTGGCGCTGGGCCTGATACACCCCAAGCGCGTGAAGCGCAACGCCGACGCACAGGTGGGCGACGTGCTGGTGCTGGGCAAGCCGCTGGGCGTGGGCGTGATGAGCGCGGCGCTGAAGAAGGGCGCGCTCAGCGACGAAGGCTACGCGCAGATGATTGCCAACACCACCAAGCTGAACACCCCCGGCCCTGACCTGGCGGCGCTGGATGGCGTGCATGCGCTGACCGACATCACCGGCTTTGGCCTGGCTGGCCACGCGCTGGAACTGGCCAAGGGCTCGGGCTATCAGGTCGCCATCGACTGGGCGCGTGTGCCGCTGTTGACGGGTGTGCGCAGCCTGGCCGACCAGGGTTTCATCACCGGCGCATCGGGCCGCAACTGGGCCGGCTACGGCGAAGACATTTCGCTGCCGGCCGACTTTGCAGCCGTCGACCAGGCCCTGTTCACCGACCCGCAAACCAGCGGCGGCCTGCTGGTGTCGTGCACGCCCGCCGCGCTGGGCGAGGTGTTGGCCATCTTTGCACGCCACGGTTTCGAGACGGCGGCGGTGGTGGGCGAGATGCGGGCTGCGGCGCCCGGTGGAGCCCGGCTGGTGGTGGGCTGAACGGCGCCCGCCGCGCGCGGTGCTGCCGCACGTCGCGCTGCCAAGCCCGAAGATCATCAGCAAGCTGACCACCGAATGGTTTGCGCGGCGGGTGGACGAACGCTACCAGCGTTGCTTGAAGGTGCACGCGGCCGGCTGACGTTCGCCGCCGGGGCGGCGCTGAGTCAGCGCACGCCCAGAAACACCTTCACCGGCGCCACGCTGCGCACCGGGTCTTCTTCCTGGGGCGCATGCCCCAGGTTGTCCAGCACCACGAGCTGGCTGCCCTTGATCAGGCGTTGGAACTCCTGCCCGACGGCCGGCGGTATCAGCTTGTCCTGGCGGCCCCAGAGGATCAGCGTGGGCTGCTGCAGTTGACCGATGCGTTCGGCACCTTCACCGGCCACCACGTCTTGCATGCGATGGCGCAGCGCGCGCCGGTTGCCTTCGCGCAGCGTGAGTTCGAAATAGCGGTCCACCAGTTCGGGTTTGATGCGGGTGGGGTCGGCATAGACGTTGGCGAGGCCCTCGGCGACCATCGAACGCGGCAACGCGAATTCGCTGATGCGGTTGAGCACGGGGATGCGCGCAATCCTGAAGCCCAGCGGCATGGACTCGGGCGTGTAGGCCGGGCCCGCAGCGTCCACCAGCACCAGGCTGGCCACGCGCTGCGGTGCGATCGATGCGATTCGCCAGGCCACCTCGCCACCCAGCGAGTTGCCGCCCAGCACCGCGCGCTGCACCTTCAGCGTGTCCATCAGGTCCAGTACAAAGCGGGCGTAGGTGTCGCCGCGGTAGTCGTCGGGTGTGTACTGGCCGGTGAACGGGCCGGTGAGACCGAAGCCGGGCAGGTCGAGCGTGATGACGCGGCGCTGGCCCTTCAGTGCACGCACCCAGCCTTCCCAGGTGTGCAGGCTGGCGGATGTGCCGTGTATCAGCACAATGGGCAGCGGGTCGCCGGGCAGGCCTTCGTCGCGCACATGCACCTGCTGGCCCTTGACGTCGATGAAGTTCGACGGCGCAGGCGCCCAGCGTGCCACCAGCGCCTGCACCGGCCAGTCGGGCTGGCGCGACAGCGCCAGCAGCACCGCCGTCAGGATCAGCAGCAGCCCCAGCACCCGGCGGCCTATGCCGCTGGGAGCGCCCTCGCCGGACCTGTGTGAGCGCTTCATGCCGTGTGGGCCACCGCGGCCATGTCGGCAGCGGCGGCTTCGTCGCCGAGGCCGACGGCGCTGGCGCCGAGGTCGGGGCCCAGGGCCTGGCGTTCGTCGAAGACCACGCAGTGGCCCTGCCAGTGGGGCACCAGGGGCGCCTGTTCGAAGTAACGCAGGATGCCGCCGTCCAGCTGGTGCACGTGCTGCACACCCTGTTGCGCCATCCACAGCGCGGCCTTTTCGCAGCGTATGCCGCCTGTGCAGTAGCTGACCACCGTCTTGCCCGCAAGCTGGCCGCGGTGGGCTTCCAGCGCGGCGGGAAAGCCGCCGAAACTGCTGAGCCGCCAGTCCAGTGCGCCCTCAAACCGGCCGGCATCGACCTCGAAGGCGTTGCGCGTGTCCAGCATCGCCAGCGGGCGTCCTTCGTCGCAGTGGCCCTGGTCGAGCCAGCGGAGCAGCGTGGTGCTGTCCAGCGCGGGTGCGCGGCCGGCCTGCGGGCGCACGCCCAGCTCGTTCATGCGGATGATCTCGCGCTTGAGCTTGACCAGCAGCCGCTTGAACGGCAGCGCATCGGCGCGGTGCGATTTCAGCTCGAGCTGCGCAAAGCGCGCGTCGGCCTGAAGCGCGGCCAGCCATTGCTGCACTGCCGCCGGCGCGCCGGCCAGCGACAGGTTGATGCCTTCGGGGGCCAGCAGCACCGTGCCCTTCAGCCCCAGGGCCTGCGCGCGCTCGAGCAGCTCTTCGCGCAGCGCGGGGCCGTCGGTGATGTCGACAAAGCGGTAGGCGGCGATGACGGTGGTGGCGGGCACGGGGCTGGATTGTAGGGACGGGCTCGGCCGACAATGGGCCGCAATTAGGGCGCCAACGGGCACGCCAGGCGCGCTTGTGCAACCCCGCTGCAGTGCCGAACTCAGGCGCGCCGGACTTCCATCACGCCATGCTCGGCCGCCTGCTCGTAGACGGAAGGGATGCGCGTCGCCAGATGCAGCAGGATGAAGGGCGCGCGCTTTTTCACCGACCAGCGCAACAGGCAGCCGGCGGCCACCAGCAGGCCGCCCACCACCACGTGGCCATACAGGGCTGCCGCGATGCCAGGGCCGATGAGGGCGAGTGCGAGCTGCGTGGAATGGGTGCGGTAGGCGACAAAGGACTTCGCCAGGCTCGGGTTTACAACGACGCGGAAGCGGCCGTGTGGCAGGCCGTTGCGGAATTCCTCGAAAGGGATGAATTCCGCGGTGTCCTGGGTGTTGGTGTTTGCGTCCATGCGGGGATTTTCGCCGCAAGCCCGGCGCCTGGCTGGGCCCCGCGCTGGATTTCGGCTGGGCGGGCTGCAAGGGGCTCTCTAGAATCGTCCGATGAACTTCGTCCATCTGCGCACCCACACCGAGTATTCCGTTGTCGACGGCACGTTGCGCATCGACGCTGCCGCCCAGGCAGCGCGCGCCGACGGCCAGGGGGCGCTGGCCATCACCGACCTGAACAACCTGTTCGGCGCCGTCAAGTTCTACCGCGCCTGCCGCGACCAGGGCGTCAAGCCCTTGATCGGTGTGGACGTGTTGATGGAGCCCATTGCCGCCATCAACAGCGGCGCGGGCGGCGGCACAGGCACACCGGGCGGCGACCGCCAGGCCAGCCGCCTGGTGCTGCTGGTGCAGGACCGCCAGGGTTACCTGAACCTGTGCGAGCTGCTGGCGCGCGGGTGGGTGCGCAATGCGCAGCGCGCGCAGGCCTGGATGAAGTGGGAATGGCTGCCCGAGCTGGGCCAGGGCCTGGTGGCGCTGTCGGGCGCCGACCTGGGGGCCGTGGGCATGGCGCTGCTGGCCGGCGAGCCCGAGCGCGCGCAGGCGCTGGCCGAGCGCCTGTCGGGCCTGTTCCCGGGGCGTTTCTACCTGGAGCTGCAGCGCGCCGGCCTGGCCAGCAATGAAAACCACGTGCATGCGGCCGTGCAGTTGGCCTCGCGGATGCAGCTGCCGGTGGTGGCCACGCACCCGGTGCAGTTTCTGGAGCCGGATGACTTCGAGGCCCACGAGGCCCGCGTCTGCGTGGCCGAAGGCGAGACGCTGGCCAACCCCAAGCGCAGCAAGCGCTTTTCGCCCCAGCAGCATTTCAAGTCGCAGGCGCAGATGCAGGCGCTGTTTGCCGACCTGCCTTCGGCGGTGGCCAACACGGTGGAGATTGCGCGGCGCTGCAACCTGACACTGGTGCTGGGCAAGCCGCAGTTGCCCGACTTCCCGACGCCGCTGGAAGACGGGCCCGAGGGCCCGCGCCGCATGCCCATCGAGGCCTACTTTCGCAAGGCGTCTCGTGAAGGCCTGGAAGTGCGCCTGCAGGCGTTGTACCCCGACCCGACGAAGCGCGAAAATGAACGTGAACGCTACGCGCAACGGCTGGAATTCGAACTCGACACCATCGTCAAGATGGGCTTCCCGGGCTACTTCCTCATCGTCTCGGACTTCATCGTCTGGGCCAAGGCCAACGGCTGCCCGGTGGGGCCGGGGCGGGGCTCCGGCGCGGGCTCGCTGGTGGCCTATGCGCTGCTCATCACCGACCTCGACCCGCTGCAGTACAAGCTGCTGTTCGAACGCTTCCTGAACCCCGAGCGCGTGTCGATGCCCGACTTCGACATCGACTTCTGCCAGGGCAACCGCGACCGCGTCATCGAGTACGTGAAAGACAAGTACGGCCGTGAGGCGGTGAGCCAGATCGCCACCTTCGGCACCATGGCCAGCAAGGCCGCGCTGCGCGACGTGGGCCGCGTGCTGGGCATGGGCTACGGCCACGTGGACAGCGTGGCCAAGCTGGTGCCGGGGCTGCCGGGCAAGACCTACACGCTGGCGCCGGTGCCCGCCGACCCGGACCCCGGCATCATCTACGTGCGTGCCGAAGTGCCCGAGCTGGAACAGCGCGAGAAGGCCGAAGAAGAGGTGGCCGAGTTGCTGTCGCTGGCCATGCGCGTGGAAGGCCTGGTGCGCAACGTGGGCATGCACGCCGGCGGTGTGCTGATCGCGCCGGGCAAGATCACCGACTTCTGCCCGCTGTACCAGCAGCCCGGCAGCGACAGCGCGGTGAGCCAGTTCGACAAGGACGACGTCGAGGCCATCGGCCTGGTGAAGTTCGACTTCCTGGGCCTGGCCACGCTGACCATCCTGGAGCTGGCCAAGGACATGATCCGTGCGCGCCGGCCCGGCCGCGCCGCTTTCGCCTACGAAAACCTGCCGCTGGACGATGCGCGCGTCTACCGCCTGTTCACTGAAGGCCGCACCGAAGCCGTGTTCCAGTTTGAAAGCCGCGGCATGCAGGGCATGTTGCGCGAGGCGCGCCCGGGCCGGTTGGAAGATCTGATTGCGCTGAATGCCATGTTCCGCCCCGGCCCGATGGAGAACATCCCGAGTTTTTGCGCGCGCAAGAACGGCAAGGAAGACATCACCTACCCGCACCCGCTGCTGGAGCCGGTGCTGGCCGAAACCTACGGCATCTTCGTCTACCAGGAACAGGTGATGCAGTCGGCCCAGGTGCTGGGTGGCTACAGCCTGGGCGGCGCCGACCTGCTGCGTCGCGCGATGGGCAAGAAGAAGGCCGAAGAGATGGCCGAGCAGCGTGGCATCTTCCGCGAGGGTGCCGACAAGCAGGGCATCGCGCCGGAAAAGGCCAACGAGGTCTTCGACCTGATGGAGAAGTTTGCCGGTTATGGCTTCAACAAGAGCCACGCCGCGGCCTATTCCTTGCTGGCCTATCACACGGCCTGGGTGAAGGTGCACTGCACGGCGGAGTTCTATGCCGCCAACATGACCATCGAAGCCGACAACACCGACAAGCTGAAGGTGCTGATCGCCGACGCCAAGCTGTTTGGCGTGGCATTCGAGCCGCCTGACGTGAACCGCGGCACGCACCGTTTCGAGCCCATCACCGACACGCTGGTGCGCTACGGGCTGGGCGCGGTGAAAGGCACGGGGCAAAGTGCCATCGAAGCCATCGTGGCAGCACGCGAAGGGCAGGGCGCCTTCGAGGGCAAGGGCAGCGGGCCGTTCCGCAGCATCTTCGACTTCTGCGCCCGCGTGGACCGCAAGGCCGTGAACAAGCGCGCCATCGAGGCGCTGGTGAAGGCCGGCGCGTTCGACAGCGTGCACCCCAGCGGGCAGCAGGGCCGCGCCGAACTGCTGGCCAGCGTGGGCCTGGCGATGGACTGGGCCGAGACGCAACAGGCCAACGCGCTGCAGGTGGGCCTGTTCGACATGGGTGACAGTGGCGACAACCACGGCAGCAGCACCCAGGAGCCGGCGTTGGTGCATGCCGCGGCCTGGGACGTGCGCGACCGTCTGATGAACGAAAAGGCGGCGCTGGGTTTCTACCTGTCGGGCCATCTTTTCGACGCCTGGAAGGACGAGGTGCGCCGCTTCGTGCGCCAGTCGCTGGACAACCTGGTGGACAGCCGCGAGCCGCAGCTGCTGGCCGGCATCGTCACCGACCCGCGCACGGTGAACGGCCAGCGCGGGCGCGTGGTGATCTTCAAGCTCGACGACGGCAGCGAGAGCCTCGAGGCGGTGGCGCCCGACGAGGTGTTCGAGCACTGCCGCGAACTGGCGGCCGAAGACCAGCTCGTCATCGTGCAGGGCAAGTTGCAGCCCGACCGTTTCAGCGGCGGCCTGCGCCTGAACGTGATGCAGGTCTGGGACCTGGCCGCGGCACGCGCGCGCTTCGGGCGCTTCATGGCGGTGACTGTGAACGGCGGCGGCCCGCCGGCGGTGGCCGACGTGCTGCGCCTGTGGCCGGCGCGGCGCGTGGCCAGCGATCACGGCGACCTGGTGCAGGGGCTGTCGGTGCGGGTGCGCCTGCAGCGGCCCAATGCCACCGCCGAGCTGGAGCTGGGCGACACGGTGCGCTTCTGGCCCTGCGACGAAGCCCTGGCACGCTGGCGCAGCATGGCGCACGGTGGCGCTGCGGCCGTGGTGTACGAATAGCCGCCCGCCAGCAGCAGCAGTCGCGCCTGACGCCGTCGCCATGACCCCGCCGCCCGTGCCCCGCTACGACGAACCGCGCACGGCGCTGTACGACGAACCGCGCACGGCGCTGTACGATGAACCGCGCACGGCGCTGGTGCTCAGCGGTGGTGGCGCCCGCGCGGCCTATCAGGTGGGCGTGCTGCGCGCAGTGGCGCACATGCGGCGGCAGTCGGTGGGGCCCATCGCGCGCCAGCACAACCCCTTCGCCGTCATCTGCGGCACCTCGGCCGGTGCCATCAACGCGATGGCGCTGGCCTGCCAGGCCGACCGCTTCGACGCCGCGGTGGAGGTGATCTCCAAGGTGTGGCAGCACTTCAGCGCCGACCAGGTCTACCGCGCTGATTCGCTGGGCGTGATCCGTTCCGGCGCCCGCTGGCTGACGATGTTCTCGGTGGGCTGGGTGATCGCCCGCTGGCGACGTGCACGACCGCGTTCGTTGCTGGACAACGAGCCCCTGGCTGAGCTGCTGCAGCGCCTGGTGCCGCTGGAAAGGCTGCCGTCGATGCTGCAACAGGGCCATCTGCATTCGGTGGCGGTCACGGCTTCGAGTTACACCAGTGGCGAGCACTACACTTTCTACGACGCGGCGCAGCCCATCGCACCGTGGTTGCGTTCGCAGCGCGTGGCCGTGCAAGGCCCGATCACCCATGCACACCTGCTCGCGTCGTCGGCCATCCCCTTCGTCTTTCCGGCCACGTCGCTGCGCGTGGGCGACGTGCCGGGCTGGTTTGGTGACGGTTCGATGCGCCAGACGGCGCCGCTGTCGCCGGCGGTGCATCTGGGCGCGCAGCGGCTGTTCATCATCGGCGCCGGTCGCATGCACGAGCCGGCTGGCCGCGCTGGCGGCGCGGGCGGCGACCAGGGCTACCCCAGCCTGGCGCAGATTGCCGGCCACGCGATGTCGAGCATCTTCCTGGACGCGCTGGCGGTGGACATCGAACGCATGCGCCGCATCAACCGCACGCTGGCGCTGTTGCCCGAGCAGGCGTTGGCCGACAGCGAACTGCGGCCGCTGGAGGCGCTGGTGATTGCGCCCACGCAGCGGCTGGACGACGTGGCCGCGCGTCACATCGCGGCCTTGCCCACCCCGGTGCGCGCGCTGCTGCGCGGCGTGGGTGTGGGGCCGGGCGGTGAAGGCGAGCAGGCGCGTGGCGCGGCGCTGGCCAGCTACCTGCTCTTCGAGGCGCCCTACACGCAGGAGTTGATGGAACTGGGCTGGTCCGACACGATGGCGCGGCGCGACGAGGTGATGCGTTTCTTTGGCTGGGACACGCTGATGCCGGAACACCGTCGCGTGTCGGCCGACGAGCCCGATCTGATGTTGCCTTGATCGGGCCCGATGGCGCTGGTTTGCCGGCCGCCGGGTGCGTCCATGGGGTCACCACCTGCGGCCCCCGTCGGCATCAGGCCGCACGGTGTGTCTGGGGATTCAGCCCGCCCGGCGCTCCTGGCGTGTCAGCCCGCCCGGCGCGGCTGGCAGTTCAGGCGGCGCCTGCTTCGGCGGCCTTGCCCTTGCGTGCGCGTTCGGTCTTGCCCGTGGGTGCGGGAGCGCTCTCCAGGTTGACGGCCTTGCCCTTGGCGGCGGGCTTCAGCTGCGCCCCTGCGGGCTGGGGCGCGTAGCCGGCGCCAGCCACGGTCAGGCCGCCTTGCGACAGGCGTGCCGCGTTGCCCGGGCCCACGCCCGACACGCGCTCGACGAGGTCGGCCCAGTCCTTGAAGCTGCCGGCGTCGCGCGCTTTCAGGATCTTGCCGGCCAGCCCGGGCCCGATGCCCTTGACCGATTCCAGCTCGGCCTGGCTGGCCTTGTTGGCATCGGTGGCGGCGAACGCCGGGCCGGTGAGTACAGCGGCACAGACCAGGGCCGCGACAGAGATGAATGAACGGATCATGGTTACGCTCCTTGAAGGGTGGATGAAGGGAGAAAGCCCGCCACCTGCAGTTCCATCAACAGACCAGGCTTGCGGGCTGGGTGTCATTTTTCGCACCGCGCCGCGCACCGTCTGTCCCCACGAGCGGGGCCTTGAAGGGGGCCCTCGCGGCATCCCCCGTTGGGGTGTCAACCTGGCGCTTCAGCGGGCAGGCCGAGCAGCCGGCGGTACAGCGCCAGGTATTGCGCGGCAGCGCGGTCCCAGTTGAAAGGCGCTGCATGCGCCCGTATGGCCGCCGCCTGCCCGGGCTGCTGCAGGCGCAACAGCCCTTGCTGCACCACCTGCTTCATCGCGCCGGGCTCGAAGCTGTCGAAGTAGTCGGCCACGCTGCCCCCGATCTCGGGCAGGCAGGTGCGCCGCGCCAGGAAGCAGGGTTTGCCGAAGTGCATCGCCTCAATCACCGGCAGGCCGAAACCTTCGGTGTGCGACGGCAAGAGAAAACCCGTGCAGTGGGCATAGGCCCAGGCCTTCTGCGCGTCCGAGATCGACAGATGGAACTCGACGTTGGGCAGGCCGGTTTCGGCCTGCAGCCTGCGGCTGTGCTCATTGGCCGGCCCGCACAGTACGAAGTGCATCTCGGGCCAGGCCCGCGCCAGCCCCACGATGGCCTGCGGGTTCTTGCTCGGGTTCATGCGGCTCAAGTGGAACAGGAAGGGCCGCGTCGTTTGCTGCGCCCAGCCGGGCAAGGGCTCGCGCGGCGCGTCTACAAGGTTGCGTGCGCCGTTGTGGATGACCTGCAGCGGCCCCTGCCAGCCCAGGTGCCGGCGCACGTCGTCGGCGGTGTACTGGCTGATGGCCACCATGGCGTCGCAGCGGCTGGCCAGCGCACGGGCGCGGCGGTGGTGCCGCCAGGTGCTGAAGGCATTGCGGCCGTAGCGGTAACTCAGGTCGTGCACGGTGACCAGGCGCACGCCGGTCTGTCGCGGTGGCAGCGTGCGGTTCAACTGGTGCAGCGAGTGCCACAGCGCCCAGGGCCCCGGGAATGCGGGCCACCACTGCTGCCAGCGGGTGATGTCCAGATAGCCGACATCGGGGCCGAAGAGGCCGTGAAAGGCCGGCCGCGCATGGAAGTGAAAACGCACGCCATCGCGTGCGCGCCAGCGGCCGGCCTGCGCGGCGATGCGCTGGCCGAGCTGCAGCGAAAACTCGCCCAGGCCGTCGTGCACCGAGCCGACGTTGCCCAGGCTGATGAGCACCTGGCGCTCGGCCATGGGCGTCGCCACCTCAGCCTTCGCTGGCCTGCAGCAGCTGCTGCGCCAGGGCCAGCGTCTCGTCGGCCGTGGGCCAATCGGTCTGGCCGTCGCGGCTGGGCTTCTGCAGCACCTTCACGCCCGGCCCCCACGGTGCCCAGCGCGCGGCATTGGTGGGCCCGATCAGGCTGATCAGCGGCCGGCCCAGCGCGGCGGCCATGTGGCCCGGGCCGGTGTCGTTGGCCACCACCAGCGCGGCGCTCTCCAGCAAGGCGGCATAGACCGCCAGGTCGCTGCCTTCCAGCATGCGGGCCGCGGGGTAGAGCTGGCGCGCGGCCTCGTGTTCGCCCGGGCCGGGGTAGACCACCAGCGGCAGGCCCAGACGCTGTGGCGCCAGGCGCACGAACTCCTCGAAACCAGGCCAGCGCTTGTCGGCCTTGTCGGCGGTGGCCGCGCGGCCGCCCGCGAAGGGGCAGACCATGAGAAATCGGCCGCTGATACCCTGCGCCGCCAGCAAGGCTGCTGCCTGTGTGCGGGCCGTGGCGCGCACCAGCAGCCCGATGTGCTGCGGCGGTGGCAGCCGCTGGCCGACGAAGCGGCAGGCGATGTCCCAGTAACGTTCCAGTTCATGGCCGGCGGTGGCCCAGGGTTCGGCACGCGCCAGCAGCGGCGAGCGGCCTTCCTTGGCCACGCCCACGGCGCGCAGGCCGGCCAGCTTCATTTCCATCGCGCTGGACAGCGACACCGGCAGCAGGAAGGCGTTTTCACGGCGGTTGAATGCAGGGTCCAGCGTCTGGCACTGCCGTCGCAGTTCGCGCAGTTGCGCCACCTTGTCGCTCAACCGGCTGGGCTGCACCAGCACCGGCCAGTCATAGCCGGCCAGCAGTGCTGGCGCCCATTTGCCGCGCGCCACGATGTGCAGCTGGTAGCCCTGCGCCTGCAGCAACAGCAGCGCCGGCAGACCCAGCACCACGTCGCCCACCCAGTTGCGGATGCGCACCACCAGCGGGCGCGGGTGGGCGGAGGGTTGCGCGGCGTGTTGCGCGGCCTGTTGCTCGGCCTGTGGGGAGGCTGGGAGGCCGGGGTGATGAGGGGTCATGGCCGTTGCAGCAGTTCGTCCACGGCCTGCGCCAGGCCCTGGGGCCCGTGCACCAGCCAGCTGCGGCCCACGCCCGCGCTGCGGCCGGCTTCGATGTCGCTGGGCTTGTCGCCAAACAGGCACGACGCAGCAACATCGAGCCCCAGTTCGCGCGCCGCTTGCAGGATCATGCCCGGCTGCGGCTTGCGGCAATCGCACGCGCGGCGGTAGGCCGGCAGCACGGCGTCGGGGTGGTGCGGGCAGGCATAAACGCCGGCCAGCGTCACGCCGTGCTGCTGCAGTTGGGCTCGCATGTGGGCATGCAGGGTGTCGACGTCGGCGGGTGTGTACAGGCCCCGGGCGATGCCCGATTGGTTGGTCACCACCACCAGCGCATAGCCCGCCTGTTGCAGTTTCTGCAGCGCGCGCACGGCATCCGGCAACCAGTGAAAGTCCTCGACGCGATACACGTAGCCGTGATCCTCATTGAGCACACCGTCGCGGTCGATGAAGGCGGCCGGGCGCCCGCTCATCGGGTGTGCTGCGCCTGCTGGATGCGCTGCACCAGCGCCGTGGTCGAGTAGCCGTCGACAAACGGCAGCGCCAGCGCCTGGCCGCCCCAGCTGCGCACCAGCGCCGTCTCGGCCAGCGTCTCGATGTCGTAGTCACCACCCTTGACGTAGAGGTCAGGCCTGACGTCGGCCAGCAGCGCCACCGGGGTGCTTTCGTCGAAGAGCAGCACGGCGTCCACGGCTTGCAGCGCGCAGAGCACGCAGGCGCGGTCGAGTTCGCGGTTCAGCGGGCGGTCGGGCCCTTTGCCCAGCCCGCGCGCAGATTGGTCGCTGTTCAGGCCCAACACCAGGCTGGCGCCCAGCGCACGCGCCGCCACCAGGTAGCTGACGTGGCCGCGGTGCAGGATGTCGAACACGCCGTTGGTGAACACCATCGGCCGCGGCAGGCGCGCCAACGCGGCGCTGTCGCCGCGCGGCAGCAGCTTGGCCAACAGGTTGTTGCCGGCTGCAACGCCGGTGTTGATGCCGTCATCGGTGCCGATGCCCCTGCGGTTTTCACCCTCGGCAGCTGCGGTGTCGGACGGGCTGCTCATGCCACCAGTTCTGCATAGCTGACCGCGGCCGTGCCGAAACGCGACACCACGATGCCGGCGGCGCGGTTGGCGTGCGGCGCGGCGTCGCGCAGCGACATGCCGGCGGCCACCAGGGCCGCCAGGGTGCCGATCACGGTGTCACCAGCACCGGTGACGTCGTACACCTCGAGCGCTTGCGTGGGCAGCCGCAGGTGGCCTTCGCTGCCGCCTCCGCCCTGGCCGTCGTCGAACAGGCTCAGCCCTTCTTCAGACCGCGTCAGCAACAGCCCCTGCAAACCCAGCTGGCGGCGCAGGCCGTGGGCGCGGCGGGCCAGGTCGTCTTCGCTCTGCCAGGTTCCCACCATCGCGGCCAGTTCGTTGCGGTTGGGCGTGATGGCAGTGGCGTGGGCATAACGGCTGAAGTCGCTGCCCTTGGGGTCGACGAGTACGGGTTTGCCAGCGGCGCGGGCCTGCTCGATCATGTGCCCCACATGGGTGAGGCCGCCCTTGCCGTAGTCCGACATCAGCACCAGGTCGTGCTCGGGCAGCAGCCGGGTGTAGTCGGCCAGCATCTGCTGCAGCACCTCGTGCTCGGGCTTGTTTTCGAAGTCGATGCGCAGCAGCTGTTGCGACCGGCCGATGACGCGCAACTTGACCACCGTCTGCAGCTTCGCGTCGGTGCCCAGCACCGCGCGGATGCCTTGCTGCTGCAGCAACTGGTGCAGGCTGCGGCCGGCGTCATCGTCGCCCACCACGGTGAGCAGCGTGCAGGCTGCGCCCAGGCTCTTCACGTTCATGGCCACGTTGGCCGCGCCGCCGAGGCGGTTTTCTTCGCGCGTCACGCGCACCACCGGCACCGGGGCTTCAGGCGACACGCGGTCGACGCCGCCGAACCAGTAGCGGTCGAGCATGGCGTCGCCCACCACCAGCACGCGGCTGCGCGCCAGTTGGTCGGCGCTGGGCAGGGCCCCGGCCGGTGGCGTGCCGACTGCGGGGGCCAGGCCGGTCATGCCAACCCCAGATGCCGTTCGACCAGCCCGCACCAGCAGTGACCGATGAAGATGTGGGCTTCCTGGACGCGCGCGGTGGTGGGGCTGCGCACCACCACTGCGTCGTCGCACAGCGCCAGCAGCATGCCGCCATCACGCCCCAGCAGGCCGATGGTGCGCACGCCTTGCGCTCGTGCAGCGGTGGCTGCGCGAAGCAGGTTGGCCGAGTTGCCGCTGGTGGAAATGAGCACCAGCGCGTCACCCGGGCGGCCCAGGGCCAGCACCTGACGTTCAAACACCGCGTCGAAACCGTAGTCGTTGCCGATGCAGGTCAGCGCCGAGCTGTCGGTGGACAAGGCCAGGCCGGCCAGTGGCCGCCGGTCGTTCACCAGCCGGCCTGTCATTTCTGCGGCCAGATGCTGGCTGTCGGCTGCCGAGCCGCCGTTTCCACACCACATGACCTTGCCCCCAGCCTGCAGCGCCTGCGCCAGCTGCTGGCCGATGCCATCCACCGCGGGTTGCAGTGCGGCCAGGCTGTCGAAGAGCTGACGGTGTTCGGCAAGTGCCTGTTGAAACAGTTCGGGGTGCATCAGTTAGGTGGCGCAAGTGTTCTGTCGAATAATCGAAGCATTCTGCCATCGCACCTTCAGCCCCCCGGCGGGGCGCCACGGGGGCGCATTGCACCCTTGCAGCGCCAGCTGGTCCTTCCTTCAGAGACCCGGTTTCGCTTTCCCAGACCGATGCCCCCAGTACCCGCACCGATATCTGCCGCCGACGTTCTGCAGCGCCACGACGCCCTGCTGGCCAGCCCCGGCTGGCCGAACGCCGGCCTGGCTGCCGACGAAAGCGCACCGCCCAGTGCCGCCGGCGGCGAACTGTGGCGCTGGGTGCAGCGCAACCACCGCTTCAACAGCCTGCTGTGGGCCGAAGAAGATCTGGCCCGGCGCACCACGGTGGCGGCGGCCGACATTGCGGCGAACAAGCGCGCCATCGACGGCTACAACCAGGCCCGCAACGACGCCACGGAGCGCGTCGACGAGATCTTGCTGCTGGCGCTGGGCCTGGTGGACGCCGATTCGGCGCGCACCGATGCACCTGTGGCACGGGTGCCCGCCGCTGCACGGCTGAACAGCGAAACGGCGGGCAGCATGATCGACCGCCTGTCCATCCTGGCCTTGAAAGTGCACGCCATGCGTGCGCAGACGCTGCGCAGCGACGTGGACAGCGCCCACCGCAGCGCCAGCATCACGAAGCTGGAACGGCTGCAACATCAGCGCCATGACCTGGCCGGCTGCCTGGACGCACTGCTGGCCGACGCCGGGGCCGGCCACGCCTACTTCAAGGTGTACCGCCAGTTCAAGATGTACAACGACCCCTCGATGAACCCTGAACTCGTCAAGGAACAGCAAGCCCGGGCAGTGGGCGTGGCCCCCTGATGCCGATGCGCCTGCTGGTCGTCAAGACCTCGTCGATGGGCGACGTGGTGCACGCCATGCCGGTGGTGGCCGACATCCTGCGCGCGCTGCCCGGTACGCAGATCGACTGGCTGGTGGAGCCGCGCTTTGCCGCCATACCGCGCCTGCACCCGGGCGTGCGCCAGGTTATCGATCTGCCTTGGCGCAAGTGGCGCTGCCAGCTTTACAGCGGCAACACCTGGCAGGCGATGAAGGCCTTGCGGCTGCGCCTGCGCAGTGAAGCTTACGACCGCGTGCTGGACCTGCAAGGCCTGCTGAAGAGCGCAGTCTGGGCACGCCAGGCGGGTGCACCGGTGGCCGGTTATGACCGCGCCAGCATCCGCGATCCGATGGCGGCCTGGCTGTACCACAGCACCGCCGCCGTGCCGCGCAACGTGCAGGCCGTGCACCGCAACCGCTGCCTGGCCGCGGCCTTGCTGGGCTATGCGCTGCCGGGTGGCGGCATGGCCGGCGGTGGCGGCGCCGCACCGGGTTCAGCCCCTGACTTCGGCTTGCGCGCGCCGCCGCCCCGCTGGGTGCCCAAGAGCCGCTATGCGGTGCTCATTCCGAATGCCAGCCGCGCCGAAAAACTGTGGCCCGAACGCCACTGGGTCGCCGTCGGCCGGAACCTGCTGGACCAGGGCTGGATGCCTGTGGTGCTGTGGGGCAGCGACGCCGAGCAGACCCTGGCCGAACGCATAGCCGCAGGCTGCGAGGGCGATGTGCCGCCATTTCTGGGCGTGGGCGACATGGCCGCCGTGCTGGCAGGCGCGCAGCAGGTGGTGGGGCTGGACACCGGCTTCACGCACCTGGCCGCTGCACTGGGCCGGCCCACGCTGGGCGTCTATTGCGACCATGAACCGGGACTGGCCGGCATCACCGGGCCGGGCGCCGTGGCCAGCATCGGCGGCAAGGGCCAGGTGCCGTCGCGCGAGGCGGTGCTGGCCTTGTTGGCGCAGCAGCTGCGGTCACTGGGGCGTTGAGTGTCTGCTGCCCTTGGCGGCACCTCGAGAAGGCTTGAAAGGTGGTTACAGGGCGTCCAGTCGATGGGCGGGGTAGCTGTCCCAGCTCAGGCAGCCCGGGCACTGCCAGAAGTAGTGCTGGGCTTCGAAACCGCAGGCGGCGCAGCGGTAGCGCTGCAGCGGCTTGGCGGCCCGGGTGACCGCCGTGCGCAGCGCCGCCCACGCTTCGTCGTTCCATTGCGCCGGCGGCAACTCAAGCAGCAGCTGGGCACCTGAAAGCGAAGGGTGCTGCTGAAGGTGTTGCAGCAGTTGCGGCAGGCGTTGCGGGAACGGGTCTGCGGGCACCGGAAGGTCGGTGTGCGCTTGGCTTTCGGCAGGCTGGTCTGATGGTGTGTCTGAGGGTGTGTCTGCGGGCGAGCTCGCGGGCGATCTCGCGGGTGAGTTTGCGGACGTGACGGCGGGACTTTCAGCCGCGGCTTGCGCGCTGCGCAGCTTTTCAATAGCCCGCAGCAACTCCACCGACGGGAAGGCCGCCAGCGCTTGCGCCAGTGCGGCTTGCGCGTGCTGGCGCAAGGCGGGGTCGGCACACTGCAAGGCCGAGTCGGCGTAGTCGGGTGCCACCAACACAAAGGCCGCCGGGTGGTTCTGCCGCAGCAGGTCCCAGGCTTGCAAGGCCTGGGCATGCTGGCCGGCGCGGCGCAGGCGTTGTCCGGTCAGCACCTCGGGGCGCACCGTGCCCGGGGTTGATTCGGCCGCCGACTGCTGCGCGCGCAGCAGTGCGGCGTCGGCCTGCGCGGTGTCGCCCTGGGCGTCTAAGGCCTCGACCATCTCGCATTCGTAGTGTGCAATGCGCGCCTGCAGCGTGCCCGCGCCAGCCGGCTGGGCGGCAGCAGGGGTGGCTTTCAGGTTGGCCGAGGCTGCCACCAACTGCCGCGCCACGGCGGCGGCCTGCGGCCAGTCACGCGAACGTTCATACAGCGACAGCAGCGCCAGTTGGGCGTCGTGGTCGTAGGCCGTGCCTTTCAGGGCCCGCCAGGCGGTCTCTGCACGGTCGAAAAGGCCGGCTTTCATGAAGTCCTGCGCCAGCGCCAGCTGCGCGCGGGCACGGTCGGCGGCCTTCAGGTCAGCGCGGCCCAGCAGGTGTTCATGCACCCGCACTGCGCGTTCAAACTCACCCCGGCGCCTGAACAGGTTGCCCAGCGCGAAGTGCAGTTCGGCGGTGTCGGGGTCGTTCTGCACCGCCTGTATGAAGGCATCGACGGCCTGGTCCTGCTGCTCATTCAGCAGCAGGTTCAGGCCCTTGAAGTAGGCGCCGGGCGACTCTTCACGTTCCTGGCGCAGTTGCCGCAGGTCAAAGCGCGAGGCCAGCCAGCCCAGTGCAAAGGCCACGGGCAGGGCCAGCAGCAGCCACTGCAGTTCAAGGTCCATGGTGCAGGCGTGCCCGGTGACCGGTATTCAAACGCCCAGCCGCGACGGGTGATCAGCGTCGAACTCCGACGCCGGGGCCGCTGCCATGGGCACGCCCGGCCTGGTTGCAGAGTCTGCAGCAGCAGCACTGGCGTTGCCTGCCGCGCCAGATGCGCCGGCAACACCGTTTGACTGCGCGGGCCGCAGGCGGTTCTTCCACCAGCCCGGCAGCATGGCCGCGGCACCCAAGGCGCAGCCGGCAGCGAAGGCCGCGAGCACGACAAACACCATGGGTGCGCGCCATTCGACGCCAAAGAACCAGTGCACGCTGGCCGAGTGCTGGTTGTTCAGCGCAAAGGCGAACAGCGTGAAGAAGATGAAGGCCCGAAGCAGCCAGGAGAAGATGCGCATCAGTGCCGCATTCTAGAAGCGTGGGCCTGGGTGCAGGGCGCGCAGGGGGCCGCAAACTTGGGCCGGTGCATGCATGCGCCCGGTGTGCTGGTGCGGATGCCGGCAGGCCGGTGGGCCCCCGGCGCGAGGTTTCAGTCTTTGCTTGGCCTGGCGGCTGCGGCTGCGGCTGCAGCGCCAGCGTCCGAGGCGCCGGCTGCGCCCGCAGGGCCCTGCTGGTCCACCGCTTCGCGCAGCGCCTTGCCGGGCTTGAAATGGGGCACCAGCTTTTCAGGAATGACCACCTGGTCGCCACTGCGCGGGTTGCGGCCGATGCGCGGCGGGCGGCGGTTGATGGCAAAGCTGCCAAACCCGCGTATCTCGATTCGGTGGCCGCGGGCCAGGGCGTCGGACATCGCGTCAAGAATGGTCTTGACGGCAAATTCGGTGTCGCGCTGCGTGAGCTGCGCAAACTTTTCAGCCAGGCGGTTGACGAGATCGGAGCGGGTCATCGTGGGCCGCGAGGGGTGCTGAAGTTGCCAGCGCCGGTGCTCGCGCGGGGGCTGGCAGACGATTGAATTCAAGCGGGGCAGCGGTGTGGTCGTGAAACCCATCCGCCGCCCCCACAGACAAGCCAGCCACCCGGCGCCAGGGCGCACAGGTGACTGTTGCGGCGCTTACTCCGGCCGGCTGTCCAGCTTGGCACGCAGCAGGGCGCCCAGGCTGGTGGTGCCAGCGTTTTCACGCTCGTTGCTCTGGCTCAGCTTCTGCATGGCCTGCTGCTCGTCGGCGTTGTCCTTGGCCTTGATGGACAACTGGATCGAGCGCATCTTGCGGTCGACGTTGATCACCATGACGTTGACATCGTCGCCTTCCTTCAGCACGTTGCGCGCGTCTTCCACGCGGTCGCGGCTGATTTCAGAAGCGCGCAGGTAGCCAGTGACGTCTTCGGTCAGCTGGATCTCGGCGCCGCGCGGGTCGACGCTCTTGACCTTGCCATCAACGATGGCGCCGCGGTCATTCAGCGTGGTGAAGCTGGTGAACGGGTCAACGTCCAACTGCTTGATGCCCAGGCTGATGCGCTCGCGCTCCACGTCCACCGCCAGCACCAGGGCTTCAACTTCCTGGCCCTTCTTGTAGTTGCGCACGGCCGCTTCGCCCGGCTCGTGCCAGGACAGGTCGGACAGGTGCACCAGGCCGTCGATACCGGCCGACAGGCCGATGAAGACGCCGAAGTCGGTGATGCTCTTGACAGGGCCCTTCACGCGGTCGCCGCGCTTGACGTTGGAAGAGAACTCTTCCCACGGGTTGGCCTTGCACTGCTTCATGCCCAGGCTGATGCGGCGCTTGTCTTCGTCGATCTCCAGCACCATGACTTCGACTTCCTCGCCCAGGGTAACCACCTTGGCGGGAGCGACGTTCTTGTTGGTCCAGTCCATCTCGGACACGTGCACCAGGCCTTCGATGCCGGGTTCGATTTCAACAAACGCACCGTAGTCGGCGATGTTGGTGATCTTGCCGAACAGGCGCGTGCTGTTCGGGTAGCGGCGGGCCACGCCGTGCCAAGGGTCGTCGCCCAGCTGCTTCAGACCCAGGCTGACGCGGTTCTTCTCGGCGTCGAACTTCAGCACCTTGGCCGTCAGTTCCTGGCCGACCGTCACCACTTCGCTCGGGTGACGCACACGGCGCCAGGCCATGTCGGTGATGTGCAGCAGGCCGTCGATGCCGCCCAGGTCGACAAAGGCACCGTATTCGGTGATGTTCTTGACCACGCCGTTGACGATGGAGCCTTCGCTCAGCGTTTCCAGCAGCTTGGCGCGCTCTTCGCCCATCGAAGCCTCGACGACAGCGCGGCGCGACAACACGACGTTGTTGCGCTTGCGGTCGAGCTTGATGACCTTGAATTCCATGGTCTTGCCCTCGTAGGGCGACATGTCCTTCACGGGGCGGGTGTCGAGCAGGCTGCCCGGCAGGAAAGCGCGGATGCCGTTGACGAGAACCGTCAGGCCGCCCTTGACCTTGCCGCTGACCGTGCCGGTGACGAACACGCCGCTTTCCAGCGCGTTTTCCAGGCTCATCCACGAAGCCAGGCGCTTGGCCTTGTCGCGGCTGAGGATGGTGTCGCCATAGCCGTTTTCAACGGCGTCGATGGCCACCGACACAAAATCGCCGACCTGGACTTCGAGCTCGCCCTGGTCGTTCTTGAATTCTTCAATGGCCACGTAGCTTTCGCTCTTCAGGCCGGCGTTCACCACGACGTGGTTGAACTCGATGCGAACGACTTCGGCGGAGATGACCTCGCCAACGCGCATATCGTTGCTCTTGAGCGATTCCTCGAACAGAGCGGCAAACATGGAAGCGCCACCCGAGGTGGTGACGGTAGTGGTTACAGACATGGTTTTCTTTGTTTGCCCGGAGGAGTTGATTGCAGAGCCGGGCATGCTTGCGGCAGATGCCGCGGGTTTGAAGTCAACAAAACCCAGGCTCTCCCAGGTCGACATGGCCGCCTGACGGCCACGGAACGGGGGAGCGAGGGTGCGGGGTTACGGCAAACCTGCAGCAGACGGCCTGCAGGTGGTGACCCGCTGCACCAACGAGCCCTTCGTTGCACATGGACCGTCCAAGGGACCACGCGCCGGTTCAGGTCGTCGAGGCAAAGGGCCCGCGCTGTTGCCACCACACCAGCACCTGCTGCACCGATTCTTCGATGCCCAGATTCGAGTTGTCGAGCAACTGCGCGTCTTGTGCCGGTTTGCAAGGCGCGACGCTGCGGTTTTGATCCCGGGCGTCACGTGCTTCCAAGTCGGCGCGAAGACTGTCGATATTAGCTTCAATTCCCTTTGAAATCAATTGCTTATGGCGTCTGAGCGCGCGTTGAGTGGCGTCGGCGGTCAGGAACACCTTCAGTGCAGCGTTCGGAAACACCACGGTGCCCATGTCGCGCCCGTCGGCCACCAGACCCGGCGCGCGCTGGAAGGCCAACTGCAGCCCGTGCAACGCCTGTCGCACGGCGGGCAGGGCAGAGACGCGCGAGGCCAGCAATCCGGTGGTTTCCAGGCGCAACTCGTCGGTAACCTCGCGGCCACGCAGCCAGGTGCGACCGGCTTCTTCACCCTGGCCAAAGCGCAGGTCCAGCATCGCGGCCAGGCCGGCGACACGGGGCTCGTCTTCGGGCGACACACCGTCCCAGGTGGCCGCCAGGCCTGAGGCGCGGTACAGCGCGCCCGAGTCCAGCAGATGCCAGCCCAGCTGGGCGGCGACCTCGGCCGCGAGCGTGCCCTTGCCCGACGCCGTGGGGCCGTCGATGGTGATGACGGGCACATCGGCGGGCTGGGCGTGCGCGACGCCGAACATCGCTTCGAAGTAGTCGGGAAAGGTCTTGCCGACGCAGCGCGGGTCTTCGATGCGCGTGGTGCAGCGTGCGCCCAGCAACGGGTTGAATGCCGCCAGCGACAGGCACATGGCCATGCGGTGGTCGTCGTAGGTGTGGATGCGGGCGTGCTGCCACTGCGTGGCCGGCTCGGCACAAGGGTGCACCTCCAGGAAGTCCGGGCCCTCCACCACCCGGGCACCCAGTTTGCGCAGTTCATTGGCCATCGCGGCGATGCGGTCGGTTTCCTTGACGCGCCAGCTGGCAATGCCGGTCAGGCGCGTCGGGCTGTCGGCATACAGCGCCATCACGGCCAGCGTCATGGCCGCGTCGGGGATGGCGATGCATTCCATCGTCAGGCCGGCCAGCGGCCAGCGGCCGCGGTGCACCTCCAGCCAGCCCGGTCCGGCCTTGATCTGTGCGCCCATCGCGCGGGCCGCATCGACGAAGGCGATGTCGCCCTGTATGGAATCGGCGCCCACGCCCTGGATGCGCAGCGGCGCACCGCCATGGGCGGCCAGCGCTCCCATCGCGATGAAGTAAGAGGCCGACGAAGCATCGCCTTCCACGTGCAAGTCACGCGGTGCGGTGTAGCTGGCGCCTGCCGCGATGGTGAAGCGCTGCCAGTCCTGCCGCTGCACCGTGACGCCAAAGCGCGCCAGCAGCTGGATGGTGATCTCGATATAGGGCTTGGATATCAGCTCGCCCACCACCTCGATCTCGACGGGCCGGGTGCTGCGCGCCAGCGGCAGCGCAAGCAGCAAGGCCGTGAGGAACTGGCTCGACACGTCGCCACGCACGCGGATGGCGCTGTCGGTAGCGAGCACGCCGCCGGGCTGGCCTGCGACCTTCAGCGGTGGGTAACCCGGCTGCCCCAGGTCGCCGATGCTGCAGCCCAGCGGGCGCAGCGCGTCCACCAGGTCACCGATGGGTCTTTCGTGCATGCGCGGCACGCCGCGCAATGTGAAGCTGCCGCCTTGCGTCGTCGCCAGCACGGCCAGCGCGGCGGCCAGCGGGCGCATCGCGGTGCCGGCGTTGCCCAGAAACAGGTCGGCTTCGTGCACCGACAGCGTGCCCCCGAGACCGGTGACTTCCAGCACCGGCCCGTCGCGCTTGAGCCCGCAGCCCAAGGTGCGCAGCGCGTCGAGCATGACGCGGGTGTCGTCGCTGTCCAGCAGGTCGTGGATGCGCGTCGTGCCCTGCGCCAGGCCGGCCAGCAGCAGCACGCGGTTGGAGATGCTTTTGGAGCCCGGCAGATGCACGGTGCCCGATGCGGCGTCCAGAGGGGGCAGGTCGAGAAAGGGGATGTCGAACATGTGTCAGGCCATGTGTTCGGGTGCGCCGGGCTCACGCCGGTTGTGCCCTGGTTCGGCACGCTGAAGCTGGCGTGGCCGGGAGATGTCGGCTTCAGGTCTTGGCAGCGCCTGGCAGCCGTGGGGCACCCATCTGCCAGGCGGATCGGCCCTCGGCCGCGGTGCGGATCAGGTCTTCCAGCGCATCGACGTTGCCTTCGCGCATCACGTGTTCCAGCGCGCCCAGGGCATGTCGAAAACGCTGTGACTGCTTCAGCACCTCTTCCCGGTTGGCCACCAGGATGTCGCGCCAGATTTCGGGGTTGCTGGCCGCGATGCGCGTGAAGTCGCGAAAGCCCGGGCCTGCCAACGACAGGAAGTCCCGCCCCGCGGGCTGGTTCACCACCGAGCTGAAAAAAGCGAAGGCCAGCAGGTGCGGCAGGTGGCTGACCGCAGCGAAGGCCGCATCGTGGTTTTCGGGGCTCATCATCAGCACCTGCGCCCCGAGCCCGCTCCACAGGTCGGTGGCCTTCTGCACCAGCGCGGCCTCGGACTGGGGCAGTGGCGTCAGGATGACCTGTCGGCCGGCGTAGAGGCTGGCGTCGGCATGTTCGATGCCCGAAACTTCCTTGCCTGCAATCGGGTGCGCCGGCACGAAATGGCCCACCTTCTCGCGCAGTGCGCGGCGCGCTGCATCGACCACGTCGCGTTTGGTGCTGCCCACGTCCATCACCAGCATGCCCGGCTCGATCAGCCCGCGGATGGCCTTCAGCGTGTTTTCCGTGGCGGACACGGGCACGGCCAGCAGCACCAGGTCCGAACCCGACACCGCCAGCAGCGCCGATTCGGCCGCCACATCGATGATGCCGAGCTGGCGCGCGCGTTCGGTGGTGGAGGGCGACTTGCTGTAACCCACCACGCGTTGCACGAGCCCGGCGCGCTTGAGCGCCAGCGCAAAACTGCCGCCCATGAGGCCGCAGCCGATCAGACCCAACTGAGTGAACATGTCCTGGCAGCCCTGGCAGTCAGTGAACGTCGATCGGGTAGCTGCCCAAGACCTTGAAATAGGCGCAGACCGTGCGCAGTTCGCGCAATGCCGCGTCCACATGCGGCTGGTCTGGATGCCCTTGCAGGTCGATGTAGAAGTAGTACTCCCACTGGCCCGAGCGCGCCGGCCGCGACTCGAAACGAGACATCGACACGCCGTGCTGTTTCAACGGCACCAGCAGGTCGTGCACCGCGCCGGGCCGGTTCGTCACCGACACCACCAGGCTGGTGCAATCGTGGCCCGAAGCCTTCGGGGCGGGCTGGCGTTCAGGGTGCGTGACGATGGCAAAACGCGTGCGGTTGTGGGCGTCGTCCTGGATCGCCGGGGCCAGCACGTGCAGGCCGTACTCGGTGGCGGCGCGGGCGCCGGCAATGCCCGCCAGACGGCTGTCCTGCGCGGCCAGCCGAGCGCCTTCGGCATTGCTGGCCACCGGCCGGCGCTCCACCTGCGGCAGGTGGTTGCTGAGCCAGTTGTGGCACTGCGCCAGTGCCTGCGGGTGCGCGCACACGGCCTCGATGCCGGCCAGCGAGTCTTCGCGGCGCAGCAGGTTGTGCTTGACGAGCAGGCTGGTTTCACCGATGACGAACAAGGGCGTGGTCAGGAAGATGTCCAGCGTGCGCGTGACCACGCCTTCATTGGAGTTCTCCACCGGCACCACGCCAAAATCGGCCGCGCCCGAGGTCGTCATCTGGAACACCTCGTCGACGCTGGCGCACAGCACGCGCACGATGGACGAACCGAAGTAAGACAGCGCCGCTTCTTCGCTGAACGTGCCTGCCGGCCCCAGATAGGCCACGCGGGTGGGTGTTTCCAGCGCGCGGCAGGCCGACATGATTTCGCGCCAGATGGGCGCCACGCTGGTGCTCTGCAGCGGCCCCGGATTGAAGGCCTTCAGGCCATCGATCACCTGCGCCTCGCGTTCGGGCCGGAACACCGGCGAGCCCTGGTGCTTCTTCAGTTCACCCACCTCCAGGGCCAGGCCTGCGCGACGGTTCAGCAGCGCCAGCAGTTCGCGGTCGACGGTGTCGATCTGCGTGCGCAGCGCCAGCAGTTCTGGCGCCACGGCATGCGTTGCTGCGCCTTCGGAGCTGGCTGGATTGCCCGGCTGGGACATGATGACCTTACTTCTTCGTGCCCGATGCCGGTGCTGCGCCCGCGGCCGGGCCCAGCCTGCGGCTGATGGTCTGCTCCAGCGCCTTCAGCTTGGGGTCGATGGTGGGCCTCGAGTCGGCCACCAGCTTCTGCGCCAGGGCTTGCTGCACTTCAATCGTCAGCTGCTGGTACTTGCGGCTGACGGGTGACTCCAGCCATGCCACCAAAGTCTTCAGCTCGTCTTCACTGAGCTTGTCTTCCATGGCGCTGCCAAAGGTCGACGGCCCCAGCTTCAGCGCGTTGGTCCGCAGCGTGGGCGAGATGTCGTCGTAGAACTTCTTCACGTCGGCCTGGATCTCGGTGGCCATCAACTCGCGCTTCTCGGCAGGCACACGGCCCAGGGCCTGGCCCACAGCACCCAGCACCTGCTGCGCCGTCTGGCCCGCCAGTTGCGTGCCGATCGACTCGATACCGCCCGACTGCAGCTGCAGTGCCTTCTGCACGAGCTCTTTCTTCGCAGGTGTAGGAGTGCCACTCGTCTGGGCCAGGGCGGCCGATGTCGTCGCCAGGGTTGCTGCGAGCGCCGCAGTGGTCAATACAAGCTTCAGCATCATCATCCTTCGGTGCCGGCATCGCCGGCGGTTGGGTCTTCACCCTCGGACTCGGCCGTGGGTGCGTCGTTTTCAACAATGCGTTGCAGCCCGGAGAGCTTGGCGCCGTCGTCCAGTGCAATGAGCGTCACGCCCTGCGTGGCGCGACCGAGTTCGCGAATTTCGGATACCCGCGTGCGCACCAGCACACCCTTGTCGGTGATGAGCATGATCTCGTCGGTCGGGCGCACCAGCGTGGCGGCCACCACGCGGCCGTTGCGCTCGCTTTGCTGGATGGCGATCATGCCCTTGGTGCCGCGGCCATGGCGCGTGTACTCGGTGATGCTGGTGCGTTTGCCGTAGCCGTTCTCGGTGGCACACAGCACACTCATCGGCGCAGCATCGGCGCCCAGCGCGCTGTCCTGCTCGGCCACCAGCATCGCGATCACGCGCTGGCCGGGTTCGAGTGCCATGCCGCGCACGCCGCGCGCATTGCGGCCCATCGCACGCACATCGTCTTCGTCGAAGCGCATCGCCTTGCCGCCGTCGCTGAACAGCATCACGTCGTGCTTGCCGTCGGTGAGCGCGGCGCCGATCAGGTGGTCGCCTTCGTCCAGGTCCACCGCAATGATGCCGGCCTTGCGCGGGTTGCTGAACTCGTCCAGGCTCGTCTTCTTCACCGTACCCAGCGCCGTGGACATGAAGACGTAATGGTCCTCGGGGAAGCTGCGGAACTCGCCCGTCAGCGGCAGCACCACGGTGATCTTTTCGCCCGGCTGCAGCGGGAACATGTTGACGATGGGGCGGCCGCGGCTGGCGCGGCTGCCCTGCGGCACTTCCCACACCTTGATCCAGTACACGCGCCCGCGGTCGCTGAAGCACAGGATCCAGTCGTGCGTGTTGGCGATGAAGAGCTGGTCGATCCAGTCGTCTTCCTTGGTCTGCGTGGCCTGCTTGCCGCGACCGCCCCGCTTCTGCGCGCGGTATTCGGTCAGCGGCTGGCTCTTCACGTAGCCGGTGTGGCTGAGCGTGACCACCATGTCGGTGGGCGTGATCAGGTCTTCGGTGCCCAGTTCCAGCGCGTTGCGCTCGATGACGCTTCGCCTGGCGCCCAGTTTGGTCTGGCCGAACTCGGTGCGCAACTCGGCCAGTTCACCCGAGATGATGGTCGCCACGCGCTCTGGGCGCGACAAGATGTCCAGCAGGTCGGCAATTTCCGACATCACCTCGCGGTACTCGCCGATGATCTTGTCCTGCTCCAGCCCCGTCAGGCGCTGCAGGCGCATCTGCAGGATTTCCTGCGCCTGATCTTCAGACAGGCGGTACAGGCCATCGGGCTGCAGGCCGATATTGGCTGGCAGGCCTTCGGGGCGGTAGGCCGAGCGGCCGCCGTGCGTGCTCTCTTCGGCGCGCGCCAGCATCTCGCGCACCATCGAGCTGTCCCAGCTCTTGGCCATCAGGGCCGTCTTGGCCACCGGTGGCGTGGGGCTGGTCTTGATGGTTTCGATGAACTCGTCGATGTTGGCCAGCGCCACCGCCAGGCCTTCCAGCACGTGGCCGCGTTCGCGCGCCTTGCGCAGTTCGTACACCGTGCGCCGCGTGACGACCTCGCGCCGGTGGTCGAGGAAGACCTCGATCAGCAGCTTCAGGTTGCACAGGCGCGGCTGGCCGTCGATCAGCGCCACCATGTTCATGCCGAAGGTGTCTTGCAGCTGCGTCTGCTTGTACAGGTTGTTCAGCACCACCTCGGGCACTTCACCGCGCTTGAGCTCGATGACGACCCGCATGCCGGACTTGTCGCTCTCGTCCTGGATGTGGCTGATGCCCTCGATCTTCTTTTCATGCACCAGCTCGGCCATGCGCTCGAGCAGCGTCTTCTTGTTGACCTGGTACGGTATCTCGTCGACGATGATCGACTGGCGCTGGCCCTTGTCGATGTCCTCGAAATGGCACTTCGCGCGCATCACCACCTTGCCGCGGCCGGTGCGGTAACCCTCGCGCACACCGTTCAGGCCATAGATGATGCCGGCGGTGGGGAAGTCGGGCGCCGGGATGATCTCCATCAGCTCTTCCACCGTGGCTTCCGGGTTCTTCAGCAGGTGCAGGCAGGCGTCCACCACCTCGTTCAGGTTGTGCGGCGGAATGTTCGTCGCCATGCCCACCGCGATGCCTGCGCTGCCGTTGATCAGCAAGTTGGGCAGCCTTGTGGGCAGCACCGTGGGTTCTCTTTCGCTGCCGTCGTAGTTGGGGGCGAAGTCGACCGTTTCCTTGTCGATGTCCGCCAGCATCTCGTGCGCGATCTTCGACAGCCGGATTTCGGTGTAGCGCATGGCCGCGGCGTTGTCGCCGTCCACGCTGCCGAAGTTGCCCTGGCCGTCCACCAGCATGTGGCGCAAGCTGAAGTCCTGCGCCATGCGCACGATGGTGTCGTACACCGCGGTGTCGCCGTGCGGGTGGTACTTGCCGATCACGTCGCCCACGATGCGGGCGCTCTTCTTGTACGGGCGGTTCCAGTGGTTGCTCAGCTCGTGCATCGCAAACAGCGCGCGCCGGTGCACCGGTTTGAGGCCGTCGCGTGCATCGGGCAGTGCACGGCCCACGATCACGCTCATGGCGTAGTCGAGGTACGACCGACGCATCTCCTCTTCAAGGCTGATGGGCAGGGTTTCCTTGGCGAAAGAGGTCATGCGTGGGGCTTCGGCGCTGCGGCAGGGCAGGCTGCACATGACGCAAGCACAAACGGCTTGAACCCTGCATGCAGCCCGGGCGCGCCGGCGCGTCTGGGCGCTGGCGCGATGAGGTCGCTGATTCTACGGGTCCGCTCTTGTAGCAACTGCGCAACATCGCGCCAGTCACGCCCCACGCCAGGGCCCAGAATACGAGGCAGCCGACGCCCTATGGCACAATGACCCGTCGGTGGTAAGTGCCTGCGACTGCGGGGATTTACCCTTAGTTCGTCTACTGTTCCCGCTTGTCGTTTTGGACCATTTTGGACGCCACGCAGCCCTATCTGCGGCATTCCTCGAGAGGAGAATCATGAAGAAACTGAATAAGGTGGCGGTGCTTTTCGCAACCGTCGCAATGGCAGCCCCGATTGCCGCTTTCGCGCAAGCGAAGTCGATCGACAACTGGCGCGCCGCTGATGGCACCGTTTGGAAAAACGGCACCAACGAACTCTGCTGGCGTGATGCCGGCTGGACGCCAGCCACCGCGCTGGAAAATTGCGATGGCGCCATCAAGCCGCCGCCGCCTCCTGCCCCGGCGCCTGCTCCGCGCGTGGCTCCGCCGCCGCCTGCACCGGCTCCTGCCCCAGCCCCGGCAGCACGTCCGGCGCCTGCGCCTGTTGCACCGCCCGTGGTGGCTGCTCCAGTGGCTCCGCCCGCACCGGTCCGCGAGAAGGTCACTTTCGCAGCCGACGCTTTCTTCGACTTCGACAAGGCTGTGCTGAAGCCCGAGGCGCAAGCCAAGCTGGCCGATCTGGTCGACAAGACCAAGGCCGTCAGTCTGGAAGTCATCATCGCTGTCGGTCACACCGATTCGGTGGGCGGCGACGGTTACAACCAGAAGCTGTCGATTGCACGCTCCGAGGCCGTCAAGAAGTTCCTGACGAGCAAGGGCGTCGAAGCCAACCGCGTCTACACCGAAGGCAAGGGCGAGAAGCAGCCTGCAGCTGACAACAAGACCGCCGAAGGCCGCGCCAAGAACCGCCGCGTGGAAGTCGAAGTGGTCGGTACCCGCGCCAAGTAATGCGCTGCCCGCGGCACCTGCGGGTGACGCAGCACCAAAAACCCCGCCTCGGCGGGGTTTTTTTCTTGTGTGCGCCCGGCACGGGCGCACTCTTGAGGGTGCAAGTCCCGCCGTAAGTTGATCACAGCGAACGAAGTGAAGCGCCACTGCATGAGGGCGACCGAGTGTGGAGAGGAAGCGTGGAGCGAAGCTTCGAGCCGATGAACAAGAACCGGATAGAAGGCGCTGCTGAGCAGGGCGAGCGGGCACGTAACCGCAAAGCTCTCGTGATCAAGGCGAGGTGGCGTAGATCCGGCGGCTGTGCAGCGAAGGAGTGCGTTCTTACCCGGGGAGATCTCGCCTTGTGGGTGAAAGTCCGACGGCCTCAGCCGGAGCGAGAAGTCAGCAGAGGTCGTAGTAGCCCGAGTCGGGGGCCGATGAGGCAGGACCAAAAGGGCGAAGGGCCGAACGAGAGTGAGTGACCGAAGACATGGGGATGTCAAAGGCCATGCGTCAGATGCCGGGGCAACCCGGGCGGGCGGGGCAAGCGCAAGGTGAAGCCGGGCGTGAAGCTGCCAGCTGCAAGTGCTGCAACCCCTGATCGACCCCACCTTCAGCGAACACAGCCACAGGTTCCGGCCCGGGAGACGGGCGCACGATGCAGTCAAGGCTGCGCGGGCGGCCGTGCAAGGCGGCAAGCGCGTGGTGGTGGACGTGGACCTGGCGAAGTTCTTCGACCGGGTCAACCATGACATCCTGATCGACCGACTGGGCAAGCGCATCGACGACCTCGGGGTGATCCGACTGGTGCGTGCGTACCTGAACGCCGGCATCATGGATGACGGGGTGGTGGTCGAGCGCCACATGGGCACGCCGCAAGGCGGGCCGTTGTCGCCGCTGCTGGCCAACGTGTTGCTGGACGAAGTGGACAAGGTGCTGGAGGCGCGGGGCTACAGCTTCGCGCGCTATGCCGACGACTGCAACGTTTACGTGGGCAGCATGAAAGCCGGGCAGCGGGTGATGGCGCTGCTCAGGAAGCAGTATGCCGGGCTCAGCTTCAGATCAACGAAGCCAAGAGTGCGGTGGGCAAAGCCTTGGGGCGCAAGTTCCTGGGCTACGCGCTGTGGGTGGCCAAGGGCCGCGAGGTCAAGTGCAAGGTGGCGCAAAAGCCACTGCTGGGCTTCAAGGCTCGCATCCGGCAACTCACGCGCCGCTCGGGCTGGCGCAGCATGGAGCAAGTGGTGCAGCGGCTGAGGTCATACCTGCTGGGCTGGAAGGCGTACTTCGGGCTGGCGCAAACGCCCAGTGTCTGGCGCGATCTGGACGAGTGGCTGCGTCACCGCCTGAGGGCGATCCAGCTCAAGCACTGGAAAAGGCCGGGGACGATGTACCGTGAACTCAAGGCGCTTGGCGCGGCGGAAACGGTTGCAAGACAGGTGGCGGGCAATAGTCGCTGCTGGTGGCGCAACAGTGATCGTCTGCTCAAGACAGTGCTGACCATCGCCTACTTCGACAGGCTGGGCGTACCCAGACTCTCCTGACCGCAAACTCTCGAACTGCCCGGTGCGGACCCGCACGCCGGGTGGTGTGGCAGGGACGCCTCCTCTCGATGGAGGCCCCCTATGCCGATCTGCTGACCTTTTGGCGCGGTGCCTTGCTCGCGGCGCAGCGATGCCGACGGTTTCGCTTCGGCACCGCGCAGCCGCCGGGGTCTTCAACTGAGCGCTTACGATCGCAACATGCAAAACGTCGACGCCCAGGAACTGCACAAGTTCAGCGAACTGGCCCACCGCTGGTGGGACCCTGAAAGTGAATTCAGGCCGCTGCACCAGATCAACCCGCTGCGCCTGGACTGGATCGACCAGCTGGCCACGCTGCGCGGCAAGGCCGTGCTGGACGTGGGTTGCGGCGGTGGCATCCTGGCGGAGTCCATGGCGCGCCGTGCCGGCCATGTCACAGGCATCGACCTGGCTGCGCGCCCTTTGGGTGTGGCACGGCTGCATGCGCTGGAGTCGGGCGTGCACAACCTCGACTATCGCGAGGTGGCCACTGAAGCACTGGCCGCAGAGACGCCGGGCGCGTTTGATGTGGTGACCTGCATGGAAATGCTGGAACATGTTCCGGACCCATCGTCCGTTGTGCGTGCCTGTTCCACGCTGGTCAAGCCCGGGGGTTGGGTGATCTTCTCGACGTTGAACCGCAACCCGAAGGCTTTCCTGTTTGCCATCGTTGGCGCCGAGTACGTGTTGCGACTGCTGCCGCGAGGCACGCACGAATACGCCAAATTCATCAAGCCCAGTGAACTGGCGCGTTGGATGCGCGACGCCGGGCTGGAGTTGCAGGGCACCCGGGGCATGGAATACAACCCGCTGACCAAGCGCTACTGGCTGTCGAACGACACCAGCGTCAACTACCTGGTGGCTTGTCGCAAGGCGGGCTGAGCGTCGATCGGGTTGTGGCGGCGCAAGCCTTTTCATGGTTCCAAGACACGCGCGGACACACGAGAGCAACCACACGAACAAGGGCGTGCCCATGCCGGCGATAGCCGCGGTTCTGTTTGACCTGGACGGCACACTCGTCGACAGCGCGCCCGATCTGGCCGGCACGCTGAACGACATGCGCGCCGCGCGCGGCCTGTCGCCTTGGCCCGAAGAGGCCTTGCGCCACCACTGCGGCTCTGGCGCGCGCGGCATGCTCGGCGAGGGCCTGCAGATCAAGCCGCAGGACGCCGGCTATGCATCGCTGCGCGATGAGTTTCTCGACTTGTACGAAGCCCGCATGCTGCGCCTCACGCAGCTGTTCGAGCCTGTGCAGCCGCTGCTGGGCGCCTTGTCTGAACGCGAACTGCCCTGGGGCATCGTCACCAACAAGGCTCTGCGCTTTGCCACCCCCTTGTGCGCGGCACTGGCGCTGCAGCCCCGCGCCGCGGTGCTGGTGGGCGGCGACAGCACACCGCACACCAAGCCGCACCCGGCGCCGCTGCTGGAGGCCGCGCGGCGCTTGCAGTGCGCGCCCGAGGCCTGCGTGTACGTTGGCGACGACCCAAGAGACGTGGCGGCCGGCCGCGCGGCTGGCATGCGCACGCTGGTGGCGGCCTGGGGCTACATCGGCGCCGCGCCTGCCGTGCACAGCTGGGGCGCCGACGCCGTGCTGATGTCGCCGAATGAGCTCTTGAATTGGCTGGATGTGGCCTAAACTAGGTGCCTTGGGACCGACCTGGCTTCGACGTGGGTACGGAGTCGGCGCGGGGCATGCCGAGCACCAGTTCGCTCGT
>JANOZF010000039.1:0-5548 GCA_031429255.1 Rubrivivax sp.
TCGCCAGCAAGAACCTGGGCCAGAACATCATCGTCGAGAACAAGCCCGGTGGCGGCGGCACGCTCGGCCCGGGCACGATGGCGCGCACCGCCAAGCCCGACGGCTACACCATCACGCAGTACCCGCTGGGCATGCTGCGCATCCCGCACATGCAGAAGATGCAGTGGGACCCGCTGAAGGACTTCACCTTCATCGTCGGCGTCTCGGGCTACACCTTCGGCTTCACGGTGCGTGCCGACTCGCCCTACAAGACCTTCAACGACTACATCGAAGCGGCGCGCAAGAACCCCGGCAAGGTCGACTATGGCTCGACCGGCATCGGGTCGTCGCCGCACCTGCTGGTCGAAGAGATCGCGATCAACGCGAAGGTCGAGCTCAACCACGTCCCGTTCAAAGGCAACGCCGACCTTCAGTCCGCCTTGCTCGGCGGCCATGTGATGGCGCAGAGCGACGCGACGGGGTGGGACAAGTTCGTCGAAAACGGCCAGATGCGGCTGCTCGTGACCTTCGGCGAAAAGCGCACCAAACGTTGGCCCCAGGTGCCGACCGCGAAGGAACTGGGCTATGGCGTCGTGTCCCAGTCTCCGTACGGCATCGCCGGACCGAAAGGCATGGATCCGGCTGTCGTCAAGGTGTTGCACGACGCGTTCAAGAAGGCGATGGACGACCCGAAGCACCAGGAGCTGCTCGAGCAGTTGAACCAGGACCTGTGGTACCGCAGCGGCGACGAATACGCCAAGTGGGCCGCCGTGACGTACGCCAAGGACAAGGCGCTGATCGAGCGCCTCGGGCTCGCGGCGAAGTGAGCTTGCCAAACTCCAACTCCAGTCCTCGCCGCCGGACGGGCTCGGGGGGCTGGCCGTTCAGGAGCTGCCAGCCTGACCTTCAAGCGTCGATGCCCGGCGCGCCGCGTCACGGGTGCGCTGGCGCCGGGCTTCGCCCGCCCTTGACCCGGCCCGCCGCGCGACGGCTGAAGGCGTCATGGCCGCTGCGTATGCGAAAAGCAGCGTCGAGCGCTTGATTTCGCATACGCCATGGGCGCAGCATCACTTGCCACGTACGGACACTTGCCGTACATTCGGCGCAGGGAGCCCATCATGACCAACCAAGACACCCCCGACTCCACGCGCGACGCCCGGCTCGAAGCCCGTGTGTCTGCGGCACAGAAAGGTATGCTCCAACAAGCGGCGGCGCTTTCCGGCCGCACGCTCAGCGAGTTCGTCGTCGCCAGCGCGCAGGACGCCGCGCGCCGGGTGATTGCCGAACACGAGTCGATCCGCCTGTCGCGCGAAGAGCAACTGGCCTTCGTGCAAGCCCTGCTGAACCCGCCGGAGCCGAACGCGCGCCTCAAGCGCGCAGCCAAGGCCTACCGCCAACGCACCGGCGCATAGCCGGTGACCTTGACCAATATCACTGTCGAGCCCCTGGGTCGACGGCACGACCGAGCGGCCTTCCACTGCGGCGCGGAGGCGCTCGACCGTTACCTCAAGCAGCAGGCTTGGCAAGACGCGGACAAACGCGTGGCGGCGCCTTTTGTCGCCGTCCGTCTGCCCGACACCGTCGTCCTGGGCTACTACACGCTGTCGGCCTCGGTGCTGACACTGACCGACCTGCCGGATGAAGTGGCCCGCAAGCTGCCTCGCTATCCGCAGCTTCCCGTCACCCTACTGGGCCGGCTGGCCGTCTATCAATCCACAAAGGGGCAGGGGCTCGGGGAACACCTGCTCCTCGATGCCCTGCACCGCAGCCTGGCCCATGCCGACCAGATTGCCGCGATGGCGGTGGTGGTCAATGCCAAGGACGAAAGCGCTGCCGCGTTCTACCGACACTACGGATTCATCCCCTTGCAGACCCAGCCAAGCCGCTTGTTCGTGCCGATGCGCTCGATCGCGCAGTTGCTGGGTTAGCCTGCCCGACCCTATGACGAACGACCGCGCAGGCGCAGGTGAAGGCCGAGATCATCAAACACCTGTTCGCGAACCTGCCTGATGGCGTGTACGACGCCGACGAGATCGATCTCAAGTCAAACGCGGTGTTCCCGCAAACTTTCGTGTCGGGCGCAATGACCGGCGCACGGGTCTATCACCGACCGAGATTGCGACGTTCCTCGGACGTTGGGCTCCCACCACGGAAGGCATCGCTGCCGGCCCGTTCACGGGCAGCACACCGTGCCCGGCACCCGCCGCCCGAGGCAACTGGCGCGACGGGGCCACGGATGGGGCCACCGCTATGACGTAGCTTTAGTGAACCTGCGCCAGCATTGGCTCAGCGGCTGATTGGAAAGTGATGATCGACCACATGTGAAGCCGTTTCGTGGCGTCCCGCAACGGCCCGGTTGGTCCCGAGAAGAAGCCCTGATCGTTGATTCGACTGGGCTTTTTTTCTGAGCATGCCGGACGGTTTCTTGGCATCACATGGGGACGCCGAACGAACTGGCACGCAAGCTGCCGGACCATCCTTAGCGGCCCGTCACTCTGCTGGGCCGGCTGGCTGTCCCTGGATTTGCAGGACGATACCGAGGGCGGTCTTGTGTTCACCCGCGCGGCCGGTGCGTCCGGTTTTGCCCAGCGAGGCAAGTTCCTACATCAGAAAGCGGCGACGTCCCAGCCCGCGCGGTTGATGCCGCCCGTTAGGCTGAGGACATGAATGCTGCCTGGCGCGCGCACGGTTGCTGGCGTTTTGAAACGGGACCATGGAATTGCTGGGACGGATTGGACAAACCCGGGGCCGTACGGTGAAGCGGCACCCCGAAGTGGCGCTGGAGCAAGCGCCCGATCCCTTGCGCGCCTACAAGGCAAAGCGCGACTTCACGCTGACGCCGGAACCTGCAGAGGGCGGCCAGCCTGTTGCCGATGGCTTGACGTTCGTCGTCCAGAAGCACTGGGCCAGCAGCTTGCATTACGACTTCAGGCTCGAACTCGACGGTACGTTGAAGAGCTGGGCGGTGCCCAAGGGACCGAGCTTCGACCCGAGCGTCAAACGCATGGCCGTGCAGGTCGAGGACCACCCCCTGGCCTATGCGGACTTCGAAGGTACCGTTCCCGCGAAGCAGTACGGTGCGGGCAAGGTCATCATCTGGGACGCAGGCACATGGAGCCCGTTGCACGACCCAGCGCATGGCATTCGGGACGGCAACCTGAAGTTCACGTTGCACGGCCACAAGCTGAAGGGCCGCTGGGTGCTGGTGCGCATGAGCGGCAAAGGAGAAAAGCAACCCCCGTGGCTGCTGATCAAGGAGAAGGACTCCTACGCCCGCCCCGCAGTCGAGTACAGCGTGGTCGACGCGTTGCCGGCCAGCGTGAAGGCGTTGGAGCCAGCGCCGCGCGGTGCCCAGGCGTCCGGCGGGCGGCGTCGCGCCGGAACTGCACAAGGCCTGCCGGCCCAGGCAGTGCCATCGGAGTTGCCCGCCACCCTTTCGCCCCAACTGGCCACGCTGGCGGCGGGCCCGCCGCCGGACGCTGCCGATTGGCTCTACGAGATCAAGTTCGATGGCTATCGCATGCTCGTGCGCATCGACGCTTCGGGCGCGCGCCTCATCACGCGCAACGGCCACGACTGGACGTCCAAACTGCCGGCGCTGCAGCGCGCCTTGGAAGACCTGGTGCTGCCCGCGGGTTGGTACGACGGCGAAGTCGTCTGCCCGAACGAGCAAGGCGTTCCCGACTTCGGCGCGCTGCAGCAGGCGTTTGAGAGCCAGCGCACGGGCGACGTGGTGTTGTACCTGTTCGATGTTCCCTACGCCGTGGGGCATGACCTTCGAGGCGCACCGCTGCAGGCCCGGCGCTCGTTTCTGAAGGGGCTGCTCGAGGCTACGCGCTCCGACCACATCCGGTTCAGCGAGGAGTTCGAGGCCGCTGCGCATAGCGTGCTGGCGTCAGCCTGCAAGCTGGGCCTTGAGGGCATCATCGCCAAGCGCCGCAGTGGAACCTACCGGTCGGCCCGTTCAGCAGACTGGGTCAAGCTGAAGTGCAGCCAGCGGCAGGAGTTCGTGATCGGCGGCTACACCGCCCCTCAGGGGGCGCGCAGCGGCTTCGGCGCGCTGCTGCTCGGCGTGCACGATGCACAGGGTGTGCTGCGTTACGCAGGCGACGTCGGCTCGGGCTTCAGTCAGAAGAACCTGGCTGAGCTCAGCAGCAAGCTCGACACCCGGAAGCGGTCCACCAGCCCCTTCGCTGGCGACGCCCGCATCGACGGCAAGCCGACTTGGGTGGAGCCGGCCTGGGTGGCGGAGGTGAGCTTCGGTGAATGGACACGCGCCGGCCGCATCCGTCATGCCGTATTCCGTGGTCTGCGCGACGACAAGGACGCCAGCACCGTCGTGCGTGAAGATGCCCAGCGCACATCTGCCGCAAAGCCTTCTGCTGTCGCAACGGCGCCCCGGGCGCCCACCCCTTCGGATGACCTGCGCGTGACCAATCCGCAGCGCGTGATCGATGCCAGCACGGGCACCACGAAGCTCCAGCTGGTCCGCTACTACGATCTCGTCAGCGAGCTGATGCTCAAGCACCTGAAAGGGCGTCCGGTGTCGCTGCTGCGCGCGCCCAGCGGTATCGGTGGCGCGCTGTTCTTCCAGAAGCACGCGGCCACCGACAAGCTGCCCGGCGTGCGACAGCTCGATCCCGATCTCGACAGCGGCCACTTGCCGCTGATGGAGATTGCCAGCAAGCAGGGCCTGCTGTCTGCAGCGCAGTGGAACGTCATCGAATTCCATACGATGAACACCGG
Source organism: Rubrivivax sp. (assembly GCA_031429255.1). Classification (GTDB taxonomy): domain Bacteria; phylum Pseudomonadota; class Gammaproteobacteria; order Burkholderiales; family Burkholderiaceae_C; genus Rubrivivax. The sequence continues at coordinate 4,726 of JANOZF010000039.1, forward strand.
CACGGCTTCTCTCACACACCCTGACCGCATGGTGTTCGACCTGGATCCCGGAGAAGGGGTTCCGTGGGCCCACGTGCAGGAGGCGTCACAACTCGTGCGGTCCTTTCTGGCCCAGCTCGGCCTGCCGGCTTTCCTCAAGACCAGCGGTGGCAAAGGACTGCACGTGGTGGTGCCCGTGAAGCGCCTGCACGACTGGAACACGGTCAAGGGCTTTTCGCAGGCCGTCGTGGTGCACATCGCGCGGACGATTCCGCAACGCTTCGTCGCGCGCAGCGGCCCCAGGAACCGTGTCGGCAAGATCTTCATCGACTACCTGCGCAACGGCCTCGGGGCCACCACGGTGTGCGCCTGGTCGGCGCGGGCCAGGCCAGGGCTGGGCATCTCGGTTCCCGTGGCCTGGGAAGAGCTGACCTCGCTGCGCGGGGGCGATCACTGGTCCGTGAAGACGGCTCACGAACGGCTGGGCATCGGCAATGACCCCTGGAGCGGCTACGCCAGGGCGGCGCGTGGCCTCAAGGCAGCGATGGCAACCTTGGGCCCTGCGTCACGGCCCCGATGAGCTGAGCTTGCAGCGCCCTGTCCATCCCTCAACCTGCGGCCCTGTGCCGAACAAGGAGCTCCCATGCCCCGCGTGATCTGGAAAGGCGCCATCACCTTCGGCCTGGTGCACGTGCCCGTGGCCCTGTACCCGGCGTCGCAGGAGGTCGGCATCGACTTCGACTGGCTCGACAAGCGCTCGATGGACCCCGTGGGCTACAAGCGGGTGAACAAGCGCACCGGCAAGGAAATCCAGGCCGCCGACATCGTCAAGGGCATCCAGCAG
>JANOZF010000040.1:0-1654 GCA_031429255.1 Rubrivivax sp.
CGCCACGCTCGAACTCACCCAGCTTGCTCTGCGCGGCATGATCGCGCGCCAGCGCGGCACGGTGCTGTTCGTCAGCTCCATCGCCGGCCGCGTGCCCATGCCTTTCCTGATGCCGTATTCGATGAGCAAGTTCGCGCTCTCTGCGGCGGGCGCCGGCCTGCGCGCCGAACTCAAACAGCTGCGCTGCAACGTGCACGTGGCGCTGATCGAGCCCGGCGCCATCCACACCGGTTTCAACCAGGCGATGACCGACCGCAAATACGCGTGGATGGGACCCGAGTCCTACTTCGCTGGCCAGGCCGCGCGCATGAAGGCCGAGGAGGCGCGCACCTTCGCTTTCCTGGAAGCGAAGTCCACGCGCTCGATCGTGGCGCAGATCGTCAAGGCCGCGGAGGCCAGCAAACCCCGGTTGCGCTACGTCGCGCCCTGGGTCCAGGGCTTCGGTGTCCGACTGGCCCGCATTTTTGGAGTGTGAACGACATGCCTGCCTTGCCCACCGTCGCCGACTTCGTGCGCACCGACGAAGCCCGCTTCGCCCAAGTGCCTGATTTCTCCTACACCCCGCACTACACCACGGTCGGCGGCCTGCGCATCGCCCACATCGACGAAGGCCCTCGGGATGCGCCCGTGGTGCTGCTGATGCACGGCGAGCCGGCGTGGTCCTTCCTGTACCGCAAGATGATCCCGGTGCTGCTGCAGGCCGGCTTTCGCGTGATCGCGCCCGACCTCGTCGGCTTCGGTCGCTCGGACAAGCCCTCCCGCGCCGCCGACTACTCCTACCTCAACCACGTGCTGTGGATGACGGCCTGGCTGGAGGCCAACGACCTGCAGCACATCACGCTGTTCTGCCAGGACTGGGGCTCCTTGATCGGCCTGCGCCTGGCGGCCGCAGCACCGCAACGTTTCGACCGCATCGTGCTGGCCAACGGTGGCCTGCCCACCGGCACCACGGCCGTCCCGCGGGCGTTCAAGATCTGGCGCGCCTTTGCGCGCTACAGCCCGTGGTTTCCGATCGGCCGCATCGTCAAGGCCGGCTGCGTGGACGGGCTGACGCCACAGGAAGTGGCGGCCTACGACGCGCCGTTCCCGACCCGCGCTCACCGGCTCGGTGCACGGCTGCTTCCCACCTTCGTGCCCACGACACCCGGCGACCCGGAGCGTGAGCGCAACGAAGCGGCCTGGGCCGTTTTCCAACGCTGGGAAAAGCCCTTCCTTACGCTGTTCAGCAACCGCGACCCGGTGACACGCGGCGGCCATCGCGTCTGGCATGAGCGCGTACCGGGAGCCAAGGGGCAGCCGCATGCGGTGACCCGCGGCGCCGGGCACTTCCTGCAGGAAGACCGCGGCGCTGAAGTCGCTCAGGCCATCGTGGCCTTCGTCCGCGCAACGCCTGTCACGCCGGCTGTGGCAGCGTTGCCAACAGCGCCTTGACACCCAGCCGCATGACCTCGCGGGCCTGGCTGGCGTCCAGGCCTTGCTCGCGCCGCAGCCGGATCCAGGCCTCGAAGCTCAGCATCAGGTCAAGCGCGTCGAGCAGCCTGGCGTCTTGCGCCACCGTCACCGGCAACAGCCGCTGCAACAGGTCGCGCTGCAGCCGGGCCGAATCCATCAGGTTCTGCGCCAGGTAGGCCGATTCATGCCGATGCACCTGGGC
>JANOZF010000041.1:0-31164 GCA_031429255.1 Rubrivivax sp.
GACCGCCACATGGCTCATCGCGGCCAGGTTGTAGATCTCGTCGGGCTGCACCTGCTGCACGATGCGGATCAGGTTGGTGCTGTCGGTCAGGTCACCGTAGTGCAGCTTGAAGCGCTGGTTGTCGACATGCGGGTCCTGGTAGAGGTGGTCGATGCGGTCGGTGTTGAACAGCGACGACCGGCGCTTGATGCCATGCACCTCGTAACCCTTCTTCAGCAGCAGTTCCGCCAGGTAGGCGCCGTCTTGGCCGGTCACACCGGTGATCAATGCAGTTTTCATGAGGTTGAGGCGGTAGGAACAGGGTTATCGGCTGCGATTGCAGGGTTCAATAGGGTGCGCTGGGGCCGGCCTGCCCAACCGCAAAGCGCGAGCGGTATTGTGCCCCGCAGCATGTTCAGGCCGAGGGCCGGAACCGGCCCGCGCCGGCAAGGACAATCCAGCCGGCGCGGCCTGCAGGCAGCTTTGATTGCCGGCCTCCGGCGCCGCCCTTCCAGCCCTTGCCTGAGCGAGCACACCGCATGACCAAGCTGCCTCAACCTCTGATCGACCTGCTGCCGCCCCTGGAGCGCCTGGCCCGCGAGGCCGGCGCCCAGGTGATGGCCATCTACGCCACGCCCTTCACCGTGCAGGGCAAGGCCGATGCTTCGCCCGTCACGCTGGCTGATCAGCAGGCCGAGGCCGTGATCCTGGCCGGGCTGCGTCGCCTGACGCCCGGCTTGGCCATCGTGGCCGAAGAGGATGTCGCCGCTGGTCATGTGCCCACGCTGGTGGCGGATGAACCCTTCTGGCTGGTCGACCCGCTGGACGGCACCCGTGAGTTCGTGGCCCGCAACGGCGAGTTCACCGTCAACATCGCGCTGATCCACCAGGGCCGGCCGGTACTGGGCGTGGTGCTGGCGCCGGCCGTGGGTGGGCCGGGCGGCACGCTGTATGCGGGCATCGTGGGGCGGGGCGCCTGGGTGGAAGATGCCGCCGGCCGCCGCGCCATCCAGTGCCGTGCGCTGCCGGCCGATGGCCTGACGGTGCTTGCCAGCCGCTCGCACGGTGATGCGGCGGCGCAGGATGCCTTCGTGGCAGACTACTTGGCCCGCCACTTGCCTGGCCAGCGCGTGGCCCGCACCGGCACCGCCGGCTCGTCGCTCAAGTTGTGCCTGATCGCCGCAGGCCAGGCCGATCTCTACCCGCGCCTGGGCCGCACGATGGAATGGGACATCGCCGCCGGCCACGCGGTGCTGGCCGCAGCCGGCGGCCGGGTGGCGCGTGCCGATGGCGCCGGGCCGCTGGTCTACGGCAAGCCGGGCTTCGAGTGCCCGCACTTCTTGGCGCTGGGCTGGTGAGCGCTTGCGCTAGCATCCCCGAATGCGGATCACGCCAGACCAAGTTGCGGCCATCCTTGCCGCCACGAAGGACCTTGCCGGCGAAGGCGCCAGTGTTCGATTGTTCGGTTCGCGCATGGACGATTCGCTTCGCGGCGGCGACATCGACCTGCTGGTCGATTGCGCTCATCCGGTTGCCAGGCCTGTCTGGCTGGCGGCCCAGCTCACGGCCCGGTTGCAGCGCATGCTGGGTGACCGCAGGGTCGACGTGCTGTTGACAGCGCCGGGCATGCCTGATGAGCCTGTCCACCACGTGGCACGTGCCGATGGCATCGTCTTGAGAGCCTGACATGGCTGACCCACATCGCTTGCGTTTGGCCTTCCTGTTGGAGACCGTGGCGCTGGAAGCCGAGCATCTGCAGGCCACCGACCAGCGCTTGTTCGTTCAGCCCTTCACGGCTGAACGGGCGGCCAGCTTGCGTGCTGACCCGATGCTGGCCGAGCGTCTGGACGCGTTTTCAGCCCGATTTGCGCGCCTGCAGGACACCGCAGGCGACAAACTGCTGCCGGCCTTGCTGACCTGCGTGGGTGAGCCGCTGGGCAGCGTGCTTGACAACCTGGACCGGGCAGCGCGCCTGGGTCTGCTGGCGCAGCCCAGCGAAACCTGGCTGGCAGCCCGTGCCTTGCGCAACCGGATGGTCCATGAATACATCCGCAACCCGGCGTTGTTGGCGCAGGCCGTTGATGAAGCGCACGGCCAGGTGCCAATGCTGGTGGCTTTTGTGCAGGCCTGCGCGGACTACGCAGCATCCCGCAAGCTGGTGTGACCTGCGCCGTGTTCGGTCAGGCTAATGGAAGGGCTTGACCACCGTCACGGCGCCAAAGCGCTGGCCGGCGTCGAGGTCTTCGGTGTAAAGCGTGGGTGCGCCACTGCGCAGGGCAGCCTCGATGACCATCGCATCCCAGATCGACAATTGCCACTGCAGGGCTTTGTCGATGGCGGCCGCGACCAAGGCTGCATCGCTGCTGATCACCGGCTATTCGGCAAAGCCCAGCACCAGTGACTGCGCCAGGGCCGGCGGCACTTTCTGCTTGCGGGTGAGGGTGTGGATCAAGTTGATCAGCACCTGGGTGCTGTTCATGGCCTCACCCGCGCGGGCGAGTTCGGCCACCAGGCTTCGCGCACGGGCCTGTCTGGCCGGGTCGTTGCTGTCGGTGCAATACACCAGCACGTTGGTGTCGACGAAGGCCAACACGTGCTACTTGCCGGCTGGCTGCGGTGCGGCCCGATCCTGGCGGCAGTAGTCGTCTGGGTAGAGGTCGTCCCGCAGCTTGGCCCGTTGGGGTGATGCATCAGCGGCAGCAGGCCGCGCCTGATCAGCGGCCACCGCCATGATGTCCAGCAGCTTTTGGGTGGATGCCTGGCGCTGGCGGCTCAGCAGGTCGTCCGATTCATCGGCGTACCGTTGCAGGAACTCTCTCACCTTGGCGCTCAAGGAGGTGCCTTGCTGGATGGCGCGTACGCGGGCGCGCTTGATCAGGTCCTCATCGACGGAAAGCGTCAGGTTCGGCATGTTGGCGGCTCCTTGCAGGGTCAGCGTCGCCGCAACTGCGTGAACCTGTGAGGGCCTTAGAACGCCTTCTCGCGCAGCACCTGCATCAGGTATTGCCCATAGCCGTTCTTCAGCATCGGCTGGGCTTGTTCTTCCAGCTGCGCAGCGCTGATCCAGCCGCTGCGGTAGGCGATCTCCTCGGGGCAGCTGACCTTCAGGCCCTGGCGCTTTTCCAGCGTGGCGATGAACTGGCCGGCCTCCATCAGGCTGTCGTGGGTGCCGGTGTCCAGCCAGGCGTAGCCGCGGCCCATGATCTCCACCGCCAGCTGGCCCTGCTGCAGGTAGGCGGCGTTGACGGTGGTGATCTCCAGCTCGCCGCGCGCCGACGGCTTGATCGATGCCGCGATGTCGCAGACCTGGCTGTCGTAGAAGTACAGGCCGGTGACCGCGTAGTTGCTCTTGGGCAACTGGGGCTTTTCTTCGATGCTCAGGGCCCGCTTGCGGGCGTCGAACTCAACCACGCCGTAGCGCTCAGGGTCGGTGACATGGTAGGCAAACACGCTGGCACCGGCCTCACGCTGGTCAGCGCGCTGCAACAGCGCCGCAAAGTCGTGGCCGTAGTAGATGTTGTCGCCCAGCACCAGTGCGCTGGGGTGGCCGTCCACGAACTGCTTGCCCAGGATGAAGGCCTGCGCCAGGCCATCCGGGCTGGGTTGCACGCAGTAACTGAGGTTCAGGCCCCAGCGGCTGCCGTCGCCCAGCAGGGCCTCGAAGCGCGGGGTGTCCTGCGGCGTGCTGATGACCAGGATGTCGCGGATGCCGGCCAGCATCAGGGTGCTGAGCGGGTAGTAGACCATCGGCTTGTCGTAGACCGGCAGCAACTGCTTGCTGATGGCCAGCGTGGCCGGGTGCCGCCGGCTGCCGGACCCGCCGGCCAGGTTGATGCCTTTGCGTTGCATGGGGTTGTCCAGTCTGGTGGGGGGGTGGGCGGTTCAGCCGTAGTGCTGGTCGACCCAGGCGCGGTAGGCACCGCTCTGCACATCGCTCACCCAGGCGGCGTGGTCCAGATACCACTGCACGGTCTTGCGGATGCCGGTCTCGAAGGTCTCGGCTGGGCGCCAGCCCAGCTCGCGCTCGATCTTGCGGGCGTCGATGGCATAGCGCCGGTCATGCCCGGGCCGGTCGGTTACATAGGTGATCAGGCGGGCGAAGGGGCCGGCCGGGTCGGGCCGCAGCTCGTCGAGCAGGCCGCAGACGGTCTGGACGATGTCGATGTTGGCCATCTCGTTCCAGCCGCCGATGTTGTAGGTCTCGCCCAGCCGGCCGCCGGCCAGCACCGCGCGGATGCCGCTGCAGTGGTCACCCACGTAGAGCCAGTCGCGGATCTGCTGGCCGTCGCCATACACCGGCAGCGGCTTGGCCGCAAGTGCGTTGACGATCATCAGCGGGATCAGCTTCTCGGGGAAGTGATAGGGCCCGTAGTTGTTGCTGCAGTTGGTGGTGACCACCGGCAGGCCGTAGGTGTGGTGCCAGGCCCGCACCAGGTGGTCGCTGGCGGCCTTGCTGGCCGAGTAGGGGCTGTTGGGCTCGTAGGGATGGGTCTCGGTGAAGGCCGGCGCGCCAGGCGCCAGGCTGCCGTAGACCTCGTCGGTGCTGACATGGTGGAAGCGGAAGGCGGCCTTGTCATCGGCCGGCAGCGCGGCCCAGAAGGCGCGCGTGGCCTCCAGCAGCGTGAAGCTGCCCTCCACATTGGTCTTCATGAAGGCGCCCGGGCCGTGGATGCTGCGGTCGACATGGCTTTCGGCGGCGAAGTGCAGCACTGCGCGCGGGCGGTGGCTGGCCAGCAGTTGATCGAGCAAGGCGCGGTCGGTGATGTCGCCCTTGACGAAGTGGTGCTTGGCATCGCCTTGCAAGGCCGCCAGGTTGGCCCGGTTGCCGGCATAGGTGAGGGCGTCGAGGTTGACGACGGGTTCGGCGCTGGTCTTGAACCAGTCAAGCACAAAGTTGCTGCCGATGAAGCCGGCGCCGCCGGTGACCAGGATCGTCATGGGTCAAGACCTGCCATAGGTGTCTTCGAAGCGGACGATGTCGTCCTCACCCAGGTAGCTGCCCGACTGCACCTCGATGATCTCCAGCGGCACCTTGCCGGGGTTGGCCAGGCGGTGGGTCTGGCCCAACGGGATGTAGGTGCTCTGGTTTTCGGCCAGCAGGATCACCTTGTCGCCATTGGTCACCTCGGCGGTGCCGCTGACCACGATCCAGTGCTCAGCGCGGTGGTGGTGCATTTGCAGGCTCAAGCTGGCGCCGGGTTTGACCATGATCCGCTTGACCTGGTGGCGCGGCCCGTTGTCGATGCTGTCGTACCAGCCCCAGGGGCGGTGTACCTTGCGGTGCAGGGTCTGCTCACCGCGGCCCTGGGCCTGCAGCTGGTTGACGATCAGCTTGACGTCCTGGCTGCGCTCGCGGCTGGCCACCAGCACCGCGTCTGGGGTCTCGACGATCACCACATTGTCCAGGCCCACCGCGCTGACCAGCCGGCTGGTGGCATGCACCAGGGTGTTGCTGCTGTCCTTGACGATGGCGTCGCCCACGCTGGCATTGCCCTGCGCATCTTTGGGCGCCACCTGCCAGACGGCCTCCCAGGCGCCCAGGTCGTTCCAGCCGGCGTCCAGCGCCACCATGCGGATCTCAAACCGGCTGCTGGGGCATTTTTCCATCACCGCGTAGTCGACCGACTCACTCGGCACGGCGGCGAATTCGGCCTTGCCGGGCCGCACGAACTTGGCATCGGTGCTGCGGGCGGCCCAGGCCGCGCGGGTGGCGGCAGCGATGTCGGGGCGGAAGCTGTCGAGCGCGGCCAGCCACACCGACGCCTTCAGCACAAACATGCCGGCATTCCAGAAGTAGCCGCCCTCGGCGATGTAGCGCTCGGCGGTGCTGGCGTCGGGTTTTTCCACAAACTGGGCCACCCGGGGTGCGGTGTCGGTGCCGCCACCCACCACCTGGATATAGCCATAGCCGGTCTCGGGCCGGTCGGGGGTGATGCCCAGGATGCAGATGGCGCCGCTGGCGGCCACCCGCACGGCAGCACGCATGGCTGCGGTGAAGGCCGCGTCGTCGGTGACGGTCTGGTCGGACGAGTTGACCACCAGCACCGGGTCCTGGCCGCCTTCCAGCGCGGCCAGCGCGGCCAGCGTGACGGCCGGCGCGGTGTTGCGGCCCACCGGCTCCAGCAGCGCGGCGGCGGGCTCGACTTGCAGCTCGCGCAATTGGTCCAGCACCAGGAAGCGGTGGTCCTCGTTGCCCACGATGGTGGGCGGGGCCACGCTGATGCCGTCGGTGGCCAGGCCCTGCAAGCGGCGCACCGCATGCTGGAACAGGCTGTGGCGGTCGGCCGGATCACCCGACAGCACCAGAAACTGCTTGGGGTAGCCGGCGCGCGACAGCGGCCACAGGCGGGTGCCGGACCCACCGGCCATGATCACGGGTTGCACAAGCACGGTCATGCGGCGTTGAATCCGTTGGGGTTGAGGGTCTGCCAGCGCCAACTGTCGGCGCACATGCGGTCCAAATCGTGCTGGGCCTGCCAGCCCAGCAGTTGGTGGGCCAGCGCGGGGTCGGCGTAACAGGCGGCCACATCGCCGGGGCGGCGGGCCACGATGTCGTAGGGAATGGGCCGGCCGCTGGCCTGGGCATAGGCGGCCACCAGCGCCAACACGCTGTGGCCGCTGCCGGTGCCCAGGTTGACGGTGAACGAGCCTGGCGCATCCAGCAAGCGGCGCAGCGCGGCCACATGGCCGTCGGCCAGGTCAGTGACGTGGATGTAGTCGCGCACGCCGGTGCCGTCGGGCGTGGCGTAGTCACCGCCGTAGACGCTGAGCCGGGCGCGCCGGCCCACGGCCACCTGGGCCACATAGGGCATCAGGTTGTTGGGCGTGCCGCGCGGGTCTTCACCGATCAGGCCGCTCTGGTGCGCGCCCACCGGGTTGAAGTAGCGCAGGCAGGCGGTTTGCCACTGCGGGTCCGCCGCGCCCAGATCAGCCAGGATGGTCTCGCCCATCAGCTTGGTCTGGCCATAGGGGTTGGTGGCCGACAGCGGGCTGGTCTCGGTGATGGGCAGGCGCTGCGGATCACCGTAGACCGTGGCGCTGCTGCTGAACACCAAGCGCCGGCAGCCTTGCGCCAGCATCGCCTGGCACACCGTGAGCAGGCCGCCGATGTTGTTGCGGTAATAGGCCAGCGGCAGGGCAGTGGATTCGCCCACCGCCTTGAAGGCCGCAAAGTGAACCACCGCATCGATGGCATGGCGCGCAAACACGCCGGCCATCGCGGCGGCGTCGCCGACGCTGGCTTGCTCAAACACTGGCACCTGGCCCGACAGCCGCTGCAGGCGGTTCAGCACCTCGGGCGAGCTGTTGGAAAAATCATCCACCCCCACCACGGCGTAGCCGGCCGCCTGCAGCGCCAGCCAGGTGTGGGATGCGATGTAGCCGGTGGCGCCAGTGAGCAAGACGGTGGGCATCAAAGCGGCCTTATTGCAGGACAAACTGGCCGAAACAACTGACGCTGCCGGCATTGAGGGACGTCGACAGCGCCGGGTTGTTGCTGCGGCGCTGCTCGGTGCTGAGATCGCAGCCCACCTGCAAGCTGCGGCTGGGTGACCACTTGGCGCCCAGGCCCAGCGTGCTGCTGTTGTCCGACCCGCGCTCGACGATCACCGGGCCGCCCACGTTGAAGCTGCGGCCCAGGTCGCGGTTGGCGTGGGTGAGGTGCGCGCTGAGGGCAATCTTGGCGCTGAAGTCGTAGTCGGCCATCAGCTTCAGGGCGGTGGTGGTGCGGCTGAAGTCCACCGTGCCGGCGCCCAGGATGCCCTGGTTGATGGCGTCGTAGCTCTGGCCGGTGTCGCGCGACAGCAGGCTGCTGAGCTTGACCTTGCCGGTGGCCCGCCAGACCCAACTGGCCGACCCCGTGACGCCGCTGAAATCAGACGCGGTGTTGCGGTCGTAGCTGCTGTGGGTGGGGCTGATGCGGGCGCTCAGGCTGCTGTTGCCGCTGGGCTGCCAGAAGGCGGTCAGGTCGAGGTCGCTGCGCTTGAGCCGGTCGGGGTCGAAGGCGCCGCCGCCCAGGGCCCGGTAGCGGGGGTAGTCCACCTGGGTCAGGCGGGCGGCGGCGCCCAGGCGCAGCAAGTTGCTGGGCCGGTAGCTCAGGCCCACCGAGGCGCTGGCCTGGTCGTACTCGCTGCGGGCATACGACGCGGCCGAAAACCGGCGCTGGCGCAAGCCAAGGCTGGCCTCGGCGGTGTAGCGGGTGACCACGCCCAGCCGAACCTTGGCATCGATCTGCTGGTTCTGCTCGATATTGCGCTGGGTCTCGAGCGTGCCGGTCTCGTTGGTCTCGTTGAACCGGGTCAAGTTCTGGCTGGCGCCCAGGCTGACGCTGCCCGACAAGCGGTCCAGCGTGGCCCAGTCGAGCGCCAGGTTCAGGCCGTAGCCCTGGTTGTTGAGCCCGCTGTTGGCCTGGTAGCGGTTGGCCCGCAGCGTGGCACTGCCGTAGACGCGCTGGCGCCCGAAGGCCTGGTCGACGCCGCCAAACAAGGCGGTGCTCGACACCACGTCGGCCTTGCGCAGGCCCGCCGGCAGCACGTCCTGGTTGCCGATGCGGTAGAGGTTGGTCTCGTGGCCCAGCGTCTGCGACAGGCCCAGGTAGTAGGGCTGGCTTTGCGCCAGCACGGCAGGTGCCAGCGCGGCCGCCAGCGTGCCCAGCAGGACCGGCAGCGCCAGGCGCCAGGCCGCGGCGGGTCGGTGTTGGGTGGGGCGGCTGGTCATGGCGCGGGCTCCTGGGGCTGTCGGTGGGTTGGGCCCTGCGGCGGGCTGTCAATGGGGCGGCGGGCCAGGCAGTTGGGCGGCGCCACAGCGGCCCGGGTGGTGCTGCGGCTCATCGCGCCTGCTTGTCGTAGAACACGGTCTTGATGGTGCGCAGGATGATCACCAGGTCCAGGCCCAGCGTCCAGTTGCGCAGGTACTCCAGGTCGTATTCCACCCGGGCCTGCATTTTCTCGATGGTCTCGGTCTCGCCGCGGTGGCCATTGACCTGGGCCCAACCGGTGATGCCCGGCTTGACCTTGTGGCGCACCATGTAGGCCTTGATCAACTGGCGGTACATCTCGTTGTGTGCAACCGCATGCGGCCTTGGGCCCACGATGCTCATGCGACCCTGCAGCACGTTGATGAACTGCGGCAACTCGTCCAGCGAGGTGCGGCGAATGAACGCTCCGAAAGGCGTTACCCGCGGGTCGTCCTTGGTGGCTTGAGGCACGACGGTGCCGTTGTCTTGCGCCCGCATGGACCGGAACTTGTAGACGATGATTTCGTCGCCATCCAGGCCGTTGCGTTTTTGCTTGAAGATGACCGGCCCTGGCGAGCTGAGCTTCACGCCGATCGCCAGCACCAGCAGCACGGGCGACATCAGCACCAGGATGATGAACGCCAGCACCAGGTCCGATATGCGCTTGATGAGCCGGTTGGTGCCCGTGAAGGGCGTTTCGCAAAGACCCACCACGGGCACGCCGTTCATGTCCTGCAGTCGGCCTTGGATGATGCTGATGCCGAACACGTCGGGAACGAAGAAGACGCTGGCAGTGGTGCCCTGCACCTGTTCGAGCAATCGCACGATGCGCGGCTGCGAGCCCAGGGGCAGCGTCACGTAGACCTCGTGCACGCCTTTGTCGCGCACGTAGTCGGCAACCTGGGCCAGGCTGCCCAACCGCTTGGTGGCGGCGTTGGGGTCCACGCGCTCGTCCTGGCGGTCGTCGAAGTAACCCAGGAACGACATGCCGATATCGCCGCGAGCCTGAAAGGCGCGCGCCACCTTGACGCCCAGTGCACTGGCACCCACCACCACGGCCGTGCGTCGGTTCTCGGGTTTGGCAGCGTTGTACCGCAAGAAGGTGCGGCCGCTGAACACTGCCAGCCACAGCAGCACGGGCGTGATGACGGCCCAATGCATCAGCACTTTGCGGTCGAAGAGTTCAACGCTTCGGGTGGCATAGGCGCACAGGAACAGGATGCCCAGCAGCGACACCCACGAGGTGGTGATGTCGACGGCGGCGTTCAGTGGCCGGTCCCAGAAGCGGTTGCGTCCCGGAAACGTCAGCGCAAAGATCAGCAGGCACAGCGTCAGGTCTGAACGCACGATGGGTTCTTCGAACCACAGCGCTGTCAGGAGGTATACCCCCACCGTGATGCCGGGCTCCAGGAATGCAGCCAGCAGCGACGTTACCGACTGCGGCGCGCTGAAAAAAGTCCTCTTGTAGCCTCGTTCTTGGAGCATCAGGTCGGCGCAGCGCGCTCTTGTGGGTGCAGCGCTGTGCGCTTGTGGACGGTTCCGGGCCGCAGATCGCCCAAGTCCAGCCTGCCAAGGACAAGCTGAATAAACATCGAATTCTGGACCATCCAGGGATCAGGGCTGCGCGACCTGCGTGGCATCCCGTGCGGCCCTGCTGCCTACAATCGAGCAATGATTCACAGTCTTCAAGCGCAGTTGCAGTCCCTGGTGACACCCGCGCTGGCCGAGCGCCTGACGTTGCTGCTCAACCATGTGTTGTCCAGCGAGCCCGTCGCCACCGAACGGTTGCGAGCCCACACCGGGCGCCAGATGAGGCTGCTGCTCGAGAATTGGCCCGCGCTGTTGCCCGAACCGCCGCAGCTGAGCTGGCGGATCACGCCGGCCGGCTTGCTGGAATGGTCCGGAGCCGCGCTGTCCGGCCCCGGCCCCGGCCCGCTGCCTGACAGCCCCGCCTGCGATCTCAGCGTGCGCCTGGACGCCAGCAACCCCGCAGCGCTGCTGGCGCGCGGCCTGTTCGGCCAGATGCCTGCGGTGCAGGTTGAAGGCGACGCGCAACTGGCAGGAGACGTCAACTGGTTGATGCAGAACCTGCGCTGGGACGTGGCGGCCGATGTCGACCGGCTGTTCGGCCCGGCGCTGGCACAGCCGCTGCACCGCCTGGGTGGCGCCATCGCGGCAGGCGTGCGCGCTGCCGTGCAGGGCGCGCAAGGCCTGGGCGAGCGGCTGCGCACATGGCGTCCTTGAGGCTGGCAGCCGACCGTGCCGTTTGCCGTCGCCGGGCGCACTGAAGCGCCATGAGGCAGTTCGGGCGCCTGATCTTCATCGTCGTCACCGTCCTGCGCTTTGGCCTGGACGAGGTGGCGCTGAGCGTGTTTCCGCAGCGCTGGGTGCGGGCGCTGGTGCGCCTGGTGACCATCGGCAGGCGTCTGGACGCGCCCCGTGGCGAGCGGCTGCGCGAAGGTCTGGAAAGGCTGGGGCCGATCTTCGTCAAGTTCGGTCAGGTGCTGTCCACGCGCCGCGACCTGGTGCCGCTGGACGTGGCCGACCAGCTGGCCAGGCTGCAGGACCGGGTGCCACCTTTCCCGGCGGCGCAGAGCCGCATCCTGGTGGAACAGGCTTTCGGGCGCAGCATCGAAGACATCTTCAGCAGTTTCGACGCCGAGCCTGTGGCCAGCGCATCCATCGCGCAGGTGCACTTTGCCGTGCTCAAGGGCGCACCCCGGCCGGGCATGCAGGTGGCGGTGAAGGTGTTGCGGCCGGGCATGCTGGAAGTCATCGACCAGGACCTGAAGCTGCTGCACCTGATTGCGCGCTGGGTGGACCGGTTGTCGGCCGACGGCAAGCGCCTGAAACCGCGTGAGGTGGTGGCTGAATTCGACGGTTACCTGCACGACGAGCTCGACCTCGTGCGCGAGGCCGCCAACGCCACGCAACTGCGGCGCAACATGGAAGGCCTGGACCTGGTGATGGTGCCCGAGATGGTGTGGGAGCTTTGCAAACCGGGTGTGATCGTGATGCAGCGCATGTTCGGCGTGCCCATCGGCCAGATCGACCGCCTGCGCGCCGCCGGTGTCGACCTCGCCAAGCTGTCACGCGACGGCGTGACGATTTTCTTCACCCAGGTCTTTCGTGACGGTTTTTTCCATGCCGACATGCACCCCGGCAACATCCAGGTCAGCCTGGAGCCGGCCAACTTCGGCCGCTACATCGCGCTGGACTTCGGCATCATCGGCACGCTCACTGAGACCGACAAGCAGTACCTGGCCTACAACTTCATCGCCTTTTTCAGGCGTGACTACAAGCGCGTGGCCGAGCTCCACATCGAAAGCGGCTGGGTGCCGCCGCAGACGCGGGTGGATGCGCTCGAAGGCGCCATCCGCGCCGTGTGCGAGCCGCAGTTCGACCGGCCCTTGAAAGACATATCGCTGGGCCAGGTGCTGTTGCGCCTGTTCCAGATCTCGCGCCGCTTCAACGTGCAGATCCAGCCCCAACTGGTCTTGCTGCAGAAGACGCTGCTCAACATCGAAGGCCTGGGGCGGCAACTCGACCCTGAACTCGACCTGTGGACGACGGCCAAGCCTTTCCTGGAGCGCTGGATGAACGAGCAGGTGGGCTGGCGCGGCCTGCTCGACCGCCTGCAGGACGAGGCGCCGCGCTATGCGCAGATGCTGCCCGAACTGCCGCGCCTGGTGCACCAGGCGCTGCGCCAGCAGGGCGGCGGCGGCGACAGCCCGGCCTTGCTGGCACTGCTGGCCGAGCAGCGTCGAACCAACCGGCTGTTGCAGACGCTGCTGTGGGCCGCGGTGGGATTTGTGCTTGGACTGCTCGTGACGCGGCTCCTGGTTCATTGATGACCACGCCCCCGCGTGGATGCGGGGCCCGCCTATAATGATGGGTTGCTCTGGTCGGGCTTGCTGACGTAGGGGGTGGGCGCAGGGTGGAAGTGCCCGAAGGCAACCGCCACGCTTGCAACAAACCGCCACCAGGCCAGCTCCACACTTCACGCCAGCCAAAGCTCAGCCACCTCAGCGCCCGGTCGACAGGGCCACTGTTCACTCAACGCGACTCACGCATCCACGAGCCTCTACCGCCATGCCTATCTACGCCTACCGCTGCGCCGGTTGTGGCCATGCGCAAGACGTGCTGCAGAAGATGTCCGACCCGTTGTTGACGGTGTGCCCGTCTTGCTGCGCCAGTGCCTTTGAAAAACAGGTCACGGCGGCTGGTTTCCAGCTCAAGGGGTCGGGCTGGTACGTCACCGACTTCCGCGGTGGAAACACCGGCGCCAAGCCGGCGGCTGAAGGGGGCGACAAACCCGTGGGCGACGGCAAGCCCGAGGGCGCAGCACCGACCACTCCTGCAGCCGCACCTGCCGGTGCACCTGGTGCCGCGGCGCCTGCAGCTTCACCTTCGCCAGCGCCAGCGCCCAGCCCCAAGGCCAGTCCGGCTGCGGGCAGCGGCTCGGCGTCCTGAGGCTCGCCCTGCGGCCCCGGCCCCTTACCCTGCGCTCGGCACCTGAACAGGCCTCCTCGTGAAGAAATACCTCGTCGCCGGTTTGCTCGTCTGGTTGCCGCTGGCCATCACCATCTGGGTGCTGGGCTGGCTGCTGGGCGTGATGGACGGTGTCTTCGAAGGCGTGCTGTCGGCCACGCAGGCCGTGATGCCGCAAGGCGCGCACGCCAGCATCGAGCAGTGGCGCCACGTGCCGGGCCTGGGCGTGGTGGCCATGGTGGTGGGCCTGCTGCTGACAGGCGTGTTTGCGGCCAACATCTTCGGCCAGTGGTGGTTGCGCCAGTGGGACTCGATCCTGGGCAAGATCCCCATCGTCAAGAGCATCTACAACTCGGTCAAGCAGGTTTCTGACACGCTGTTCTCCAGCAGTGGCAACGCGTTTCGCGAAGCGGTGCTGGTGCAGTACCCACGCCAGGGTTCGTGGACCATTGCCTTCGTCACCGGCAAGCCCGGTGGCGAGGTGGCGGCCCACCTGCCGGGCGACCATGTCAGCGTCTACGTGCCGACCACGCCCAACCCGACTTCAGGCTTCTTTCTGATGATGGCGCGGGCCGACGTGCTGCCGCTGAACATGAGCGTGGACGAAGCGCTGAAATACGTCATTTCGATGGGCGTGGTGGGCCCGTCCAGCGAGCCGGTGAGCGCACGCCCGGCCACACCGGCCGCGCCGCGAAATTGACGGGGTTGGCGCGGCCCGGCTGCCTGCCAACCCACCCGCACCGGTTGCGCCATGCCTGCGGGTCTGGTGCGGGTGCCCCAGAGCCAGCCCCAGTCCCCCCCCCCGACATCTGAACATCCACATCCGCCTGGAGTGAAGTCATGACAACGCCTGCGACCACCGCCGCCCGACCCTCTGCCCCCGCCGCCATGCGCACCGACTACTGCGGTCTGGTGAACGAAAAGTATCTTGACCAGACCGTCACGCTGATGGGCTGGGCGCACCGCCGCCGCGACCACGGTGGCGTGATCTTCATCGACCTGCGCGACCGCGAAGGCCTGGTGCAGATCGTCTGCGACCCCGACCGTGCCGAGATGTTCAAGACCGCCGAAGGCGTGCGCAACGAGTTCTGCCTCCAGGTGGTGGGCAAGGTGCGGGCGCGCCCCGCGGGCACTGAAAACGCCAACCTCACCAGCGGCAAGATCGAGGTGTTGTGCCATGAACTGGTGGTGCTGAACGCCAGCGTGACGCCACCGTTCCCGCTGGACGACGAGAACCTGTCGGAGACCGTGCGCCTGACCCACCGCGTGCTGGACCTGCGCCGCCCGCAGATGCAGAAGAACCTGATGCTGCGCTACCGCGTGGCCATCGAGGTGCGCAAGTTCCTGGACGAACTGGGCTTCATCGACATCGAGACGCCGATGCTCACGAAGAGCACGCCCGAAGGCGCGCGCGACTATCTGGTGCCCAGCCGCGTGCACGACGGCCAGTTCTTCGCGCTGCCGCAGAGCCCGCAGCTGTTCAAGCAGTTGCTGATGGTGGCCGGTTTCGACCGCTACTACCAGATCACCAAGTGCTTCCGCGACGAAGACCTGCGCGCCGACCGCCAGCCTGAATTCACGCAGATCGACATCGAGACCAGTTTCCTGGGCGAGGCCGAGATCCGCGCCATCACCGAAGCGATGGTGCGCGCGGTGTTCCGCAAGACGCTCGGCGTGGAGTTGCCGGTGTATGTCGAGATGACCTACGCCGACGCGATGCACCAGTACGGCTCCGACAAACCCGACCTGCGCGTGAAGCTGGAATTCACCGAGCTCACCAGCGTGATGAAGGATGTCGACTTCAAGGTCTTCTCCGGGCCGGCCACCACGCCGGGGGGCCGCGTCGCGGCGCTTCGCGTGCCGGGCGGCGGCGAGATGAGCCGCAGCGAGATCGACGCCTACACCGAGTTCGTCAAGATCTACGGCGCGCGCGGGCTGGCCTGGATGAAGGTGAACGACGCCGGCAAGGGCCGTGAAGGCCTTCAGAGTCCGATCGTGAAGAACCTGCACGACGGCGCCCTGGCCGAGATCATCGCGCGCACCGGCGCGCGCAACGGCGACCTCATCTTCTTCGGCGCCGACAAGGCCAAGGTCGTCAACGATGCGCTGGGCGCGCTGCGCGTGAAGATCGGTCACAGCGAGTTCGGCCGCAGCCATGACCTGTTCGAAGACAAGTGGGCGCCGATGTGGGTGGTCGACTTCCCGATGTTCGAGTACGACGAGGAAGGCAAGCGCTGGAACGCTGTGCATCACCCGTTCACGGCGCCGAAAGACGGCCACGACGAGCTGATGAAGACCGACCCCGGTGCCTGCATCGCCAAGGCCTACGACATGGTGCTCAACGGCTGGGAAATCGGCGGCGGCTCGGTGCGGATCCACCGCGCCGATGTGCAGGCGCGGGTGTTCGAGGCGCTGAACATCACGCCCGAAGAGCAGAAAGTGAAGTTCGGCTTCCTGCTCGACGCGTTGCAGTACGGCGCGCCACCGCATGGTGGCCTGGCCTTTGGCCTGGACCGCATCGCCACGCTGATGACCGGGGCCGAGAGCATCCGCGACGTGATCGCCTTCCCCAAGACCCAGCGGGCACAGTGTCTGCTGACGGGTGCTCCGAGCCTGGTCGACGAAGACCAGCTGCGCGAGCTGCACATCCGGCTGCGCAACCCGACGGCCTCGGCCTGACCGGGCCGCCGGTGGCGAATCGGGGGCGGGCTCGTGGAGATGGTGGCGCATTTGGCTAAAATGGCTGATCTATCTACCGGAGCCCCGCCATGCACGTCACCGCCACCGAAGCCAAGAACCGCCTGGGCCAGATGCTGGAGCAATGCCAGCGCGAGCCGGTGACGATCGAAAAATCGGGCCGGCGGCACAGCGTGCTGCTGTCGGCAGCGCAGTACGACGCGCTGCTGGCTGCCGGAGCTGAACGCTCGCCTGCGCCGGCCCAAGGAGAAGCCGGGCTTGTTTTCTATCGCCAACACAAGGGCTGGGTCGATGCGCAAAACGCACTGATCGAACAGTACGGCATCCCCGGTGACGAACACCGCGTCTGGTGAACGGGCCATGCAGCAGTTCGACGCGTTCGAAAACCCCAACACGGCACAGCGGCAGGCGTTCCCGTATTTCGTCGTCTTGCAGAGCGACCAACTCGACCACTTGAGCACGCGCTTGACCATGCCGCTGACGCGCAACGCCGCCACCGGCCCCAGGCCGCCGCGGCGCTTGGCGCAAACGGTGCACATCAAGGGCGAGGACCTGTATCTGGCGCCGCATCTGCTGGCCGCGCTGCCGCATTCGGTGTTGAGACACCGCGTGGCGTCGTTGCGCGCCAATGCAGCGCTTTTCATCGACGCGCTGGACGCCGTGGTCAGCGGTGTCTGAAGCCTCTGTCGCCCGCCCCTTCAAGATCCCGCGCTCGGTGCTGGTGGTCATCCACACACCGAAGCTGGACGTGCTGCTGATCGAGCGCGCCGACAAGCCCGGCTACTGGCAAAGCGTGACCGGTTCGCTCGACGCCGAAGACGAAGCGCTGGAGCTGACCGCGCGGCGCGAGGTGCACGAAGAAACCGGCATCAGGGGCGGTGTGCTGCGCGACTGGGGCCTGGTCAACCTGTACGAGATCTACCCCGTCTGGCGCCACCGTTACGCGCCGGGCGTGACGCAGAACACCGAGCATGTGTTCGGCCTTGCGTTGCAACGTCGGCAGCACCCCCGGCTGAGCCCGCGCGAACACACCGCCAGCGTGTGGCTGCCCTGGCGCGAAGCCGCCGACCGCTGCTTTTCGCCCAGCAACGCCGAAGCCATCCTGCAACTGCCGCGCTTCCTGGACGCCGCCGCATGACCCGACTCAATCCGCTCAACTCCACGCTGCTGCCCCCCAACACGGGCCTGGGCACGCTGCGCGTGGCCACCTACAACATCCACAAGGGTGTGCGCGGCCTGGGCCCGCGCAAGCGGCTGGAGATCCACAACCTGGGTCTGGCGGTGGAGGCACTGGACGCCGACATCGTGTTCCTGCAGGAGGTGCGCCTGTTCCACACCCGCGAGGCCCGCCGTTTCGACCGCACCCACCTCGGCTGGCCCGATCAGGGCCAGGCCGACTACCTGGCCCCAGAGGGTTACGAGGTGGCCTACCGCACCAACGCCGTCACACGCCATGGTGAACATGGCAACGCGCTGCTGTCGCGCTGGCCGCTCGGCGACATCGGGCACCACGACGTCAGCGACCACCGCTTCGAGCAGCGCGGCCTGCTGCATGTGCCGGTGCTGTGGAACGGCTGCACCGTGCACACGGTGGTGGTGCACCTGGGGCTGGTGCACAGCAGCCGCTTGCGCCAGGTGCAGCAGCTGGCGACCTTCATCGAACGAGAGGTGCCGCCCGACGAGATCCTGGTCGTGGCCGGCGACTTCAACGACTGGGGTGAAAGACTCGACGGCCCGATGGCCGAGCTGGGCTTGCAGCGTGCCCGTGCCGGGGGTTCTTCACGCGCGGCCACCTTCCCTTCGTTGGCGCCGGTGTTCGCGCTGGACCGTTTCTACCTGCGCGGCCTGAGCTGCCGCTCGACGATGGCGCCGCAGGGCATGGCCTGGGCGCGCATGTCGGACCATCTGCCGCTGGTGGCTGAGCTGGACCTGTGTTGATGGCTGCACCCGGATCTGGTGCTGACGCAAGCGAACAGGGCAACCCGGCGCGGGCCCTGCTGCAGACCATGCGAGGCTGGACCGTGGTGCCGCCACCGCGGGTGGTGGGTGGCAACCAGGTGGAGTTGCTCGAGGGCGGCGACATGCTGTTCCCGCGCATGCAGGCGGCCATCGACGCCGCCACGCGCGAGGTCTGGCTGGCCACCTACATCTTTCACAACGATGCTGCTGCGCTTGCCGTGGCCGATGCACTGAAACGTGCCGCCTCGCGTGGCGTGGCCGTGCACGTGGTGGTGGACGGTTTTGGCTGCATCGCCAGCATGAGCCACGTGCGTGAGATGTTTGCCGGCTCGGCCGTGAAGCTCGAGGTGTTTCGGCCGCTGGACCGCTGGTATTCGTGGCTGCAGCCCGGACAGTTGCGGCGTCTGCACCAGAAGTTGTGTGTGTGCGACGGCCAGGTGGCCTTTGTCGGCGGCATCAACCTCATCGATGACCGACTGGACATGAACCATGGCTGGACCGATCAGCCGCGGCTGGATTTCGCGGTGCAGATCAGCGGCGCGCTGGCCGAACCCGTGGGCGCCACCGCGCGGGCGATGTGGACACGCTCGCACCTGTCGCGCGGCTGGCGTGACGAGGCGCGCTTGCTGGCGCGCAGCGCCCGCCCGGTGAACGAGGCGCTCAGCCTGCTGCGCCAGTTGCGCGGCCAGCCGGACCCGCCGGTCGCGGTGGTGGCCACGGCACCGCTGGCCATGCGCGCCGCCTTCGTGGTGCGTGACAACGTGCGCCAGCGGCGCGCCATCGAACACAGCTACGTGCAGGCCATCAAGCGGGCCCGGCACCGCGTCGACATCGCGGTGCCCTACTTCTACCCCGGCTACCGCTTCCGCATGGCGCTGCGCAACGCGGCGCTGCGGGGCGTCAAGGTGCGCCTGCTGATGCAGGGCAAGGTGGACTACCTGTTGGCTGCGATGGCGGCACGCGCGCTGTATGACGAGCTGCGTGCCGTGGGCGTGCGGGTGTTCGAGTACACACCCGCCTTCCTGCACGCCAAGGTGGCGGTGGTGGACGACGAATGGGCCACGGTGGGCAGTTCCAACATCGACCCGCTGTCACTGCTGCTGAACCTGGAAGCCAACGTGGTGGTCTACGACGCGGAATTCGCAGCCGCGCTGGCGGAGCGCTTCGATGCCGCGTTTGCGGTGTCCACAGAAGTCTTGGGTCCGCCGGCGCGCCCCGGGCTGCGCGGGCTGGCGCATCGCAGCATGGTGGCCTGGGCAGCCTATCTCTACATACGCGTGGCGGGCATCACGGGCCGCTACTGATGGCGGGCTTGCCCGCTGGTGCCTGCTGATGCTTGCGATGCACCGGCAGGCGTTCCCTGGGGGCTTCGCAAGGCGGGCTCTCCGCCGTTAGGCTACAGCCATGAAGACACCCGCCAAGCCTGTTCGTCCGTCGCCATCGGCATCAAGCAAGGTCCGCCCCGTGACTGCCCGTGGTCAGCGCGTCGCTGCCGCCGCCAGGGCGCCGCTGCCGGTCGACCTGGCGCTGCAGGGTGGTGGCTCGCATGGCGCCTTCACCTGGGGTGTGCTCGACCGCTGGTTGCAGGAGCCCGGGCTGGCAGTCGCCGGTCTGTCGGGCACCAGCGCCGGCGCGCTCAATGCCGCCGTGCTGGCCACCGGCTGGGCGCGCGCCGGGGCCGACGGGGCGCGCCAGGCGTTGCGCGACTTCTGGCTCGATGTCTCGTCGCAAGGCGCCTGCTTCGGCCACTGGCCCGGCCAGGGCATCGCCGAATTCAACCTCGACCTGAACCCGTTTTACGCCTGGAGCCAGCTGTTTCTGCGCTCCTTCAGCCCCTACCAGTTCAACCCCACGGGCACGAACGCGCTGCGTGAGGTGCTGCAGCGCCATGTGCAGCCGCAGGCGCTGCGCAGCGGCCCCATCGACCTCTTCATCACCGCCACCGCGGTGCGCAGCGGGCAGCCGCGCGTGTTCGACCGCCGCGACCTCGGCATCGACGCGCTGCTGGCTTCGGCCTGCCTGCCGCAGCTGTTTCGCGCCGTCGAGATCGACGGCCAACCGTACTGGGACGGTGGCTACAGCGGCAACCCGGCGCTGTGGCCGCTGATCTACAACACCGCCGCGCTCGACGTGGTGCTGGTGAAGATCAACCCGCTGGAGCGACCGGACACGCCCAACACGCCGCAGGAGATTGCCGACCGCGTCAATGAAATCACCTTCAACGCCGGTCTGGTGAGCGAAATGCGGGCCATCGCCTTCGTGCAGCGCCTGCTCGCAAAGGGCCTGGTCGATGCCGGCGACTACAAGAACCTGCGCTTGCACATGGTGTCCGACGAAGAAGGACTGGCGCCGCTGAACGCCAGCAGCAAGCTGAACACCGAGCGCGCCTTTCTGCTGTCATTGCATGCGCTGGGTGTGGCGGCAGCCGAGCGCTGGCTGCTGCAGCACCGGGCCGACCTGGGCCAGCGCGGCACGCTGGACCTGCGCACCACGTTCCTGATGCCACGCGGGCCGGGCGTGATGGAACCGCCACCGGTACGGGGACGTGGCGGCTGACGTGATGGGTGACTGGACGGACAGCGCGACAGACGGCGCGACAGTCGGCGCGACAGTCGGCGCGACACACGGCGCTACGGACGGCGCTACGAACGGCGCTACGAACGGCGCTACGGACGGCCCTACGGACGGCTCGATGGCGAGCATGGCCGAGAGAATGGGCGACCTGGTGGTGCAGCGCCCACAGGGTCTGTACTGCCCGCCGGGTGACTTCTACATCGATCCTTGGCGCCCGGTGCCGCGCGCCGTCATCACGCATGCGCATGCCGACCACGCGCGGCGCGGCCATGGTGCCTACCTGGCCACCGCCGTCAGCGCCGGCGTGCTTCGCGCACGCCTGGGCGACATCTCGCTGCAGGGCCTGGCTTACGGCGAAACGGTGTACATCAACGGCGTGCGCGTCAGCCTGCACCCGGCCGGCCATGTGCTGGGTTCGGCGCAGGTGCGCATCGAGCATGCGGGTTGCGTCTGGGTCGCCTCGGGTGACTATTTCACCAGCGGCCATGGCGACGACGGCAACACCACCTGCCAGCCTTTCGAGCCGGTGCGCTGCCATTGCTTCATCACCGAAAGCACCTTCGGCCTGCCCATCTACCGCTGGCAGCGGCAGCCCGAGCTGATGGCGCAGATCAACACCTGGTGGCAGGCCAACGCGGCGCTGGGTCGGCCCAGCCTGCTGCTGGGCTACAGCTTTGGCAAGGCGCAACGCTTGCTGGCGGGCGTGGACCCGGGCATCGGCCCCATCGTCGTGCACGGTGCGGTGCAGCTGCTGAACGAGGCCTACCGCGCAGCCGGTGTGCACCTGCCGGCCACGTTGGCGCTGGAGAGCATCACCGAGCGCAACCTGCTGCAGCGGGCGCTGGTGGTGGCGCCGCCTGCGGTGCATGGCAGCGCCTGGGCACGCAAGCTCGGCGACTGCAGCGACGCCTTTGCCAGCGGCTGGATGCAATTGCGTGGCGCGCGCCGGCGACAAGGTGTGGACCGCGGCTTCGTCATCAGTGACCATGCCGACTGGCCCGGCTTGCAGCGCGCCATCGGCGCCACCGGCGCCAGCCGCGTCATCGTCACGCACGGCTACGAAGCGGTGATGGTGCGCTGGCTGCAGCAGCAGGGTTTGCAGGCCGGCAGCTTCAGTACTGCCTTCGGGCAGGAAGATGCACCCGAAGCGCCGTTGGATGTCGCGCCGGACTTCGGCGGTGGCCCCGCTGCCGTGCCGGCCGCCGCCGCCGATGGGCTCGGCGCGCCCGATGGCTTGGATGCGCTGGATGCGCTGGATGCGCAAAGGCCGGTGGCGTGAAGCCGCTGGACCACTGCGTGCCCTGTGTGGCCGGGCTCGAGCGCCATGCGTGACTTCGCCGCCCTCTACGAAGACCTGGACGCCAGCACGGCGCAGAACGACAAGCTCGACGCGCTGGTGCGCTACTTCGAGCGGGCCAGCGACGACGATGCCGCATGGGCCGTCACTTTGCTGGCCGGCGGCAAACCGCGCCAGGTGGTGCCGATGGCGGTGCTGCGCGTGGCCGCCTGCCGCATGGCCGGCGTCGACGACTGGCTGTTCGAGGCCTGCTACCAGGCGGTGGGCGATTTGGCCGAAACCATCGCACACCTGTTGCCGGCGCCGGACGTGCACGTCGCCGAGCCGCCGGCACCGGGCCTGGCGCACTGGATGACCGAACGCCTGCTGCCACTGCGCGGCCTGTCGCAGCCCGAGCAATTGCAGCGCGTGCAGGCGTGGTGGCGCGAACTCGGCAGCACCGAACGGTTTGTGCTCATCAAGATGGTCGGGGGCGGTTTTCGCGTTGGCGTGGGGCGGTTGATGATTCAGCGCGCACTGGCCCGGCACACCGGGCTGGACGCCCAACTGCTGGCACAGCGCCTGGTGGGCTGGGCCGACGCGCGGGCCATGCCCAGCGCCGCGCGCTGGCAAGCGCTGGTGGCCAGCGCCGACAGCGGCGAAGCGCCCGTGGGCCAGCCCTATCCCTTTTTCCTGGCGCATGCGCTGCAGGCCGAGCCGCAGACGCTGGGGCCGGTGCAGGACTGGATACTGGAATGGAAGTACGACGGCATCCGTGCGCAGGTGGTCAAGCGCAGCGGCCAGGTCTGGATCTGGTCTCGCGGCGAAGAACTGGTCACCGAGCGTTTTCCTGAGGTCGTGGCAGCGGCGGCGCGCCTGCCCGATGGCACCGTGCTCGACGGTGAATTGCTGGTGTGGTTGCCGGGCATCGACGTGCCGGCGCCGTTCAAGCAACTGCAGACCCGTATCAACCGCAAGACGGTGGGCAAGAAACTGCTCGCCGATGCGCCGGTGGTGTTCATGGCCTACGACCTGCTGGAAAGTGGCGCTGTGGACGTGCGGCACCAGGCCCAGCAGGTGCGGCGGGGCCTGCTGGAAACGGTGCTCGCGCCCTTCTTGGCAGTGGGCGCAACGCCAGCGCTGCAGGCTGCGCTGCACCCGACGGTGCCAGCCCCGCTGCGCCTGTCGCCGGTGTTGGCGTGTGAGCACTGGGACGACGCCATCACCTTGCGTCAACAGGCGCGACCACGGGGTTTTGAAGGCTTCATGCTGAAGTCGACCCAGGCCCGCTACGGCAGCGGCCGCACCAAGAGCGAAGGCACCTGGTGGAAGTGGAAGCTGGAGCCGTATACCGCCGACGCCGTGCTGGTCTACGCACAGGCCGGCCATGGGCGTCGCGCCAGCGTCTACACCGACTACACCTTCGCCGTCTGGAGCCGAGCCCCGGCCAGCGCCGACGAAGCCCAAGCCGTGCTGGACGCCATCGCGCGGCGTGAGCCGGCGCCCCGGCTGGACAGCGGCGCGCTGCAGTTGCTGCCCTTTGCCAAGGCCTACTCGGGCTTGAGCGACGAAGAGTTCAAGGCCGTCGACAAGGTGGTGCGCGCCACGACGCTGGAAAAATTCGGCCCGGTGCGCAGCCTGCGACCCACGCTGGTCTTCGAGATCGGCTTTGAGGGCATCGGCGCCAGCCCGCGCCACAAGAGCGGCCTGGCGGTGCGCTTTCCGCGCATGCTGCGCATCCGCCACGACAAGCCGCTGCACGAGGCCGACTCGCTGGCCACCCTGATGCGCTTGACGGGCGGCCGCTGAGCGCTCCGAAGGCGCCGATAAGGCATGTTGGAATTGTTCTTTTCGTGTGTTTTGGGCGTCCATTGCTGGTGACACTGACGGGTCGGATTCCGGGCTTTCCGGTCCTGCCCTGGCGCTGGGCTGGGGCACCGCTGAGCTGATCCGTCTGGATTCACGCAACACCCGCAATGGAGCAACCCACATGAACCGATCCACCCACATGCTCGCCGCCCTGGCCGTCTTGGCCAGCAGCAGCCTGGCCCACGCCTACGACCCCAAGGCCACCATCGCCGACCTGGACGCCCGGCTGGCCAAGATTGGTGCGCCCAAGCTCGAAGGCACGGACACCGTGGCCGGCAAGGCCGTGCCCGCCATCTTCTTTGGCGAGCGCAAGATCAACAACAACTACGACGTCGTCGATTCCATCCGCAAGGAGCACAGCGCCACCGCAACGGTGTTCGTGAAGGACGGTGACGAGTTCGTGCGCGTCAGCACCAACGTGCTCACGCCCGAGGGCAAGCGCGGCGTGGGCACGCAACTGGCGCGCAACGCAGCCTATGCGGCGGTCAGCACCGGCAAGCCGTACTGCGGTCCCATCGACGTGCTGGGCACGGCCTTCGACGCTTGCTACAACCCCATCAAGGACGCCGGCGGCAAGATCATCGGTGTCAGCTACATCGGCCACAAGAAGTGATGCCGGGTTGCGCTTGACCATCGATTTTGCTTGCAGGATTTCCACACCATGATCAATAGGTTTCGCCTGGCTGAAGTCTTGTCTCGCCTGCCGGTGGGGCGCCAGCTGGCGGCAGCTTTTGCGCTGCTGCTGGCCATGACGGCGCTCATCGGTGGCGTGTCGCTGTGGTCCATGGACCAGGAAGACCGCCGCGTCCGTGAAGTGGCCAACAAGTGGCTGGTCGGTGTGGGCCATCTGTTCCAGGCGCGCGCGTCCCTGGTGGACGCGCGCGAGATGGAAGTCAAGCACAGCCGCACCGAAGACCGCAGCTACCACGCCGAATACGAAGACAAGATGGCCGCCTCGGGCAAGCGCGTGGCGCAAAGCCTGGCGGCCTACAAGAAGGCCGTCGAGGGCGACGAAGAGGCCAAGCTGGTGCAAAAGGCCGAAAAGGCCTGGGCCGCCTACCTCAAGGTCAGCAAGCAGGTGGTGGCCCTGGGCCGCGACAAGAAGCAGGCCGACGCGGCCGACATCAGCGACGGCGCTAGCGGGATGGCGCTGGAAGAAACCATGGGCGCGCTGACGGCGCTGACCAGCTTCAACTTCGCAGGCGGCCAGGCTGCCGCCGAAGCCGCCACGGCCACCTTTCGGCGCACGGCCGCGGTGGTCACCGTGCTGCTGCTGCTGGTGCTGGCCATCGGCACCGCGCTGGCGGTGCTGATCACGCGGGGCATCGTCGGCCAGTTGGGCGGTGAACCGCATGTGGCGGTGGACCTGGCCCGCGCCGTGGCGCAGGGCGACCTGACCACGCCCATCCACCTCCGGCTCGGCGACCGGCACAGCCTGATGGCCAGTCTGCAGGCCATGCAGGCCGGCCTGTCCACGGCCGTGAGCCAGGTGCGCCACGGTTCAGAGAGCGTGGCCAGCGCCAGCGCGCAGATTGCAGAAGGCAACCAGGACCTGTCCAGCCGCACCGAGCAGCAGGCCGGTGCGCTGCAGCAGGCGTCGTCGACGATGGACGAACTGGGTACCACGGTGCGCAACAACGCCGAGAACGCGCGCGAGGCCAACCAGCTGGCGCGCGGTGCTTCTGAAGTGGCCGTCAAGGGTGGCGACGTGGTGGGCCAGGTGGTGCACACCATGAAGGGCATCAATGAAAGCAGCCGCCGCATTGCCGACATCATCTCGGTCATCGACGGCATTGCCTTTCAGACCAACATCCTGGCCTTGAACGCGGCCGTCGAAGCGGCACGCGCTGGCGACCAGGGCCGAGGTTTTGCCGTCGTGGCCGGTGAGGTGCGCAGCCTGGCGCAGCGCAGCGCCGAAGCGGCCAAGGAAATAAAGAACCTGATCGGTGCCAGCGTCGAGCGGGTCGAGCAGGGCACGGTGCTGGTCGACGAGGCCGGCAAGACGATGGCAGAGATCGTGGCCGCCATTGGCCGCGTCAGCACCATCGTCAGCGAGATCAGCACGGCCAGCGCGGAGCAGAGCACGGGCGTCACGCAGGTCTGCGACGCGGTGTCGCAGATGGACCGGGCCACGCAGCAGAACGCCGCGCTGGTGGAACAAAGCGCGGCCGCCGCCGACAACCTGAAGCAGCAGGCGCAGCAACTGGTGCAGGCGGTGGCGGTGTTCAGGCTCGGCTGAGCCCCGCGCGCGCCGCGGCCCGGCCCAAACGGCTTGATGGCTGGCACGAGCAACGAACACCCGACCGGCCCAGCCCGACCGGGTGAAGGGCGTCAAGGCTGCTGGTCGGGCCCACCGCGCTGGGGCGGCTTGCGCGCCACGCGGGCGGCGGCGCGCGCCTTGCGCGCGGCCTCGCGTTCGTCGCCGGCGGCCTGCCAGGCGGCGTAGTCGGCGGGGGTCTCCAGAGTTACGCGGCCCCAGGCGGTGCTGCGGAAGTCGTTGATGGCGATTTCGGCAGCCTGCTGCAGATCCACCTGCGCCCCAGGGCGCAAGGCCACGCGTTTACGGCCCAGGTCGGTGAGCAGCGCTTCGTCGCTCAGCCCGTCCAGCGGGCCCAACTTGTAGCGCTGCTGCAGCCTTGCACCATAGTCCTGGCGTACGCGGGCCAGCAGGTGCAAGGCGACCTCGGTTTCGTCGTAGGCGTTCTTGCCCACCGCGCCGCTGGCCGCCAGGTGCCAGCCGCTTTCTTCCACCACGATGCGCGGCCACAGCATGCCGGGCGTGTCGTACAGGTCCACGTCGCTGGCCAGTGCGATGCGCTGCTCCACCTTGGTGATGCCGGCCTCGTCACCCGTCTTGGCCTTGCGTTTGCCCACCAGCGTGTTGATCAGCGTGGACTTGCCGACGTTGGGTATGCCGCAGATCAACACGCGCAGCGGCTTGACCATGCCACCGCGCAGCGGCGCCAATGCGCGGCAGGCCGGCACCAGCTGGCGCGCGGGCGCGGTGTCGCTGGCGTCCAGCGCGATGGCGTTGGTGCCGGGCTGGGCCTTCAGGTAGGCCAGCCACAGCGCAGTGGTGTCGGGGTCGGCCAGGTCTTGTTTGTTCAACACCTTCAGCGCAGGCTTGCCGCCGGCGGCCTGCACCAGCTCGGCCAGCAGCGGGTTGGCGCTGGAGCCGGGCAGCCGCGCGTCGAGCAGCTCGATGACGACATCGATGTCGGGCAGCCGCTTGGCCAACGCCTGCCGTGTGGCGTGCATGTGGCCGGGGAACCATTGGATGGGCATGGGTCGCGATTCGGGTTCGGTGGGTGGGGCGGGCAGGCAGGCAGGCGCCGGATTTATCGGGCGGCAACGGCGGGTGTCAACGGGTGGCGCACCAGCAGCCAGACGAACAGCAGTGCGCCCAACACCAGCGCGCCGGTGGCCACCAGCAAGGCACGCTCGAAGCCCTGGCCGGCGCTGGCACTGCGGGGCAGCAGCCAGGCCACCAACGGCGGCCCTGCAATCTGCCCCAGGCCCCAGGCGGCCGTGAGGGTGCCGATCAATGCCGAAGCGTTGTGCGGCCGCAGCCGCCGCGCTTCCTGCACGGCAAACAGCGTGATGGCGGTGAACGGCAGGCCCAGCAACAGACTGCCCAGCGCAAAGCCGGCCAGGCTGGGCCACCACACCGTGAGCAGCACACCCAGCGCCTGCAGCGCATAACAGCCCACCAGCAGCTGGCGGCGGTCCCAGGCAGGCAGGCGCAGCGTGATCAATGCACCGGCGGCGACGGCCAGCCCGAACAGCGGCCAGAACAGGTCCAGCCACACCGAACCACCCGGCATCGCCTGGCGCGCGATGACGGGCAGGAAGGTGGCTGTAACGATGTAGCCCAGGCCG
Source organism: Rubrivivax sp. (assembly GCA_031429255.1). Classification (GTDB taxonomy): domain Bacteria; phylum Pseudomonadota; class Gammaproteobacteria; order Burkholderiales; family Burkholderiaceae_C; genus Rubrivivax. The sequence continues at coordinate 27,459 of JANOZF010000041.1, forward strand.
GCCAGCCCGTAGGCCAGCGCAAACAGCAGCAGCGTGCCGCGATTCGCACCGGCAGCCGGGCCCGTGGCGGCATGCGCCGGCGTGGCCACGGTGCCGCGCAGGCGCGGCCAGGCCAGCGCCGTCAGCACCGCCGCCAGCACCGCGAAGGCGGCCCAGGCGGTGCTGGCCATGGCGCCGCCGGCCACCATGCCGGTGGCGGCCAGGCCGCTGGCTGCAATGCCCAGCCCGGGGCCGACGAAGATGAGCCCGGCCAACGCCGGATGGCCCAGCGCCGACAGTCGTGCCAGGCACCAGCCCGACAGGTAGACAAACACCAGCGCACTGGCCAGCCCGGCCAGGAAGCGCCACAGCGGCCACAGTGCCGGCCAGGGCTGTGACATGGCCGCCGTGAGCACGACGGTCGCCACCAGGCCGATGCGCACCGCGGTGGTGTGCGCCACCGGGCGGCCGGGCCGCCAGCGTGCCCACAGCAGCGGCTGCAGCGCGCAGGCGATGGCACCCAGCCAGTAACCCACGTAGTTGGCGGTGGCCAGCCAGCTGGCCGCGGGCAGCGTGACGACCCCGTCGTGCAGCATCATCGGCAGCAGCGGCGTGAACGCAAAGCGCCCGATGCCCATGGCCACGGCCAGCGACAGCAGGCCTGCCAGCGCCACGGCCATGGGGCGCTGGCCGATGGCTCGCTGGCCTTCGTCTGCAACGGGCTGGCGTTCGATGGCGTTGCCAACGCCAGCGTTCAAGACCGCCTGGTGCCGGGGGATGCCATTTGGCGACGGGGACGGGGCGCGTCGCGCGTGTGCGGCGGTGTTGGAATCTTCAGGCGGCATGGGGATCCAAACCGCCCGCAGGGTCCGCGAAGGGGACCACCGCGCCGGCGGGACCCGCATTGTCGGGCTAGGAGCGTGGGCGGCAGAAAGACGTCGGCTGCAACGCGCGAGAAAACGTCGCCCCCCGGTATTGCCTGCTGCACACAGCGGTCAACCCTGGGCTTGCAGGACGATACCGACGACCACACGCAGGGCGGCCTTCACCCTGCCGGGTAGCCGCCTTTCAGGACCATCACCTTGGGGTAGCGCAGCCATGTCAGTGCAAAACCCGGGAACACCCTGAGGCATAAATCAGGGCCTTGCCACGTAATCCAGTCAAGCGGCCTCACTGATCGGCCGTTCAACAGGAGAAGCTGAACATGCGAAACATTCACAAGCTGGCCTTGGCCACCACCACGGCGCTGGTTCTGGCGGGCTGCGCCACCACCGCGGGCACCGGGCCGATGGGTTTTTTCATCACCAGCGAGGGCAGCAACAAGGGCGCCGACCTGGGCGGACTGGCCGGTGCCGACGCGCATTGCCAGAAACTGGCCGCTGGCGCCGGTGCGGGTGGCAAGACCTGGCGCGCCTACCTCAGCGTGCCGGGCGCGTTCCCCACGCCTACCAACGCCGCCGGCGTGCCTTCCATCAACGCCCGCGACCGCATCGGCAAGGGGCCCTGGTACAACGCCAAGGGTGAGCTGATGGCTGCTGACGTGGCCCAACTGCACACCAACAACCGCATCAGCAAGACCACCGCGCTGGACGAAAAAGGCGCCGTCATCAAGGGACGTGGCGACACGCCCAACCAGCACGACATCCTGACCGGTTCGCGCGCCGACGGCACCGCCTTTGCGCCGCAGACCGACACCACCTGCAAAGCCTGGACCAGCAGCACCGATGGTTCGGCCATCGTCGGCCACCACGACCTGTCGGGCCCGCTGCCCGAGGCCTGGGCGCAGTCGTGGAACTTCTCGCACCAGTCGGCCGGCTGCAGCCAGGAAGCGCTGGTGCGCACCGGTGGATCGGGCCGGTTCTACTGCTTTGCCGCCAATTGATGGCGGCTGGCTGATGGGTGGTGGCTGATCGGTGGTGGCTGATGGGCGATGGCTGCCGGTGCGCAGCCATCACCTAAAAAGCCCCGTGCAGGTGACGCTATTGCTGCTGATCAGCCGGGCCGGCTGATCGACACTTGGCGCACCGCGCCCTTGGTGGCGCCTGCCCGCCCGCAACATGATCCACGACGGTATCCCTGCACTCACCCTGCAACCCCTGAAAAGAGAGCCCGCGAAGGTGGTGGCACCGGCCTCCAGCGCGCCGAGATTCATCGAAGACGTGGCCGCAGGCCGCGTCGAACTGCCGGTGATACCGGCCATCGTGCAGCAGCTGATGGCCGCGCTGCGCAACCCCAATGTCGACGCACGCCAGATCGCACAAGCGCTGTCACGCGACCCGGTGCTGACGACCAAGGTGCTGCGGCTGGCGAACTCGTCGTTCTTTGGCGGGCAGCGTTCGATGACGTCGGTGGATGCCGCCGTCGGCTTGATAGGAACGGCGGCGCTGAACCGCCTGATCGTGGCCTGCGGGGTGTCATCGGCCTTCGACGACGTGAAGGGCATCGACCTGCCGATGTTCTGGCGCGACGCGCGCGTGGCCGCCAACGCCGCACACCCGTTGGCAGCGTGTGTGCAAGCCGACGCCGACGAGGCCTATCTGTGCGGCCTGCTGCACGGCGTGGGCCACCTCATCCTGTGCCGCAGCTATCCTGAAATGGCCGACGCCATGTTCACCGGTTATGCGCCAGTGCGCGGCGCCGAGCTGGCAGCCGTCGAGACGGAAGCCTTCGGCATCGAACACCCCACGGTCGGTGCGCTGTGGATCGAATCCATCCAGTTCCCGAAGTCGGTCGCCGACGCTGTCGGCAAGAGCCTGCGCCCGCTGCACGAGCTTGTGGCGCCGTTGGACCTGGCCCTGCAGGGTGCCCGCACCCTGGCCGCGGCCGTGGCGCAGCAGGCGGGCGCCGAGGCCGCGCTGGGCGCCCTGCACCCAGCTTTGCGCGCAAGCTGTGCAGGCAGCAACGGGCAGCCCGACGCGGCCTTCGTGAGGCTGTACGACAAGCTCTGCGAAGCTGAAGCACTGGCCTGAACCACAGGGTCTGGGCGTCAGGGCCTGAACGCCGGGGCAATTTGCAATTCACGCGCTGTGTGACCCGATGGGTACCGGGCTGTGCCTCAGCGTTTCAGACGCACTTTCAGCCCAGCCTCGGCTTGCGGCAGCGGTAGCTGAACGGGCGCAGCGTCAGGCCCAGGGCCTGGGCGGCGCGTGAACGGTTGCGCTGAACATCCAGGGCGAATTCGAGGTCTTCGAGGTGGAGAAGGTCTACCTGCACTGGCGCAGTGGCGCCACCGCCGACATGAACGCCGGCAAGGGGATCACGGGGTCTGGGAGGAACCGAACAGGCCCGTAAGCACCCCACTTATGCCGGCCCGGCGCGGGCCCAGTCTCCCTAGGATGCAAGGAATCTGCAACCACCCTAGGGAGCCGGATGAACTCTGCCTTTGCCCACGTGGCGCCCGCCACGACGAATGCGCCTGCCCAGGATGCCAGCCCCGACCTGGCCAGCTGGATGGCCGCTGCACGCGCGGGCAGCCTCACGGCGCCCGATGTGATGGACCGTGCGCAAAGCCTGCAAGCGGCCGGGCAGTTGGAGAGCGCGGCGGCGTTGTACGAAGCCTGGATCGAGCACAACGATTCGCCGTTGTGCCACGTGGCCTGTTTCAACTGGGGCACGGTGTTGTCGTCCGCCGGCAAGCCCGAAAGCGCCGAGCAGGCCTATGGGCGCGCGCTGGTCTTCAGCCCCGGCTTTGCGCCCGCCAGCCTGAACCTGGGGCACCTGCTGGAAA
>JANOZF010000042.1:0-30761 GCA_031429255.1 Rubrivivax sp.
CATGAAGATCGCTGCCGTACAAATGGTTTCCACTCCCGACTGGGCGCGCAACGCCGAGGCCGCCGCGCAGGGGGTGGCGCAGGCCGCAGCTGCGGGCGCCCAATTGGTGTTGTTGCCGGAATACTTCTGCATCCTCGGTCAGCGCGACACCGACAAGCTGGCGCTGGCCGAGCCCGGCGGCGATGGGCCGATCCAGCACTTCCTGGCAGGCACCGCACGCCGCCACGGCGTGTGGCTGGTGGGCGGCACGCTGCCCATTCGGCACACCGCCACGCAGGCGCTCAACCGCTGCTGCGTCTTTGCACCGGATGGCAGCCCAGTCACGCACTACGACAAGGTGCATCTGTTCGGTTTCGACAACGGCAACGAACGCTACGACGAGGGCCGCACCTTGCAGGCCGGCACGCGGCCGGTGAGCTTCGATGCCAGCGTGGGCCATGAGACCGTGCGCGTGGGGCTGAGCATCTGTTACGACCTGCGCTTCCCCGAGCTGTACCGCGCGCTGATGAACCCGCCCTGCGACATCCTCTGTGTGCCCGCCGCGTTCACCCACACCACCGGTGAAAGACACTGGGAAGTGCTGCTGCGCGCCCGCGCCATCGAAAACCAGTGTTACGTGCTGGCTTCGGCGCAGGGCGGGAAACACGAAAACGGCCGCCGCACCTGGGGTCACAGCATGGTCATCGGCCCCTGGGGCGAGGTCATCGACATGCTGCCGCAGGGCGAGGGTCTTGTCATCGCCGATGTCTCGCGCGAACGCATCGATCAGGTGCGTGCACAGCTGCCGGCGCTGCAGCATCGCAAGCTGTAGGGCTGCGCCGGCAGGGCAGCAGACGCCGCGCTGGTGCAGGCACTGCGGCAGGCACTGCGCGGGCAAGCCGACGCGGCCCGGGCCTCGTCGATGCAGGACTGCATGAAGTCGCAGCTGCCTTTTCACGGCATCACCGCGCCGCTGCGACGGCAGCTGGTGAAGGCCGCGGCCCGAAAGCACCCGGTGACCGGCGCCGCCACGCTGAACGCCACCGTGTTGCGGCAGTGGGCGCACAGCCCGAACCTGTGGTGGCGTGACTGCCGAATGATGCTGCCCCCTGCGGCCGAGTGCGCGGCCCTGGTGAAGCATCCGGGTTAGTCTTGCGCAGGTCATCTTCGGCCGATTGCTCCCGACCCGGGGCAGAAGGAACCCCATGACAGCAACTGTGGGCCTCATCGGTGTGGGGCATGTTGGCACCAGTGTTGCGATCTCGTTGTTGCAAGGCGGTGCGGTGCGCAAGCTGCTGCTGCACGACCGCGATTCCGCCCGCGCCGAGGGGGAGGCCATGGACCTGGCGCATGGCGCGCCCTTCTACCCGCGTGCCACCGTGCGCGCAGCCGGCCTGGACGAGGTGGCAGCCTGCGAAGTGGTTGTCTTTGCGGCCGGCCGCAACAGCCGCCCCGACGAGACCCGCCTGCAATTGCTGGCCGACAACGTTCGTGTGGCGCGGGCGCTGGGCGAACGCCTGTCCGGCAGCCAGGCCGTCGTCATCGTGGTGTCCAACCCGGTGGACGTGCTGACCCGCGTGTTGCGTGAGGCTTCAGGGCTGCCGGTGGCGCAGGTGCTGGGCACCGGCACCATGCTCGACACCGCGCGACTGCGCCAGGTGCTGGGCTTGCACCTGGGCGTTGATCCGCGCTCCGTGCATGCCCAGGTGCTGGGCGAGCATGGCGACTCTGAACTGGTGCACTGGAGCGGCGCCCAGGTGGGCGGTCAGCCGCTGCGCAACTGGCCCGGCTGGATGGCTGCTGACGAGGTCCGCATCGCCACCGAGGTGCGCCGTGCGGCCTACGAAATCATCCAGCGCAAAGGCATGACCAACCATGCCATCGGCCTGGTGGCGGCCGACCTGGTGCGCGCCGTGCTGCGCGACGAACACCGGGTGCTGACGGTGTCGCGCCAGTACACCGACACCAGCTGGCAGCACACGCTGGGCGAAGCCGCCCTGTCGTTGCCGGCCGTGGTGGGCCGGGGTGGGGCCAAGACCGTGTGGAGCCCGGCCCTGGATGCGGCCGAAACCTCGGCGCTGCAACAGTCAGCCGCCGTGCTGCAGCAGGCCTGGGCGAGCGTGGCTGCGTAGCGCCCGCACGGTGTTGCCCCGGTGACCGTGCAGCGGCCCGGGCCACGGCACGAATGTCAAGGTTGGTCGGTTTGAAGCGGCCGCGGCGCAGCCCCGGTGCCGCAGCAGGTCTTTCAGCGGCTGCCGAACATCATGCGCCGCGCCAACCAGCGCTGCAGCGGCGGCGCGGCTTGCAGCGCGGCCAGGCCCAGCGCGCGTGCGGTGGCGGCGCCGGGCAGCTTCCAGGTAAAGCTGCGCGCCAGGAAGTCGGTGGTGGCGATGGTGGCCCAGCGGTCGGCAGCACGGGCCCAGTTGGCGTTGCGCAGACCCGTGTCGATGTCGCTTGCGCGGCGCAGCGCGCCGACCAGTTCATGCGCATCCCGCAGGCCCAGGTTGAGGCCCTGGCCGGCCACGGGGTGCAGCGTTTGCGCGGCATTGCCGATGCGCACGGTGCGGCCGCTCACCAGCGTGGGCTCGGCGTTCAGGCCCAGCGCAAAGGGCTTCAACGGCGACAGCGCCAGCAGTGCGCCGGCCTGGGGCGGCACCAGCGTGCGCAGCACCGCCAGCCGCTGTTCGTCGGTGAGTTCGCGCACCGGGTCATCGGCGCTGGCCACGCACCACACCAGCGCGGCACGGCGCAGGCCGTCCGGGCCGGCGGGCAACGGCAACAGCGCCACCGGGCCATGGCGCGTGAAGCGTTCGAAGGCCTGGCCGCGCGGTGCTTCGGACCCGCCTTGCAGCTGCACCGAGCCGACCCAGGCCGTTTGCCGATAGTCGGCCACCACCGCCTTGCGCTGCTGCTGGCCAAAGACGCCGCCCTCGGCCACCACCGCGGCGTCGAAGTGCTCAACGACGCCAGCGTCGATCTGCACCCCGTCCAGGCCATTGCGGATGTCCAGCACCGGCGTGCCCATGCGCGTGTGCAAGCGATCGGGCTGCTGCCGTGCCTGCTGCAGCCACGCCGCCTGCAGCGGCGCCAGCAGCGCGCCATAGCCGAGCACGGCGCCGAGTTGCGGCACGCCCAGTTCGGTGGCGCGCAGCCAGAGTTCCGGCGGGCCCCACGGCGTTTCCAGCGTGGGTGGGGCCTGCGACACATGCACCTGCAGGATGGGTTCGGCCGCGCTGGCGGGCCAGGCCTGCAGCTGCTGCAGGAACTGCACGCTGCCCAGCGACAGCGCCAGCGTGCGCGGGTCGGCCGACACGTCCTGCTCCGGCGGCCGGGCGTCGAACACGGTGATGTGCGCGTGCGGCAGCTGGCGGGCGGCGTGCAGCGCCAGCGCCAGGCCCACCGGACCGGCGCCCACCACGGCCAGGTGCCAGCGGGTCGTGTTCACTCGGAGTCTGTTGAAAACATGCGCGCCGATGGTAGCCGGCGCGGCGGACCGCACCGAGCGCAGGGTCGGGCCGGGCTGCGACTAAACCGGCACTCCGCTGCTGCGGGCTTTGCTGACCTGGCCCTCGGCCGTCACGCCCTCAAAGGACACGGCGGCGTGCCAGGGCCGCGCCTCGCGCGCCACCGTGTCGCGCAGGCGCTGCAGATAGGGCACGGCCAGCTGCTGCAACGCCTGCGCCACGGCGCCCGCATCAGGGTAGGCCGCCAACGCGTCCCACCACACCGCGCGCCCGGCCAGAAAACCCGACGCGCCGGCACGACAGGCGTAGTGAATGGCGTGTTCGAAGTTCTGCATCGACGCCCCCGCCGACAACATCACCCAGGGTGTGCCGGCGCAGGCCCGACCCATCTCGTCGTACAGCCCTTGCACGGCGTCGGCCCCGGCGCTACCGGGTGACGGCAGCAACCCCATCGGCAACGGGCTTTCCAGCTTGAACAGGTCGATGCCGTACGACGGGTGCGCGAAGTCGCGCACGCTGTCGATCACCAGGCGCGGCTGTTTCGCCGCGTCTTCGTTGTAGTTCGGCGCTGCGCCCGGCTGGGCGGCAAAGGGGTACACCAGCAGCTCGAAGACAAAGGCGATGTCGTGCTCGGCGCAGGCCTGGCCCACCGCGCGCACCAGCTGCTGCTGTTGCTGCCGCACCTCGGCGCTGGCGTCGGGCCGGTACCAGGCCAGCAGCTTGACGGCATCGGCGCCCAGGCGGCGGATCTGCGCCACCGACCAGTGCGGGATCAGCCGCGACAGGCGGCCATCCGGCCGGTCATCGTAGCGGTGTTCTTCGAGCGTGACGACGAGGCCCCGCGCCGGGTTCAGGTGCGGCGTGGCGGCCGGCAGGCCGAAGTCGGGGTCGACGAGCATGGCGCTGGCGTGTGGTGCCAGCGCCTGGGCCAGCAGCGCCTTCACCTGCACGATGTCGTCGAACACCACCGCATCGGGCTGGATGCCGCGCGCGCGCGCCACGCATTGCACGATGGGCGGGCGCTGATCGATGGCCACCATTGAAAACAGCCCATGCTCGTCGGTCAGCCGGCGCAGTCCCCAGTGTTTGCCGAAACGCTGCAGCGGCCACGCAGCGGCCGGGCGTTGCAGCGGTACAGCAGCGGCTGTGGCTGGTGTAACCGGGGATGGAAGGGTCGACGCCATCAAGTCAACCCTTGCAACAGGCGCTGCAGATACTGATCGAGTTCAGCGCGCACCGGCGCGCCCAGAACGGCATCGGCACGCTGGCATTTCAAGGCCGCGGCGGCAGAGGCGAACAGCAGCGCGGCTTCGTCGGCCTGGCCTTCGGCCAGCGCCACGGCCAGCGCACCGTGAAACACATCACCCGCGGCCGTGGTGTCTTCCACATGCGCCACGCTGCAGGCCGCCATGCGCTGCAACGGCCCGCCCTGGCGCTGCCACAGCAGGCCAAATTCACCTTGCGTGGCCACCGCCACGCCAGCGCCGGCGGACAGCGCGGCAGCCAGGCCCCGCTCGGGCGTGCCGTCGCTGTAGGCCGCCAGGCCCGGCGCGGAAAACACGGCCCATTGCGAAAGACCCACCAGCCGATGCAGGTCGGCGCGCGGCGCGGTGTCGCCATCGAGCACCGACAACAAGCCTGCACTGCGGGCGTGGCGCAGGGCTGCTTCGGCCCAATGCACGCAACGCGGGTCGACCAGCAGGGCCTGCGCGCCGCTCAGGCGGGCCTGCCAGCCCTGATGATCGAAGTCTGGCGCCCGCAGCAGGGCATTGCCGCGGTGGTTGACGATGAGCCGCTCGCCGCTGCTGTCCACGATCACCGTGGACACCGAACTCTGCGCACCGGGCACACGGCACAGGCCGCTGGCGTCGACGCCTTCGCGCTGCAGGTGCGCAACGAATTCGCGCGCGGTGTCGTCGTCGCCCACCGGCGACAGCAGCGCCGCCTGCGCGCCCAGGCGCGCGGCCGCCACCAGCGCGTTGGCAGTCATGCCGCCGACCAGCCGCGCATAGGTGCGCGCGGCGGTCTTGCGGCCCGGGGCCGGGGCCGCTTCGACCGTGAAGTGGTGGTCCAGCGCGATATGACCCACGCCGACCACGCGCACGGCCGGTCGGGGCGTGCCGACGATTTCAGCCACCAGGCACCAAGAGCGGCTTGACGAGATCGCCCGCGGCAAAACGCGGGAAGGCGTCGGCAAATTCGTCCAGCGTGAAGCAGCAATCGATCAGGCGCCGGTAGTCGTGGGCGCGGGTGCGCAACAGCGCCACGTTGTCGCTAAAGTCGTGTTTGGGAAAGTAGAACGAGCGCACCATGTAGAAGTCCTTGCGCCGAATGGATTTCGTCTCTTCGATGGTCCAGGGTGCGTCGTTTTCGCCCAGCAACAGCACCACGCCGCGCGGCCAGACGGCGGTCAGCCCCTGGTTGCGCGCCGCATGCGCGCCGCTGGATTCCACCACGAGATGGAAACGTCGCTGCAAGTCGCCCACCGGGTGCACCTGCGCACCCAGCGACTGCGCCAGCGCCAGGCGCGAGTGGCGCGGGTCGGCCACCCAGATGCGGCGCCAGCCCAATTCTTGCGCCGCCACCAGCGCGCCCAGGCCCACGGGGCCGGCGCCCAGGATCAGCACATCGCATTCGGCCGGTGGCAAGACTTGTGTGAGAAGCGGCCGTACCGTGCGCAAGCCGTGCGCTGCCGTGCCGATGGTGTCCAGCAGCAGCGGCGCCAGGTCGTCGTCGATGTCGTCGGGCACCGGCATCAGGCACTGCTCCGGCACCGCCAGCGCTTCGGCATAACCCCCATCGCGGTTCCAGCCCAGCAGCACCGATTCGGTCAGGCACAGGTGGGTGTCGCCGCGGCTGCAGCTGTCGCAATGGCCGCAGTGCACGGGCATGAACACGCAGCAGCGGCGACCGTGCAGCGCGTGGCCAGGCTGGTCCACGGTGCCGAAAATCTCATGGCCGGGCACGAGTTCGCTGCCACGGTGCCAGAGCTTGCAGTCGCTGCCACACAGCGCCGTGCGCTGCACACGCAGCAACACTTCACCGGGGGCGGGTAGGGGCCAGGGGCGCGAGACCAGTTCGATGGCTTTCTGGCCGGGGAAGTGAATGGCGCGCATGCGCTGATGAGTGGCGGGTCGAGAGCGGCCGATCAGTGTTCGGGCTCCAGCACCACCTTTGCGGCAGCGATGCGGCCGTGGTGCAGGTCGTCGAAGGCCTGCGGGCCTTGCGACAGCGGCCGGCACATCACCCAGGCCAGGCTGCCGAACGCGCCACGGTCCAGCGCGGCCACCGTCGCCTTCAGGTCGGCCATGCTGTAGGTGTAGGTGCCCAGCAGCGTGATCTCGGCCAGCGTGAGGCGGCGCATGTCGATCTCGCTGGCCCAGTCCTGCAAGCCGATGTGCATCACCACACCACCGGGCTTGACGGCGGCGATGGCCGTCTGCCGCGTGAGCACGTTGCCCACGGCGTCGATGACGTAGTCGTAAGTGCTCTCATGTGCCACGCTATGCAGCGGATCGTAGACATGACAGCGCGCGTGTTCGCGCAGCGACACACGGCGGCCCTCGTTGACCTCGGCCACGTCGAGCCGGTCGACGCCGTAGTGACGCAGCAGCAGCGCCGCCAACATGCCGATGGCGCCACCACCCAGGATCAGCACGCGGCATTCGGGCAAGGGGCGCACCAGGCTCTTCATCGACAGGTTTACGGCATGCAAGGCCGTCGCGGCGGGCTCGGTCAGTGCGGCTGCTGTTGACGACAGGCTGTCGGGCAGTTCGATCAGGCAGCTGCCCGGTATGCCCATCGCCTGCGCAAAGGCCCCCGGCCGCTGCATGCCCACCATGGTGCGGTTGCTGCACAGGTTGTCGCGCCCCTGCAGGCAGTATTCACAATGGCCGCAGGTGATGAGCGGGTTGCCGGTGACACGCTGGCCCACGCGCCAGCGCGGGTGCGCCGACTGCGCCACCGTGGCGGCAAATTCATGCCCCAGCACCAACCCCGGTTTGCGCCGCGGGTCGTGGCCGTGATACGCGTGCATGTCGGAGCCGCAGATGCCGGCCGCGTCGATGCGCAGCACCACGTCGCCGTCGGCCAGCACGGGGTCGGGGCGGTCTTGCAACTGGACTTCGTTGGGGTTGGTGTAGACCAGCGCTTGCATGTGGGGTGTGTGCTCAGGTTGAGGTGTAGCCGCCGTCGACCATCAAGGTCTGGCCGGTGATGTAGCCACTGGCATCGCTGGCCAGGAACACGGCGGCGCCGTACAGGTCTTCAAGGCGGCCGTTGCGGCCAACCGCCGTGCGGCTGGCATGAAACGCCGCCAGCTCGGCATTGGCGAACACCGGTGCGGTGAGCTCGGTGGGAAAGAAGCCGGGGCCGATGGCGTTGCAGGTGATGCCCTGCCCGGACCAGGCCTGCGCGATGGCGCGCGTGAGCTGCACCACACCGCCCTTGCCGGCGCCGTAGGGCGCGCCGTTGGCAAAGGCGCGGGTGCTTTGCAGCGACGCGATGTTGATGATGCGGCCCCAGCCGCGCTGGGCCATGGCCGGCGCCAGCGCCTGCGTCAGGAAAAAAGGCGCGCCCAGGTGCAAGGCCAGCTGCAGGTTCCAGGCGTCGGGCGTGACCTCGGAATAAGGCTGGCGCAGGTTGACGCCTGCCGCATTGACGAGGATGTCGACCTGCGGGCTGGCCTGCAGGATGCGCTGGCCGCAGGCCGGTTGGCTGGTGGTGCTGCCGAGATCGAGCGCCAGGCTGCGCGCAGCGATGCCCTGTTCTTGCAGGCGCCGGGCTGCGCTCTGCAATTCGGCCTCGCGCCGGGCCACCAACAGCACCGATGCGCCCGCTCGGCCCAGCGCGGTAGCCAGCGCTTCGCCGATGCCGGCATTGCCACCGGTCACCACGGCATGACGGCCGCGCAGCGAAAAATGCCGGGCCACAAAGTCGCCTGGGTCGGCTGCGCTGTTGCTCATCTCATCAGACCCAGCGAGGCCGCTGCCGGCTCAGACCTTCACCGCCTCGCCCAGGTCAAAAGATTGACTGGGGAAGTACTTCGCCAGCCGGTCGTCGGCCGTGCGCGCATGGCCTTCCATGCCTTCCAGCCGCGAGATCCGGGCGGTCACTTCGCCGATGTCACGCGCGCCTTCACGCGTCATGCGCTGCCAGGTCAATGTCTTCATGAACTTGTGCACCGACAGGCCGCCCGAATACCGCGCCGCGCCCTTGGTGGGCAGCACATGGTTCGGGCCGCTGGCCTTGTCGCCGTAGGCCACCGTCGTCTCTTCGCCCAGGAACAGGCTGCCGTAGCAAGTCAGCGTGGACAGCCACCAGTCCAGGTCGTGGGCGTGCACTTCCAGGTGCTCGGGTGCGTAACGGTCCGACACCGCAGCCACTTCTTCGCGGGTGTCGCAGACGATCACTTCGCCGTAGTCGCGCCAGGCGCACCCTGCTGCGTCGCGTGCCGTGGGCGGCAGGCTGTCGATCAGGCCTGGCATCAGCCTGATCACCTTTTCGGCCAGGGTGCGTGAGGTCGTGAACAACCAGGCCGGCGATTCATGCCCGTGTTCGGCCTGGCCCACCAGGTCGCTGGCCACCATCGCCGGGTCGGCGCTGTCGTCGGCAATCACGGCCACTTCAGAAGGGCCGGCGAAAACATCGATGCCCACCTTGCCGAACAGCGTGCGCTTGGCCTCGGCCACGAACTTGTTGCCGGGGCCCACCACCACGTCGGCCGGCTTGCCGGTGAACAGGCCCGCCGCCAGCGTGGCAATGGCCTGCACGCCGCCCAGCGTCAGGATGACGTCGGCGCCAGCGGCCTTGAAGGCATACAGCACATAGGGGTGCATGCCGCCGCCGCGAAAAGGTGACGAGCAGGCGACGATGGTCTTCACGCCCGCGGCCTTGGCGGTGGACACCGTCATGTAGGCCGACGCAATGTGCGCATAACGCCCAGCCGGTGCGTAGCAACCCACGACATTGACCGGCAGCACGCGCTGGCCGGCGGTGACACCCGGGTGCAGCACCTGCGAAAACTCCTGCAGCGAGCGGCGCTGCGCGCTGGCGAAGTCGTAGATTTGCCTGACGGCGAAGTCGATGTCGCATTTGACCTGCGCCGGCACATCCTTCAACGCCGCATCGATGGTCTGCGGCGTCATCACGATGTCGCCGGTCCAGTGGTCGAGTTCACGCGCGTAGCGGCGCACCGCGGCTTCGCCATCGGCGTCGATGGCCGCCAGCATCTCGGTCACCACCTTTTGGGCGGCGGCAGTTTCGGTGTCCGGCGTCTTGCTCGCCTTCTTGAGGTAGTGGATGGCCATGGGTGGGTGCTTTCAGTTCTTCAGCATGAAGGTGGAGATGGCAGGCACGAAACCCAGCAGCGCCGACACCGCCACCATCACCATTGCAAAGGGCAGTGCGCGCAGCGCGATGGCGGTGATGGGCACGCGCGTCAGGCCCGACATCACGAACAGGTTCAGGCCGAAGGGCGGTGTGATGAAGCCCAGCCCCAGCGTGGTGATCATGAAGATGCAGAAATGCACCTGGTCGATGCCCACGGCCTTGGCCAGCGGCCACAGCAGCGGCGCCAGCACCACGATGTTCGGGCCGGTCTCCATGAACATGCCCGAGATGATCCAGATCAGCAGCAGCAGCAGAACGACTTCGGTGCGCCCGGTGCCAAAGCCCATGATCCAGCCGACGAACTTCTGCGGCACGTCCAGCACCGTCAGCGCCTGGCCGAACAGCAGCGCCACCGCGATGATGGGCAGCACCACGCCGCACACGCGCGCCGAGGTGCCCAGCATGGCCGGAAAGTCGGCCAGCGTCAGGCGCTTCTGCACCAGCCCGATCACCACCGCCACCGTTACCGCGATGGCGGCGCTTTCAGTGGGCGTGAAGATGCCGGAGTAGATGCCGCCCAGGATGACGAAGGGAATGGACAAGCCCCATTTCGCTTCCCACAGCGCGCGCAGCCAGACCTTGAACGAGAAGCGCCCGCGCGACGTCTCGTAGCCATGGATGCGGTTGAGCACGGCGTTTGTGACCATCACCGAGATCAGCACGATGACACCGGGCACGAAGGCGGCCAGAAACAGCGTCGAAGCCGACACCCCCAGCACCAGGCCGATGATGATGTAGGCGATGGACGGCGGAATCAGGATGCCGGTGCAGGCGCCTGAAGCCACCAGCGCACAGGCGTAGTCCAACGGGTACCCGCGCGCCACGAGCCGGTCCATCGTCAGGCGGCCCACGGCTGCGGCATCGGCGGCGTCGGAGCCCGAGATGCAGGCAAACAGCCCGCAGCCCATCACGGTGGAGGTGCCGAAACCGGCGCGCAGCGAACCGAAGGTGGCTTCGGCAAAGTTCAGCAGCCGCTCGCCCAGCCCGCTGCGCACCATGGCGTCGCCCGTCAGCACGAACAGCGGTATCGCGATCAGTGCAAAGGAATCGACGCCCTCGAACAGCGCCTCGCCAATGAGTGTGAGCGGCAGCGCCTGGGTGACGGCCAGCATGGCGAAAGTGCCCAGGCCCATGGACACCCAGAACGGCACGCCCACCATCAGCAGCAGCACCATGCCGACGACAGACCAGACAACAGCATTCATGGGTGGAGCACCGGGGTCACGGGGTTACTCTTCAAACATGGCCTTGCCGACAAAGGGCTCGCGCCCGGCGCGCAGGTCACCCAGGTCGCGCCAGATGCCTTGCAGGCTGCGCAACACCACCAGACAAAAGGCGATCGGCACCGCTGCTTCGAACCACGCCTTGTTGACGCGCAGCACCGGCGTGGTGGCCTCGAATTTCAGCAGCGTGCCAATGGTGTGCAGGCTCCAGTACAGCGCGATGCAGGCAAACGCGATGGTGGCCACTTCGGTGAAGATGAACAAGGCCGCCTTGGGCCGCGGCTTCAAGGCCTGCAGCAAGAAGTCGAAGCGGATGTGCGCGCGCTCGCGCACCGCGTAGGCCGCGCCTATCCAGCCCAGGTAGATGAAGGCGTAGCGCGCCGCTTCCTCGCCCCAGGCCGACGAGTAATTCAGCACGAAGCGGCGCACCACTTCCTGCACGATGACGATGCAGCAGAAGCTGTAGAAGACCAGCATCGCCCAACGTTCGGCGTTTTCGTCCAGGGCTCTGAAGAACCCCGGCGGTTCGTGAGCAGCCGCCACCACCAGCTTCAAATTCTGAAATCGGCGACGGTGATCGGCCCCTTGGTGTTGGCCGCCGTCTTGAAGTTGTCAAACGCCGCCAGCGAGCCGGCAAACTGCATCTTGAATTCGTCGTATTCCTTGCGCTGCTCGCCGCAGGTGTCCATCCACTGCTTCATCTCGGCGTCAGTGGGGTTGTAGAAGGCGCAGCCGCCTTCCTTCAGGATGCGCATGCTTTCGGCGCGCGCCTTCTCGATCTGCGAGAAGGTTTCGATCTGGGTCTGCTCGTTGGCGGCGTCAAAGGCGCCACGCAGGTCGGCCGGCAGTTGCTGGTACCAGGCGGCGTTGGCGGCAAACATCTGCGCATCAGGCACCGAGCGGATGTAGCTGATGTTGGACAGCAGGTCGTGGAAACCGAAGGTGGCCAGCGCGGCGATGGCCGGGTCCAGGCCGTCGGCAACACCTTGCTTGATGGCGGTGGCCGTTTCGCCCCAGGGCACCACGGTGGGGTTGGCACCGGCCAGGCGGTAGAAGGTCTGCAGCAACTTGGAAGGCGGCACGCGCATCTTCATGCCCTGCATGTCCGAAGGCGCCTTGATGGCCTTGAAACCCTTGCGGCTGGCAATCGTGCGCGGGTCGACGGTGAAGTAGAACAGCGGCTTGTAGCCCTTGGCCATCACCTTGGGCGTGATCTCGTCGTTCCAGGTCTTGCTGGTGACGAGATTCGCAAAACGCTGGTTGTCGCCGCACCAGTACGGGATGTTGATCAGGTCCACCACCGGCGTGTAGGGGCTGAAATTGGACAGCGACACCGCGCCGCCGTGCACCGTGCCGGCCTGGATCTTCTGCGCCAGCGCCGCACCCACACCCAATTGCCCGGCGGGGTGCAACTTGGTGTAGATCTGGCCCTTGCTGTGCGTCTCGATGTTGGCCTTGTACTTGGCCTGCATGATCGGGTACTTCACGTAGTCCTCGATCTTGTATTCGGTGGCGAACAGCATCGTCACCTTGGCCGCCTTCTGCTTGGCTTCTTCTTCGGCAGCGGTTTGCGCCAGCGCCTTGCTGTCGAACAGGTAGCCACCGGCCAGTCCCATCACCGCGGCGGTAAAACCATAGCGTCGTGTGGCCAGCAGAAATTCACGGCGCTCGGCCAGTTTCTGGTGTTGCAAGGCGGCCAGGGTCGTCAGCAAGGTCTTGGGCAGGTTCATGGTGTCTCCGGATGGGTTGAACGGCGCTCAGCGCAGGCGGGCGGGATCGGCTGCGGCCGCTGCACGCGCGGCGCGCTGGCGGTCGGACTCATCGGCGAACAGCCCCACCGCAAAGGCAGTGACGGCCGCCAGCACCAGCAGGAACTCGCCCACCTCGCCCAAGGGGCCACCCATGACGCGCTGCATGAGCTTGAGCACCACCACGTAGGTGGCGTAGCCCAGCCCCAAGACAGCGGCCAGCCGGTAGGCCAGGCGTCGCAGCGTGGGTGCAGTCATCGGCCAAGGTCTCTCTGTAAGCGCTTACAGATGATTCGCCTGCACGGTGCCGGTGTCAAGATACGGCACGGGCTTTGCAGCACGGTGCTTTCCCTAGGATCGCGGACCTGGACCCCATCACCAGCCTCTCTAAAATGCTTGTAATCGCTTGCTGAAATGGACTCCAAAGCTCCCGCCGCGCCCACCGTGCAGGACGTTGCACGCGCCGCCGGCGTGTCCACCGCGACCGTGTCGCGAGCGCTCAACCTGCCGGGCAGCGTGCGCGCGCCGCTGCGCCACAAGGTGCTGGCTGCCGTGCACCAGTTGGGTTATGTGGCTCACGCCGGCGCCCGCGCGATGAGCCTGCGCCGCAGCGGCACCGTGGGCGTCGTCGTGCCCACCATCGACAACGCCATCTTCGCTCGTGGGCTGCAGGCCTTTCAAGGCCGTCTGGCACAGGCCGGCCAGGTGGTGCTGCTGGCCTTCAGCGACTACGACCCGGCGCAGGAAGAAGCGCAGGTACAGGCGCTGCTGGCACGCGGTGTCGACGCGCTGGCGCTCACCGGCGTGAGCCAGCGGCCCGAACTGCTGGTACGGCTGGCCCAGCGCAGCCTGCCCTGGGTGCACACGGGCGCCTTCCCGGCACCCGCGGGCGCAGCCTGCGTCGGCTTCCGCAACCGTGAAGCCATGGCACGGGCGGTGCAATACCTGCTCGATCTGGGGCACCGGCGCTTTGGCATGGTGGCAGGCATCACGGCGCACAACGACCGCGCCGCCGACCGTGTGGCCGGTGTGCAGGGTGCGCTGGCCGGGGCCGGCTTGCGCCTGGCGCCGCGCCATCTGGCCGAGTCGGCCTACACGGTGGCCGGAGCGCGATCAGCCACGCGGCGGGTGCTGCTGGCAAGCGCCGCCGGCACGCGCCCCACGGCGCTGCTGTGTGGCAACGACGTGCTGGCCTTTGGCGCCATGCTGGAATGCGCCGCACAGGGCCTGGCCGTGCCGCGCGACGTGTCGGTGGTGGGCTTCGACGACCTCGATCTGGCGCGTGAATGGACACCCGGACTGACCACTGTGCACGTGCCCACCGAGACCATGTGGACGCTGGCGGCCGACTATCTGCTGGCCCGCCTGCACGGCGGTCAGGTCGAGCCCCTTCAGCGCGAGATCGGGGTGGAACTGGTGGTGCGGGGGTCTACGGCGCGGGTGTCTCGCGGCGCGCCCAAGCTGCCGCCAGAGCCGCGCGCCGCCGAAGCGCGGCCACAGCGCAGCGCAACCCAGCCGCGCAACGGCCGCCCAGCCATCACGTCGAAGTAACCCAGCCCTGGTGTTCAGGTTGCTGCAGATGCGGCAGGTGGTTGAATACCACCAGACTGTGCCGCTTGGGCGTGAAGGCAAATTCCGTCAACGCGCTGTTGCGGATGCGCAGGTTCAGCTCGATGCTGGTGGCTGGCGGCGCACCCAGCACTTGCGCCACTGCGGTGGCGATCGGGCCGCCGCTGCTGACGATGAGCACGTTGCCGCTGTGCTGGGTGCGCACATGGTCCAGCGCGGCCACGATGCCGGCCACCCAGTCGGCGTAGGCCGGCATGCCCACCGGCGCGATGCGGCCGGCCATCCAGGCCAGCAGCGCCTCGCGCAGGATGCGGAAGTGCTGGCGGTAGCCCTCGGGCGTGTCGTGCGGCGGCATCGGGCCGGTGTGGAAGGCCCGCACCAGCGCTTCGCTGTCGTATTCGTTCAGGCCCGGCCACTCCAGCGCATCCGGCACGTTGCCATGGCCTTCGCAGAGTGCCGCCAGGGACTGCACATGGCGGCGCAGGCTGCCGCGCAGCACCGCGTCGAACTGCAGGCCGCGGGCAGCCAGGTACACGCCCACGGCATGGCACTGGCGGGCGCCCAGGGGGCTGAGCTGGTCGTAGTCGGCAGCGCCAAAACTGGCCTGCCCGTGGCGCACGAGGTAGAGGGTTCCCATCGGCCGATTGTCGCCAGCGGTGTGCAGATGCGGCGTCGCGCAGGCGACGCCGTATCGGCACACCAAGGCACCAGCGCACCAGCGCCGCCTGGGTTACGCTGCGCACCCTGATCAACCCGAGCGCCAACACCATGCAATATCGCCACCTGGGCCGCAGCGGCCTGCGCGTCAGCACCCTTTCTCTCGGCTCCTGGGTCACGTATCACAACCAGGTCGACACCGGCCAGGCGCGCGAGATGATGGCTGCCGCCTTCGATGCCGGCGTCAACTTCTTCGACAACGCCGAGGCCTATGCAGGCGGGCGCAGCGAAGAAATCATGGGCGCGGCGCTGGAGCAACTGGCCTGGCCGCGGCTGAACTACATCGTCAGCACCAAGTTCTTCTGGGGCCTGGAACGCGAAGGCGACGCCATCAACCGCAAGGACACGCTGAACCGCAAATACCTGATGCAGGCGATGGACGGTTCGCTCAGGCGCATGGGGCTGGACCACATCGACCTCATCTACTGCCACCGCCCCGACCCCAGCACGCCGATCGAAGAAACCGTGCGCGCGATGAGCGACCTCATCACCCAGGGCAAGGCCTTGTACTGGGGCACCAGCGAATGGTCGGCCGACGACATCCGTGCCGCCTGGGAACTGGCCGAACGCCACCACCTGCACAAGCCATTGATGGAGCAGCCGCAATACCACCTGTTCCACCGCCGCAAGGTTGAGAAGGAATATGCCCGCCTCTATGAAGACACCGGCCTGGGCCTGACCACCTGGAGCCCGCTGGCCAGCGGGCTGCTGACGGGCAAGTACGCGCAGGGTGTGCCCGCCGACAGCCGCGGCGCGATGGAGAACATGGCCTTCCTGCGTGATGGCCTGTTGGACGCGCGCAAGAACGCCGCCGTGGCACAACTGCAAACGCTGGCCGCCGAGCTGGGCGGCACCGTGGCGCAGCTGGCCATCGCCTGGGTGGCGAGCAACCCGCGCGTCAGCACCGTGATCACCGGTGCTTCCAGGCTGCCGCAGTTGCAGAGCAACCTGGGTGCGATGGCGCTGCTCGACAAGCTGACACCCGAGGTGATGAAGCGCATCGACGCCATCACCCAGCCGCTGGCTTCGTGATGGCCGGCGGCGCCCGTTCGCAGCCCGCAAGCACGCGCAGGTCGCGCGGCCGTGGTCTGTGGACCGCAGCGCTGTCGGCGCTGCTGCTGGCCGGCTGCGCCACCGCGCCGGCCCCGGTTGCGCGCCCCGCCACGGCCGTTCCTTACGTGCAGCGCACGCTGAACACCGACGAGCGCAAGGCTGCCTTCGACAAGGTGTGGACCACCATCCAGCAGCAGTACGTGGACCCGCAACACAACGGCGTGGACTGGAACGCCATCGGCGAGCGCTACCGCGCCGAACTCTTGCGCGGCGGCATCGACGAAGGGCAGTTCTGGCGCGGCCTGAACCGCATGGCCGGTGAACTGAAAGATGCGCACACCAGCGTGCGCAGCCCGCTGGAGGTGAACGCCATCGTGCAGCAGCGCGGCAACTTCGGCCTCGGCCTGGCCAAGCTGGACGGCCACTGGGTGGTGGGCGGCCTGGCCGGCAACAGCCAGGCCGCGCTTCTGGGCGTGCGGCCCGGGCACCGCGTGTTGCAGATCGACGGACAGGCGGCCGACAACTGGTGGCAGGCCACTGCGGCGGCGGTGCGCGGCAGCTCCACCGAGCGGTCCAACTTCAACCTTGTCAGCCGCGAACTGAACCAGCGCCCGGTGGGCAGCATCCTCACGCTGGCTCTGCAACGGCCCGACGGCAGCAGCTACAGCGTCGCACTGCGCCAGGACCCGCAGAGCCCTGCGCAGTCGCTGCTGCGCAGCCATCTGCTGGCGTCCAACCTGGGCTATCTGCGCTTTGCCGCCTTCCTCGATCCGCTGATGCCCGAAATGACCGTGGCGCTGAAGCGTCTGTCGTCGGCCCAGGGCCTGGTGCTGGACCTGCGCGGCAATGGCGGCGGTTCCTTCAAGATGGCGGTGGAGATGATGGGCTGGCTGCTGCGCGGTGGTGGCGAGGTGGGCGAGGTCATCACCCGCAACAACCAGCGCCTGACCTCGCAGACCGCAGCCGGCGTGCAGGACAACACCCCGAGCCTGCAGGTGACGCTGCAGCCGCAGCCGCTGGCCATGCCGATGGCAGTGCTGATGGACGACAACAGCGCCAGCGCCGCCGAACTGCTGGCCGCGGTGCTGCAAGACCGCGGCCGCGCGCGTGTGTTCGGCGTCACCAGCTGCGGCTGCCTGCTGGGCGGGCGCAGCGGCGGCGAACCCTTGCCCGGTGGCGGCCGGCTGATGATGAGTCTGTTCGACATGCGCATCGGCCCGGCCCCGGGCAAGCGCATCGAAGGCGTGGGCGTGCAGCCCGACCAGCCGGTGCCGCTGACGCTGCAAGCCCTGCAGACCCAGCGCGATGCCGTGTTCGAAGCGGCGCAGGCCTGGCTGCTGCAGGGCGCGCCGGGGCTGGCGGCGCGCTGACCAGGCGGGCCGGCTGCGACCGGCGCCCGCGCTGCACGCTGCAAGGTTGCCTGTCCCCTGTCGCCCCACTCCCCATTTGTCCTATTGACAGGACAATAGAACCGACCGAGCATGCTGCATGGCCAGCGCCTTGCCCTTGCCCAAGTACCATCAGGTCTACTTGGTGCTGCGCGAGCAGTTGGCCGAAGGCCGCTATGCCAGCGGTGTGCCGGCCGAGATGCGGCTGATGGAACAGTTCGGCGTGGCCCGCGTCACGGTGCGCAAGGCGCTGGAAAGGCTGGCCACCGAAGGCTTGATTGCGCGCGCGCCCGGGCGCGGCACGGTGGCGCTACCGCCACTGCAGGGCGCGCATGGGGCGACAGCCGCCGGCGACCGCGCAGCGGGCAAAGGCCGCAACGGCACGCGCGCCCAGCTGTCGGGCTTGCTGGAAAACATCGTCACTATGGGCTTGCGCACGGCCGTCAAGGTGGTGTCGTGCGAGCTCGTCTCGGCCACCGAGGCGGTGGCGCAACAACTGGCCATCGAGGTGGGCGCGCCGGTGCAAAAGGCGGTGCGCGTGCGCTCCACGCGCGAAGGGCCGCTGTCGCACATCACCACCCATGTACCGGCCGCGCTGGCACGCAGCTTCGGCAAGCGTGAACTGGCGAAGAAGCCCATCCTCATCCTGCTGGAAGAGTCGGGCGTGCGCATCGGCCGCGCGACACAGACCATTTCTGCCCGCCTGGCCGACACCACCGTGGCGCCGCTGCTGGGTGTGGACGTGGGCTCGGCGCTGCTGGCGGTGAACCGCCTGATCCGCGACGACCGCGACCGCCCCGTGCAGTGGCTGCAGGGCCTGTACCGTCCCGACCGCTACCAGTACGAGATGCAGTTGTCCCGCGTGGGCGACGTCGACGCCAAGCTGTGGCTCAGCACCGGGCTGAGTGCACCCTTTCACTGACCCTTCCCTCAGCGCCAACCCACAAACCCCAGGAGCCCCCATGAGCAACCGCCGCACGTTCATCCAGCAGTCCACCGCCGCGGCCAGCGCGCTGGCTTTCCCAGTCATCGCCGGCGCCCAGCCCAAGCCGGTGAAAGTGGGCATCCTGCACCCCGTCACGGGCGCGCTGGCCTTCTCGGGCCAGCAGTGCCGCGAAGGCGCGATGATGGCCATCGAGGACATCAACAAGGCCGGCATCAAGAGCCTGGGCGGCGCCAAGCTTGATGTGCTGCTGGGCGATGCACAAAGCACGCCGCAGGCCGGCGCGGCCGAGATCGAGAAGATGAACGAAGCCGGCTGCTCGGCGGTGGTGGGTGCCTTTGCATCGGCCATCTGCCTGGCCACCACGCAGGCCGCCGCCAAGTACAACCTGCCGCACGTGGTGGACGTGGGCGTGGCCGACCAGATCGTGCAGCGCGGGCTGAAGAACACCTTCCGCTTCGGCCCCGGCTACACCACCTGCGCGCAGATTGCGGTGAACAACCTGCATGTGCTGAACACCGTGGCCGGCAAGCCCGCCAGGACGGTCATGATCATCCACGAGGAAAGCCTGTTCGGCACCGGCACCGCAGGCCTGCTGCAGCGTGAACTGCCGGGCTACGGCTTCGAGGTGAAGGAGGTCATCAAGCACGCCAACCCGACGCGCGACTTCAACAACATCGTGCTGCGCATGAAGGCGGTCAACCCCGACATCGTGATCCCCGCCAACTACTTCAACGAATACGCGCTGCTGGTGCGCACCATGCAGCAGCAGAAGGTCATGCCCAAGGCCATTTATTCGGTGCTGGGTGGCGCGGCTTCGAGCTACAAGTTCCTGAAGGAATTCCCCGACGCGGCCAACGGCATCATCGACTGCAACCACTGGTTCAACCCGAAGGACAAGCGCGCCGCCGAACTGCGCAAGCGCGTGGAAGCCAAGGGCCTGTTCTTCACCTACGAGGTGTTCAACACCTACACCGCGGTGCGGCTGCTGGCCGACGCGATTGAGCGTGCGAAGAGCGCCGACCGCGCAGCCATCACCGACGCGCTGGCCGGCAGCAGCTTTGCCGACCACTTCATGCCCTACGGGCCGACCAGGTTCGTCAACGGCCAGAACCAGGGCGCGCAGCCGCTGATGACGCAGGTGGTGAAGGGCGACATCCGCGTCATCGTGCCGCGCGACTACCGCGAGGTGGACCCGATTTTCCCGCTGCGGGCCTGATGCCTTCACCCCCTCTCCCTTCCAGGGAGTGGGTTGGGGTGAGGGTGAATGCGGGCGCATCCCATAGCAGGGGCCTCGCGAACATCCACCCTCACCCCTGCCCTCTCCCTGGAAGGGAGAGGGAGCCATACCTTGAAACCACGCGCCCGATGCTCGACTTCAACATCCTCTTCCCTTCGGTGCTGAACGGCCTGACCACGGGCGCGGTGTATGCGCTCATCGCGCTGGGGCTGACGCTGATCTACGGCGTGCTGCACATCATCAACTTCGCCCATGGCGCGGCGCTGATGGTGGCGCTGTATGGTGTGTATCTGCTGAAGACGCACCTCGGCATCGACCCCTACCTGGCGCTGCCCATCATGGTGCCGGCGATGTTCGTGCTGGGCTATGCGCTGCAGCGCGGCATCATCAACCGCGCCAGCCACGGCAAGGACGAGAACATCCTGCTCGTCACGCTGGGCCTGTCCATCGTGCTGGAGAACCTGGCGCTGATGCTGTTCAAGAGCGACACGCGCAGCATCGAAACCGCGTACACGCTGACCACCGTGCAGTTCGGCCCGGCCTTCATCGCGCTGCCCAAGCTGGTGGCTTTTGCCGGCGCGTTGGTGGCCTCGGCGGTGCTGCTGCTGGTGGTGAACCGCACCGACCTGGGCCGCGCCATCCGCGCCGTGGCCAAGGAAAAACACGGCGCCAAGCTGATGGGCATCGACGTGGAGCATGTCTACGCGATGAGCTTCGGCATCGGCCTGGCCTGCCTGGGCGCGGCGGCGTGTTTCCTGCTGCCGGCCTACTACGTGAACCCGCAGGTGGGTTCGGGCTTCGTGCTGGTCGCCTTCACCATCGTGGTGCTGGGCGGCATGGGCAGCTTTGCCGGCGCGCTGGTGGGCGGGCTGCTGGTGGGCGTGGTGGAGTCGCTGGGCGGTTTGTGGTGGGGGGAATCACTGGGGCAGTTGGGCATCTTTGCGCTGTTCATCGGCGTACTGATGTTCAGGCCCCAGGGCTTGTTTGGAGCCCGGGCGTGAAGCTCAGTTGGTTCGGGGCCCGCGCATGAACCGCAGCAGCCTGGCCCGCGACCTGACCGGCATCGCGCTCTTCGCCGCGGTGGTGGGTGCGCTGACGCTGGCGCTGAACTCGGGGGTCTGGCTCACGTTCATCATGATGGCGCTGTACGCCGCGCTGCTGTCGCAGGCCTGGAACATCCTGGGCGGCTACGGCGGGCAGTTCTCGTTTGGCCACGCGCTGTTCTTCGGCACCGGCGCCTATGTGCAGGCCATCGCGCAGCTGCAGGGCGGCATCAGCCCGTGGCTGGCGCTGCTGCTGGCGGTGGCCGCGGCCGGCGCCGTGGCTGCGGCCGTGGGCGCGCTGACCTTTCGTTATGGCCTGAAGGGCAGCTACTTCGCGCTGGTGACGCTGGCCTTTGCCGAAGTGTTCAGGGTGCTGGCAGTGGCGGTGCCGTTCACCGGCGGCGGCGTGGGCCTGATGCTGCCCTTGAGTGAATCGGTGGCCAACCTGCAGTTCGGTTCGCGCAAGGGTTTCATCGTGCTGGCGCTGGCACTGCTGGTGGGTGCGCTGCTGGTCACGGCCTGGCTGCGGCATTCGAAGCTGGGCGCGCAGCTGCAGGCCGTGCGCGACAACGAAGACGCCGCGCGCGCGGTGGGCGTGGACCCGTGGGCCGTGAAGCTGCGCGCCATCGTGCTGTCGGGCGCCTTCATGGGCGCGGGCGGGGCCTTCTATGTGCAGGTCTTTCAATACATCGACCCGGGCATCGCCTTCGGCCCGGCCACGTCGGTGGAGGCGCTGGTGGGCGCCATCGTGGGCGGCATGGGCACGCTGTGGGGGCCGGTGCTGGGCGCGGCGGTGCTGCACCTGCTGGCCGAAGGGACACGCAACCTGTTTGGCAGCCTGCCCGGGCTGAACATGGTGATCTACGGCGGCGTGCTGGTGTTCATCGTGATGCTGCTGCCCAAGGGTTTGGCAGGCGGCCTGGCGGGCATCGGCCAGAGCGTGCGCGACAGGTTCAAGGGCCGCGACCATGGCTGAGCAGCTCAACCAGACTCCCTCTCCCACTCTCTTCCTGGGAGCGGGCAGGGGTGAGTGTGAATCCGCGCCACAGCACGATCGCCAGTCCCCCCTCACCCCACCCCTCTCCCCCCTGGGGAGAGGGGGCCCGGAGCCGCTGCTGCAACTGGATGGCGTGTCCATCGCCTTCGGCGGCCTGCGTGCGGTGCAGGACGTGAGCCTGCAGGTGATGCCGGGCACGCTGACGGCGTTGATCGGCCCCAATGGCGCCGGCAAGACGACCCTGTTTGCACTGATGTCGGGTTTTCTGAAGCCCGACCGCGGCACCGTGCGCTTCAACGGCCGCAACATCACCGGCCAGCCGCCGCACCTGAACGCACACGCGGGCCTGGCACGCACGTTCCAGATCGTGCAGCCCTTTGCGGCGCAGACGGTGCTGGAGAACATTGCCGTCGGCGCGCATTTGCACGAGCCGCGCCGCGCCCGCGCGCTGGCGCTGGCCGAGGCCGTGGCGCAGCGTGTGGGCCTGCAGCCGCAATTGAACAAACCCGCTGGCGACCTGACGGTGGCCGGCCGCAAGCGCCTGGAGCTGGCGCGTGCCTTGGCCACCCGGCCCAGGCTGCTGCTGCTGGACGAGGTGCTGGCCGGGCTGAACCCGCAAGAGATCGAGGCGATGATTCCGGTGGTGCGCGGCATCGCCGACGCCAGCGTTGCCGACGGCGTGACGGTGCTGATGATCGAACACGTGATGCAGGCGGTGATGAACCTGGCGCAGCATGTGTGGGTGCTGGCGCAGGGGCAGCTGATTGCAGCCGGCACGCCCACCGAAGTCACCCGCAACCCCGCCGTCATCGAGGCCTATCTGGGCCCGGGCACCGCCGCACGCCTGCGCGCAGCACATCCGGGGCAGCCCGCTTGAGCGCGCCCTTGCTGCACGTCGAGAACCTGCGCAGCGGCTATGGCCGCGTGGAAGTGCTGCGCGGCGTGACGCTGCAGGTGCAGCCCGGCGAAGTCGTGGCGCTGCTGGGCAGCAACGGCGCCGGCAAGACGACGCTGAACAACACCGTGTGCGCGGTGGTGCCGGCCAGTGCCGGGCAGGTGCGCTTCGACGGCCGTGACATCACCCACGCGCACTACCGGCAGGTGGTGCAGGCCGGGCTGATACAGGTGCCCGAAGGGCGCAAGATCTTCCCCAACCTGACGGTGCTGGAAAACCTGGAACTGGGCTCGTTCACCCGTGCCCGTGCCCGCCGCGCCAGCAACCTGCAGCGTGTGCTGGACCTCTTTCCGCGCCTGCAGGAACGGCTGGCGCAGCAGGCCGGCACGCTCAGCGGTGGTGAACAGCAGATGCTGGCCATCGGCCGCGGCCTGATGGCCGAGCCGCGCTTGTTGATCCTGGACGAGCCGTCACTGGGCTTGTCGCCACTGCTGGTGGAAGAGCTGTTTGCGCTGATCAGCCGCTTGCACGCCGACGGCCTGGCGGTGCTGCTGGTGGAACAGAACGTGGCGCAGTCGCTGGCCATTGCCAGCCGCGCCTACGTGCTGGAGAACGGCAGCCTGCGGTTTGAAGGCGCACCGTCTGAACTGCTGGCCAGCGACGAGCTGCGCCGCGCCTATCTGGGCCTGGACTGAGCATGCAAAGACGACTCCTCCTGCGCTGCGGCCTGGCAGCACTGACCCCCGGCCTTGCGACGCCAGCGCTGGCGCAATCGGCAGCGCCCATCCGCATCCTGGTGGGGGCACCCCCGGGCGGCAGCACCGACACGCTGGCGCGCGAGATCGCGCGCGAGCTGGGCCCGCTGCTGGGCCGCACGGTGCTGGTTGAAAACAAGTCGGGCGCCGGCGGAAACCTGGCCGCCGACGCCGTGGCCAAGGCCGCGCCCGACGGCAACACGCTGCTGCTCAGCTTCACCAGCCACACCATCAACGC
Organism: Rubrivivax sp.; assembly: GCA_031429255.1. Classification (GTDB taxonomy): domain Bacteria; phylum Pseudomonadota; class Gammaproteobacteria; order Burkholderiales; family Burkholderiaceae_C; genus Rubrivivax. The sequence goes on from JANOZF010000042.1 coordinate 23,643, forward strand.
CACGCTCTACCCCAGGCTGCCGTTCGACCCCGTGGCCGACTTCACGCCACTGACGATGGTGGCCACGTCGCCGTCGGTGCTGGTGGCGCACCCGGGGCTGCCGGTGAACAGCGTGAAGGAGTTGATCGCCTACGCCAGGCCGCGCCCGGGGCAGCTGAACTTCGCCATCGGCGGCATCGGTTCTTCGCTGCACCTGGCCGGCGAAGCCTTCAAGCTGCAGGCCGGCGTGTTCATCGTCAACATTCCCTACCGCGGCACGGCGCCGGCGGTGGCCGACGTGCTGGCCGGCAACGTGCCGCTGATGTTTGCCGCGGTGGGCAACGTGCGCAGCCTGGTGGCGGCTGGCCGCCTGAAGGCACTGGCCGTGACCAGCAGCCAGCGGCTGGCCCAGATGCCCGACGTGCCCACGATGGCCGAGACGCTGCCGGGGTTTGAATCCTCGGCCTGGTTTGGCCTCTTCGGCCCGCCGAAGCTGGCGCCCGATCTGGTCAAGCGCATCAGCGACGCCGCGCGCACGGCCGTGAAGAGCGATGGCATGCGCCGGCGCATCGAAAGCGACGGTGGCACACCGGTGGGCAACGCGCCGGACGAATTTGCAGCTTTCGTGAAAGCCGATGTGCCCCGCTGGGCCCGGCTGGTGCGCTACTCGGGCGCTGCGCCCGATTGAAGGGCCGGACGGCACCATGACCGACGCTCCCCAAACCCTGGCGCAAAAACTGGTGGCGCGCGCGGCCGGCCGCAGCGCCGTGACACCCGGTGACGTCGTCACTTGCAGCGTCGATCTGGCGATGTTCCACGACAGCAGCGGCCCGCGCCGCCTGCAACCCCTGTTGGCCGAACTGGGGGCGCAGATCTGGGACAAGAACAAGGTGGTGCTCGTGATGGACCACTACGTGCCCGAAGCCGACGACGAATCACGCCGCATCGTGCGCATCGCGCGCGAATGGGCCGCCGAACAACGGCTGCCACACGTCTACGACAGCCTGGGCATCTGCCACGTGGTGGTGCCGCAGCATGGGCACATCAGGCCGGGGATGTTCTGCGTCGGCGGCGACTCGCATTCGCCCACCGGCGGCGCCTTCGGTGCCTACATGTTTGGCATCGGTGCCACCGAGATGCTGGGTGTGGTGGTCACCGGGCAGATCTGGCTGCAGGTGCCGCACACGCTGTTCATGCAGTGGGACGGCGCGCTGGCCGATGGCGTCAGCGCCAAGGACATGATGCTGTCGATGATCGGCCACTTCGGCATGAATGGCGGCCAGTACCAGGCCGTGGAGTTCTGCGGCGTTGCGGTGCAGCGCCTGGGCATGCAAGAGCGCATGACGCTGGCCAACATGAGCGCCGAGCTGGGCGCGCAGGTGGGGCTGGTGGCACCTGACGACACCACGCGGCAGTGGCTGCAGGCGCATGGTGCGCCCGACGTGGACACCGCGCCCTGGTTCAGCAACGAGGGCGCACCGGGCACGCGCCACCATTTCGACGCCTGCACGCTGGCGCCGCAGGTTGCGCTGCCGCACAGCCCTGCCCATGCGCAGGCGGTAGACGCCCTGCCCCACACCCCCGTGCAGGTGGCCTACATCGGCGCCTGCACCGGCGCCAAGCTCGACGACCTGCGCGCGGCCGCCCGCGTGCTGGCCGGCCGCCGCGTGGCCGCGGGTGTTCAACTGCTGCTGGCACCGGCCAGCGTGCAAGACCTGAACACCGCGCGCAGCGAAGGCACGCTGCAGGTGCTGCTGGACGCCGGTGCCACGCTGCTGCCCAGCGCCTGCGGCGCCTGCGCGGGCTATGGCGGCGCCATCGCAGACGACAGCACCGTCATCAGCAGCACGGCGCGCAACTTCAAGGGCCGCATGGGCTCGGCCAGCGCGCAGGTGTATCTGGGCTCGCCCTACACGGTGGCCGCATCGGCCGTGCGCGGCTGCATCAGCGACCCCAGGGAGCTGCTGGCATGAGTCGCGACCCGAGGGAGCTGCTGGCATGAGTCGCGACCCCAGCGAGCTGCTGACATGAGGGTGTGGACGCTGCCGGCCGACGTCGACACCGACCAGCTGGCGCCCGGCCACACCATGAAGCATGGCCTGGACGTCACCGCCCGCCACTGCCTGGAAGGGCTGCGCCCGGACTTTGCGGCGCGGGTGCAGCGCGGCGACGTCATCGCAGCCGGCGCCAACTTCGGCATCGGCTCTTCACGTGAACAAGCCGCCAGCGTGCTGGTGCACCTGGGCGTGGCCGCCGTCATCGCCCCCAGCTACAGCGGCCTGTACTTCCGCAATGCCTTCAACGTGGGCCTGCTGTTGTTGACCTGTGACCAGAACGCCGCCATCACCGATGGCGAAACCCTGGGTATCGACGCCCGCTCCGGCACCATCAGCCGCGCCGACGGCACGCTGCTGCGCTGCCAGCCCATCCCCGGTTTTCTGCTCGCCATGGTGGAAGCCGGCGGCCTGCTGCCCCAACTCAAGTTGCGCATGAAAAAGGAACCGACACCATGACCAAGACCCCCAAGGACGCCCTGCCCTACGATCTGCTGATCAAGCAGGTGCGCGTGGTGCGCCCGCATGGCAACGTGGCGTTCGATGCCGACATCGCCATCAGCGGTGGCAAGATCGCCAAGGTGGCGCCAGGCATCGACACCAGCAAGGCCAGGACTGTTTACGACGGCAAGGGCCGCCTGGCATTCCCGGGCGTGGTGGACGCGCACATGCACGCCGGCATCTATTCGCCGCTGCACGAAGATGCGGTCAGCGAAAGCAAGGCCGCCGCGATGGGCGGCGTGACCTCGTCGCTGAACTATTTCCGCACCGGCCAGTACTACCTGAACAAGGGCGGCCCGTACAAGAAGTTCTTCCCCGAAGTGCTGAAGATCGCCAAGGACCGCTTCTACGTCGACTACGGTTTTCACCTGGCGCCGATGAACGGCCAGCACATCGACGAGATACCGATGCTGATCGAGAAGCACGGCGTGGCCAGCTTCAAGATCTTCATGTTCTACGGTTCACACGGCCTGCACGGCGCCAGCAACACGCAGCGCGACTTCTTGATGATTGGCGAAGACGAACGCTACGACGTGGCGCACTTCGAATTCGTGATGCGCGGCATCCAGGCCGCACGCGAACAGCTGCCAGACAAGGCCCAGCAGGTGTCGCTGAGCCTGCACTGCGAAACAGCCGAGATCATGACGGCCTACACCAAGCTGGTCGAAAAGGACAAGGGCCTCAAAGGCCTGGCCGCCTACAGCGCCAGCCGCCCGCAGCACAGCGAAGGGCTGGCGGTGTTCACAGCAGCCTACCTGGCCAATGAAACGGCACTGCCCAACATCAATTTGCTGCACCTCTCCAGCCGCAAGGCGGTGCAGGCCGCGATGATGATGAGCGAGGTGTTTCCGCACATCGACTTCAAGCGCGAAGTGACCATCGGCCACCTGATGCTCGACATCACCAGCAAAGCTGCCGAACTGGCCAAGGTAAACCCGCCGATCCGCCCGCGCGAAGACGTCGAATTCCTGTGGGACGCGCTGTTGGATGGTGAACTGGACTGGGTGGTCAGCGACCACGCCTGCTGCCGCCAGGAGATGAAGATACCGAAGCACTACTTCGGCAACATCTGGATGGCAAAGAGCGGCTTCGGCGGCACCGAATACCTGCTGCCCGCACTCATCAGCGAAGGCACCCGCCGCGGCATGGGCTACAACCACATGGCCCGCGTGACCAGCTGGAACCCGGCGCAGCGCTACGGCCTGAACAGCAAGGGCGACCTCGCCGCAGGCTTTGATGCCGACATCGCCATCGTCGACCCCGCCCGCACCTGGCAGATACGCGCGGGCGATTCGCCTTCCACGCAGGGCTACACGCCCTTTGAAGGCCTGGAGCTTTCAGCGCGGGTGGACGCCACCTTCCTGCGCGGGCAGCGCATCTTTGAAGACGGGCACGTCATCGGCAAGCCGTTGGGGCGTTATCTGCACCGGCCGACCTGAAGGTCAGGCGGCGCCGCTTCGCAGAGCGAAGCGCGCGCAGGCCGTGTAGCCGAACCGGATTCAGTGCTGGCCCGTTGAACCCGTTGAACCCGTTGAGCGCGTTGACAGCGCAGCCCGCGCCGCGCCAGCGATGCTGGCGGCATCCACCCCAAAGAACTTTCGCAGTTCAGCGCGGGTGTCGCTGCGGCCGAAGCCGTCGGTACCCAACGTCACATACGGGCGGCCTTCGGGCACCCAGGCGCGGATGCTTTCGGGCACGGCGCGCACATAGTCGGTGGCGGCGACGATCGGGCCGCTGCTGGCATGCAGTTGCTGCTGGATGAACGGCGCCTTGTCGGGGCCTTCGAGCGGCACCGGCGCGATGTCCGCGGCCTGCGTCCCGGCCGCCGCGAACGCGGCCAGGGCTCGCTGCTCGCAAGCCAGCCCGTCGCGCGCCAGCTCACTCCAGCTGGTGACACTGAAGACATCGCTCTGGATGCCTTGTGCCGCCAGCAGATGCGCCGCCTTGATCACCTCGGTCAGGATGGCGCCGGAGCCCAGCAAAGTCACCTTTCTTGGTTTTTTAGTGCTGTAGTCCGCGTCCAGCGGGCACATATAGCTATTGAATTTATAGCATCCACGAATCACATCGGCTTCCGTGCCGGCCGGCAGATCGGGCTGCGCGTAGTTCTCGTTCATCAGCGTGACGTAGTAGAAGACGTCCTGCTGCTCCACCAGCATCTCGCGCATTCCCTGATCGATGATCACCGCCATCTCGCCGGCAAACGCCGGGTCGTAGGCCTTGCAGTTGGGGACAGTGGCAGCGACGAGATGGCTGCTGCCGTCCTGGTGCTGCAGGCCCTCGCCGCCGAGTGTGGTGCGGCCCGAGGTCGCCCCCAGCAGAAAGCCCCGCGCCCTTTGGTCCGCCGCCGCCCAGATCGCATCGCCCACGCGCTGGAAGCCGAACATCGAGTAGTAGATATAGAACGGCAGCATCGGAAAGCCATGCACGCTGTAGCTCGTGGCCGCCGCCGTCCAGCTGGCGATCGCGCCGGCTTCGCTGATGCCCTCTTCCAGGATCTGGCCGTCCAGGGCTTCACGGTAGGACAGTACCGAGCCGATGTCCTCGGGCTCGTAATGCTGGCCGACGCTCGAATAGATGCCAACCTGCTTGAATAGGTTGGCCATGCCGAAGGTGCGTGCTTCATCGGCCACGATCGGCACGATGCGCTGGCGGAACTCGACGCCGCCGGGGCCGGGCGTCTTGTCCTTGAGCAGGTTGGCCAGCAGGCGCACGAAAGCCATGGTGGTGGACATCACCTTGCCGGCGGCCGCCGTGGCGAACTGCGCGTAGGACGCGATCTCCGGCACGGCGACCGCATCCGACGTCGATTGCCGCTTGGGCAGGTAGCCGCCCAGCGCGGTGCGCCGCGCGTGCAGGTAGCGCATCTCGGCGCTGTCCTCGGCCGGCCTGAAGAATTCGAGATTGGTCGCCTGCGCGTCGGTGATCGGCAGGTTGAAGCGATTGCGAAATTCGATCAGCGCGGTCTCGTCCAGCTTCTTCTGGCTGTGCGTGGTCATCTTGCCCTGCCCCGCCGCGCCCATGCCGTAGCCCTTCTTGGTATGCGCCAGGATGACCGTCGGCTGGCCGCGGTGCGCGGCGGCCGCGGCATAGGCCGCATGGATCTTCACCAGGTCGTGGCCGCCGCGTTTGAGGCGATCGATCTGTTCGTCGGTCATGCCCTGGGCCAGGCGCGCCAGCTCCGGGTTTTGGCCGAAGAAGGTGTCGCGGTTGAAGCGCCCGTCCTTGGCGGCGAAGGTCTGCATCTGGCCATCGACGGTGTTGGCAAAAGCCCGCACCAGCGCGCCAGTGGTGTCGCGCGCGAACAGGCCGTCCCAGTCGCTGCCCCAGACCAGCTTGATCACGTTCCATCCGGCCCCGCGGAACAGCTTTTCCAGCTCGTCGATGATGCGGCCGTTGCCGCGAACCGGGCCATCGAGACGCTGCAGGTTGCAGTTGACCACCCACACCAGGTTGTCGAGCTTTTCGCGCGAGGCCAGGGTGAGCGCGCTCATGCTCTCGGGCTCGTCCATCTCGCCGTCGCCGAACACGCCCCAGACGTGGCGCGGCGCCACGGCAACGCCGGCTTCGATGCGCCCGTCGCAATTGAGCAGGCCGCGGTGCGTGAGGTAGCGCATGAAGCGCGCGTGGTAGATCGAGCTGATCGGGCCCAGGCCCATCGAGCCGGTGGGGAACTGCCAGAAGTCGGGCATCAGGTAGGGATGCGGATAACTCGACAGCCCGCGCGCGCCCTGCGCCGGCGCGGTGAGCTCCTGCCGGTAGTGCGCCAGGTCGGCCTCGGTCAGCCGCCCTTCGAGGTAGGCGCGCGCATAGACGCCCGGCGCGCTGTGCGGCTGGAAGAACACGAGGTCGCCGCCCTGCTTCTCGTTGCGCGCCTGAAAGAAATGGTTAAACCCCGCTTCGAACAGATCGGCGGCGCTGGCGTAGCTGGCGATGTGGCCGCCCAGCTCGCCGTACGCCATGTTGGCGCGTGCCACCATCGCCAGCGCGTTCCAGCGCATCAATGAAGCCAATTTTTCTTCGACGGCCAGATCGCCGGGGAACGCCGGCTGCCGGTCCACCGTGATGGTGTTGACATACGGCGTCACCAGCTCGGGCGACCAGCCGATGCCGGGGCTACGCGCACTCTCGGCCAGCCGGTCGAGGATGAAGCGAGCGCGTGCCGGGCCGTGGGTGGTGACCAGCGCTGCGAATGCGTCGCGCCACTCGGCGGTTTCGGCGGGGTCGATGTCGGCGGTATCGGGGGACATTCCGTCAGTGCCGGTGGAAAGGAATCGGGTGAGGTTGTGGTCGGTCATGGGTGGGGCTCCAGACCTTCATTTTAAGAAATCAGCTGCAGGCAAGGGTTTTGAATGTAGGCAATCAGCTCAGTCTGACGGCCAGTAGTGTCCGGTTCATTTGAAGTCAGCAAGCCGCAAAGCCAATGCTGACGCAGGTTTCGAGAGTTTCATGGGTGTCCACGATTTGAATTTCGATTTGCCGGTTTGCGATGCTCGCGGGTTTGAACGACCCGGGGTGACGCATGAACATGGGCAAGACGCTTTTTTGCGCAGGTGATGGAGTTCGTGCCGTGGAAGACCTTCGG
>JANOZF010000043.1:0-13200 GCA_031429255.1 Rubrivivax sp.
TGCGGCCCACCAGGGCCAGGACGACAAAAGCACCCATGCAGTTTCAGCGTCTGTGTCGGTGCTTCAAAACATGAACGTGGCGCTGACCTGAAACAGTTTTTCAATCTCGCGCACCATGCGCTTGCGCGGCACGAAGATGATGACGTGGTCGTTGGTCATCACCAGCGTGTCGTGGTGCGCGATGATGACTTCGGGCTTGGCGTCGTCACCAGCCTCGCTGCCGTCGCTGCGGTGCAGACCGCGCACGATGGCGCCCACCATCGCACCCTTGGGCAGCTTCACTTCCTCGATGCGGCGACCGGCTAGTCTGCAGGTCTTGTGGTCGCCGCGCACGATGGCCTCCAGCGCCTCGGCCGCGCCGCGGCGCAGGCTGTGCACGGCCTCGACGTCACCGCGGCGCACGAAGGCCAGCAATTTGCCGATGACGGCCTGGCTGGGGCTGATGGCGATGTCGATGGTGGTGCCCTGCACCAGGTCGGGGTAGGCCCTGCGGTTGATGACCGCCAGCACGCGCCGCGCGCCCAGCCGCTTGGCCAGCAGGCAGCTCATGATGTTGTCTTCGTCGTCGCTGGTCAGCGCGAGGAAGAGGTCCATGTCGTGCACGTTCTCGTCGGTCAGCAGCTCTTCGTCGGTGCTGTCGCCGTGCAGCACCAGCACGTCGGACGACAGCTGCGTGGACAGGTATTCGCAGCGCGCCTGCAGCGGCTCGATGATCTTGATCTGGTACTCGTGCTGCGCTTCGCGTGCCAGCCGCAGGCCCACCTTGCCGCCGCCGGCGATCATCACGCGCTTGACCGGCCGGTCCATCTTGCGCAGCGCGCCCAGCACGGTGCGGATGTGTTCGGTGGCCGACAACACGAAGACCTCGTCGCCGGGCTCGATGCGGGTGTCGCCTTCCAGCGCCGGCACGGCTTTGTCCTGGCGGTAGATGGCCACGATGCGCATGTCCACACCCGGCACCAGCTTCGGTATCTCGGCCAGGCTGTGCTGCACCAGCGGCCCGCCGGCCACCGCACGCACCGCGATCAGGCTGACCAGGCCATGCGCAAATTCCAGCACCTGCAGCGCCTCGGGGTATTCGATCAGCTTGCGGATGTAGGTGGTGACGCTCTCTTCAGGGCAGATCACCTGGTCCACCGCAAAGCCGCTCTTGCCCATCAACGGGCTGCCGTTTTCGAACTCCGGGCTGCGCACCCGAGCGATGGTCGTGGGCACGTTGAAGAGGTCGTGTGCCACCTTGCACACCACCAGATTGGTTTCATCCAGCGGCGCGCAGGCAATCAGCATGTCGGTGTCTTCGATACCGGCCTCGAGCAACACGCTGGGCTGGATGCCGTTGCCCACCACGCCGCGCAGGTCCAGCCGGTCTTGCAGCTGGCGCAGGCGCTGCGGGTCGCTGTCGATGACGGTGATGTCGTTCTTTTCCGAGACCAGGCTCTCGGCGACGCTCTCGCCCACACGGCCAGCGCCCAGGATGACGATTTTCATAGCGGCAGAGTTTACGGGGCGTGGCTTGCAGCCGCCTGTTTGTCAGCGGCCCTTTTCGCCGCGTCTGGACGAGGCCGGTTGGGACTGCTACGGCCCGCCCAGCGCGCGCTTCACGGTGGCCAGCAGCAGCGGCTGCAGTTCGCGCACCAGTGTTTCTTGTTCAGCCGCTGGCGCGCTGCCGCGGTGGCGGTTGCGCCACAGGGCGGCAAACGCAGGCTGGGTGGCCGCCAGCGCCGGCTGCAGCGCGGTCTGCGCCGCGGCGTCGTCCAGACCATGGCCGATGGCCAGCTGCTGTTGCAGCAAGGCGCGGGTGATCTGGTCCATCGCACCGTCGTCCCAGGCTGCGAAGTTGCTGTCGGCGCCGCGCACCACGTTCAGGCCGCGCGCCATGCCGGCACCGCCCAGCGCACCGATCACGCCGCCGGCCACCATGCCCGCGCCCATGGTCAGCCCGCCGCTCAGCATGTCGGCCTTCAAGCCGGCCAGCGCGCCGGTGAGCACGCCGCCGAGCATCGCGGCGCGACCTTCGCCCAGCTTCTTGTGCAGCACGGCGCTGGGCGCCGCGGCTTCGGTGTGCAGCACCATGGCGCCACCGTGGGGCTGCTCGCCGGCCCAGGCCGTGAGCTCGGCCATCACCTGCTGCCACTGTGTCTGCAGGGTCTCGGCCAGGGCTGCACGCGCGGCTTCGGCATCGGCCTTGCGCGCCATCAGGCCGTTGTCGGCCAGCGGCACGCGCATGCCGGCGGTGCGTGCCAGGCTGTGCGCCAGCAGTGCGGCACCTTGGTCCAGGCGCACCTGTTGACGGCGCTGCCAGCTCTGTTGCAGCCGCAACAGCCGCGCATCGCCGGGCAGCGCCTGCGCCAGCGCACGCAGCAGTCGGCCCTGCGGCAGCCAGCCATCGGCCAGGGTTTGCAGGCTCAGCAGGTGACCGTCTTCGTCCACCGGCCCGTCTTGCAGCACCACCACCGGACGCGCCAGCGCGGGCAGCCACGCCGGCGGGGGGCTGCCGGGGGCCTGCAGCACCAGCACCGCTTCGGTGCTGGCCTGCAGGCGGGCCAGCAGCTGCCGCGCAGGGTCACGCAACACCTTCCACGGCTGCCACCAGGGCGGCGCCGGTTGCGGCTGGGCCGCAGCGCCCAGTTCCTGCTGGGGCGCGGGGTGCAGCACCAGCTGGTCGCCTTCGTCGCTCTGCAGCAGCAACAGCGGCTCTCGCAGCGGAAACGGGACGGCCGTGCCCAGCAGTTGCAGCGGCGGCTGCGGCGCGGCGGCGGATGCCGACCACAGCAGGCGCAGCGCGCGCGGCAGGCGCGGCTGCATCAACGGCGCCAGCGCCTCGAAGTACGGCGTGCCCAGCGGCAGCGAAAAATGCCGCGCCCGCCAGCGCGCGCGCGCCGCCGCCCACAGCGCCAGCAGCGTGCGTGGCAGCACCACGGCCAGCAGCAGGGTGGCGCCGTAGAGGTGGATCCACGGCGCAGCACTGGCCTGCGCGGCGGCGCCCGGCGCCAGCTGCAGCGGCGCCACCGCCGGCATGGCGATGCCGGTCAGCGTGCTGGCAGGCCACAACAAGGAGCCCAACAGGGACTGCACCGTGGCGGCGTCGAGAAAGGTGCTCTCCCAGCCAGCGCGGTAGTCCAGCACCAGGCCGCGCAGGTACAGGCCGGCGATCAGGCCCAGGCCCAAGGCCGCCGCCGCCGTGTGCAGCAGCACCGCCCAGCGCTGGATGGACAGCGGCAGCGCCTGTTCGGCCCACAGCCAGCCGGGGTTGGCTGCGGCGCCCGGGGCGCGCCCCAGGCCCCAGCCCGCCATCCATTCGCGCAGGGTGCCGCCTTGGCCGGGAAGCAGCAGCGCAACGTAAACGACGAGATTCCAGGCCACCACGGCCCACACGGCAGGCCCGAGCAGGTTGACGCGCTGCGGCGCCCCCAGCTGGTCAACGCCCAGGCCGAAGCCAAAGCCCAGCACCAGCGCCAGCACCACCCAGGCCGGGTGCCAGCCGCGCCGCGCCAGCCAGCGCTGTGCCGCCTGGTCGCGAGGCAACAGGCGCTGCAGCGCCAGCGCAGCGCGCGCGCTGACAAAGGCCTCTGGCGTAGCCTGTTCGCCCACCGTGGCCAGGGCCTGCTGCGTGGCCCAGGCACAGTCGTCCGCGCTCCAATGCGGGTTGGTGGCCGCCGTGGTCTCGTGCGCTTGCAGCAGCAGCACCTGGCGCGCTTGGTCTTCGGTCATGGGGGCGCACTGTAGCCCGCGCCTGCAGCAGCGGTTCGTGCAGCCTTGCCCTGGTGCGCGGGCGGCTGCAGAGCGGGCACGGCCGCCTCCAGCGGCTGCATCAGCCGCAACCACAGCGGTGCGCCGGCCTGGCGACGAAAGACACCGAAGTGGCCCAGCTGCCGCAGGGCGGCGTCGGCCGGCAGCAGGTGGTGGCGCTGCACCGCCGCGTGCGTGAAGTGCGCGGCCAGCGCGTCCACGGCGCGCCGCGGTGCGTAGCTGCGGTCGTCGTCGATGCTCCACAGGTGCAGCGGCGCGCTGAGCGTGGCCGCGGCACTGTGCGCGGCCATCTCGGGGTCGGCAAAGGCCCAGCCCCGGCGCAGGCCCCAGCGCACCCACTGCCGCGCCGCACCCGCCGGCAGCGGCTGCGCGCCGGGGCCCAGTGCCCAGCCCGGCAGATGACCGAACAGCGGCAACAGGGCCGGCAGCCACAGCCGAAAGAAGAACGACAGCAGCGCTCGTTGCGGCCAGGGGTACAGCCGCGGCTCACCGGTGCCAGAAGCCACCATCAGGATGGCGTCGGCACGCTGCACGCCGTGCGCAAAGGCGGCGCAATTGCCGCCAAAGCTGTGGCCCACCATTAGCAGTGGCAGCGGGCCGCCCTTGCCGGCACGGGCTGCCGCCGCTGCCAGCGCGGCGCTCATGTCGAGCAGCGCCCAGTCAGCCATACGGGAAGGGTCGTCGCGCAATGGCCCCTGGCGTGACCCACCGATGCCGCGGTAGTCGTAGGTCAGCACGGCATAACCGCGCGCAGCCAGCCACTGCGCAAAGGCACGGTAATAGCCCTGCGGCACGCCCCCAGCGGCGCTGACCACCGCCACCGCGTGCGCAGGGCCGACGGGCTCGAACCAGCGCGCCGCCAGCGCCCGGCCATCGTTGGCCGTCAGCGTCGCGGGCCTGCCGTCGATCTCTGCTTCTGGCAACTCGGCTTCTGGCGTTTGCATCACGCCACTGTAGGCCAGGTGTCCGCCGGCCGCCCCGGTGGTCCCGCTCTCATGCCACTTTGCGTTCAATCGAATAGGAAGTTGACTTCGAATGAGGCAGCTTGCGGCGCATTGCTGACTTCCAAGGCCTGGACGTTGAAGCTGCACCCATTGCCAGTTGCGGACTTTCGCACTTTGGCGATCGCGGGCGATTGGGGTGCCGACTCTTGGCCCGCTGCCATGGTGGTTGGACGAGGGCACTGGGTGCCGGGCGCAGCGAAGTAAAGGAGGAGGGTCCGGCGAAGCCGGGCCCGGGGGACATGAGCGGAGCCCGGTACCCATTGGCCTCGTCCCGCCACGGACCCTCACGCGCATGACCGCGGCGGGGCGGATCTGTGAGTTCGGCCCCAGGCCCTGAGCGTCAGCAATGCGCCGCAAGCCGACGCGGCATGCCATCCCCGGTTGATGCGAAAGAACGCAAATCGGTATCAGGTGTCCGCCGGCGGCCCCGGTGGTCCCGGCCTCAGGCGTCCGCCGGCGGCAGCTCGAGCCGGTAGCCTGTTCCATAAACAGTGGCAATGCTCTCGTGGCCGGGCACCACCGCCTGCAGTTTGCGGCGCAGGTTCTTCACGTGGCTGTCCACCGCGCGGTCGCTGACATCACGAAAGTCGGCGTGTATCGCGTCGAGCAGTTGCGTGCGTGCAAACACGCGCCCGGGCTGCTGCAGGAAAGTGCGCAGCAGTCGCCACTCAATGGGCGTGAGTGGCAGCGTCTGGTCGCGCCACCAGGCGCGCTGGCCGTGGTCGTCGACGGCAAAGCCGCCACCCAGCGCACGCGGCGCCTGCGCGGCGCCGGGCAGGCGGCCCTCGGCACGCCGCAGCAATGCGCGCACGCGCGCCACCACCTCGCGCGGGCTGTAGGGCTTGCACAGATAGTCGTCGGCACCGATTTCCAGCCCGATGACGCGGTCGATCTCGTCGGCGCGTGCGGTGAGCATGAGGATGGGCACGGCACTGTCGCGACGGATGCTGCGGCAGACCTCGAGGCCGTCCAGCCCGGGCAGGTTCAGGTCTAGCAGCACCACCGCCGGGGCGGTTGCGGCAAAGGCCGCCAAAGCCGATGGGCCGTCCGCCGCCACCTGCGGCGCGTAGCCATTGGCGCGCAGGTAGTCGACCAGCACCGCCGCCAGCTTTTCTTCGTCTTCAACGACAAGCACCGTGCGTGGGCCGTCCATCACACCGCCCTCGGGTGCAGTGGCAGCGTGACCACCACGCACAGGCCGCCCAGCGGCGAGCGGCGGGCCTCGATGTGCCCGTCGTGGCTGTGCACGATGGCGCGGCAGATGGCCAGCCCCAGCCCGCTGCCACCCGAGCGCCGGCTGCGCGACGCATCGGCCCGGTACAGCGGCTCGAACAGGCGCGGCAGTTCGGCGTCGGGCACGCAAGGGGCGCTGTCCTGCACGGTGATGGTCAGCGCCGGGGCAAGGTCCGAGTCCGCGCCTTTTCGACCACCTGCCTCGCGTGACGTCATCGATACCTGCACCCGACCGGGTGCGTCGGTGTAGCGCAGACTGTTTTCCAGCAGATTGGACAGCAGCTGGCTGATGCGTTGTGCGTCCCACGAGGCCAGCGGCGAGCCGCCCCGAACAGCATGGGTGGCGGCCGCATCCAGCACCAGCTGCAACCCGGCGGCCTGCAGGCGCGGGGCCACGCGCGCGGTGGCATCCTGCAGCAGGCGTTGCGGTTGCACCGGCGCAAAGTGGCAAGGCAGGGCGCGCAGGTCGGAAAGCGCCAGCTCGTGAAAGTCTTCCATCAGGCGGCTGACACGCGCCACCTCTTCGTGCAGCGAATGCAAGGCAGCGCCATCCGTCAGCCGCACGCCGTCGATCAGCGCCTCCACCTCGCCCTGCAGCACTGCCAGCGGCGTGCGCATCTCGTGCGACAGCTCGGCTATCCAGCGCCGCCGGCTGCTTTCCAGCTGCTGCAGCGCGTCGGCCATGGCGTTGATGTCGTGCGCCAGGTCGGCCAGCTCGTCGTTGCCATGCGCCTGCACGCGCACGTCCAGTGCACCTTGGGCGATGCGGCGCGCCGCCTGCTGCGCCGCCTGCACCGGCCGCAGCCAACGCCGCCCCACCCACACCGCAGCCACCACCGCCAGCAGCAGCAGCGACAAGGCCGTAAAGATGATGCCGCGGTACTGGCGCGCCAGAAACGCCGCATCCACGTCCTGCGTGGCCCACACGCCCTGCACCAGCCGAGCACGCGCCACGGTCTGGCCGTTGACCACCACGTCGCGCTCGAGCACCAGGTCTTGCGGGCCCAACCGGCGGCCCGAGAGGTGGCGGCCCTCGGTGTCCACCACCGAGACCCGGTTGGCCAGGCGCTGCGCGCCCGGCGGCGGCCCACCGCGGGGGCCCGGTGGCTCGCGGCGGTCGGGCGGGCGCTGGGCATCACGCCGTGGCGGTGGCGCGTCGTCCCAGGCCGGTTGCGGCCGGGGGCCACCACCATCGGGCGGGGAAACCGCATCCGCCAACGGCCGCAGCGTGCCCGGCCCGCCCGTGATGGCCCCCATGCCGCGCTGCGCCACGGCGGCCGAGGCCTCGGCGGTGAAACGGGCCAGCCAGTCGGCGTCCTGCAAGCGCAGGTAGTCGCTGAACCCGGCTCTCAGGTTCCAGGCCACGACGCCGCCCAACAAGGTGACGGCCAGCAGCACCGCGGCCACCAGCAGCAGCACCAGCTGATTGACGATGGACAGGCGCGGCGCGCGCGGCGGGTGGTGGGTGGGCATGGCGCGCCGCATGGTAGCCGGCACGGCAGGGCCGATTGCGGAGACGGCCTCCACATTTCCTCCACGCTGGCTGCACAGCGCCCAGGCATCGTGAGCACCGTCATCACTGCCGCACCGCGACTTCCATGCCCACTGCCACACCACACCGCGACAACTGCCCCGCAGGGCCAGACACCGTGCACCCAGGCCGCGCCGGCGGCCGCCGGCCTGACCTCTCTTCATGGCGCTCGTCATGGCGCTCGTTGCTGGTCTCATCGCTCCGGTCGCCCCACGGCTGGCCGCGCCTCGGGGCCGGCCTGGCCTTCAGCGCGGCGCTGACGGCCTGTGGCGGCTCAGGTGCACCGGGCAGCGAAGCGACCAGCGCCACGACCACGGCCACCACTCAGTCAGCCGCGCCGGCCTCACCGGTGGCGGCCACACCCACCTTTGCCGACAAGGTGGCCGTCGGCGACAAACTGTTCGACGAGGTGCTGCTGTCGGCCGGCAGCAACCTGGCCTGTGCCAGCTGCCACGTGAAGGAGAACGGCCACGCCGATGCCGCCGGTGTCGTTCTGCCGCGCGGCGGCGCACGACTGGACCAGCAAGGCCTGCGCAACTCGCCCACGGTGCGCTACCTGAACGACAACCGCGCCTTTCGCTTCGACGCCCTGGGCCTGCCCGAGGGCGGCTTCACCTGGGACGGGCGCGCCAGCAGCCGCAGCGCGCAGGCATTGGGCCCCTTGCTGGCCGCCAATGAAATGGCCAACAGCAGCGAAGCCGAGGTGGCGCGCCGCGCGCGCGCACTGCCCTACTTCAACGAGCTGGTGTCTGCCTATGCACTGCCGGCCACCGCCACCGACGCCCAGGTGCTGCAGGCGCTGCAGCAGGCGCTGGCCGACTACCAGCAGGGCGACCCTGGCTACGCGCCCTTCAGCAGCAAGTTCGACGCCGTGCTCGAAGGCCGCGCCACGCTGACCGCCGCAGAGGATCGTGGCCGCAACCTCTTCGCCAGCCCGCAACAGGGCAACTGCGCGTCGTGCCACAACATCGCGCCGCCACCCGGCCAGACAAAACCGCTGTTCACCAACTTCGGCTATTTCGCGCTGGGCCTGCCGCGCAACGGCAGCAGCGCCACCGCGGACCCGGCGTTTTTCGACATGGGCCTGTGCGGACCGGTGCGCACCGACCTGTCGCACCGCACCGATCTGTGCGGCCTGTTCAAGGTGCCCACGCTGCGCAACGTGGCGCTGACCGCGCCCTACTTCCACAACGGCGTGGTGGCCACGCTGGAGGATGCGGTGTCGTTCTACGCCACGCGCGACATCGACCCGGCGCGCTGGTACCCCACGGTGGGCAACACCGTGGTGAAGTTCAACGATCTGCCCGCCGCCTATCGCGGCAATGTGACGCAGCAAGCCCCGTTCGGGCAGCGGCCCGGCGACGCGCCGCGGCTGTCAGCGCGCGACGTGCAGGACATCGCGGCCTTCCTGCGCACGCTGACCGACGGCTACGTGGTGCCCTGATGGACCGTGCGCCAAGTTGCCGCTGCCGCGCGCCAAGCCTGTGCGCAGCGATCGGCTGGGTCGGGCGGCCGGCTACGCCAGCGCGCGGCCGATCAGGATCTTCTGCACCTCGCTCGTGCCTTCGTAGATCTGGCACACACGCACGTCGCGGTAGATGCGCTCCACCGGAAAGTCGCTGACGTAACCGTAGCCGCCAAACACCTGGATGGCGCTCGAGCACACGCGCTCGGCCATCTCGCTGGCAAACAGCTTGGCCATCGCGGCCTCCTTCAGGCAGGGCTTGCCGCCGTCTTTCAACGCTGCGGCGTGCCAGATGAGCTGGCGCGCGGCCTCGATCTGCGTGGCCATGTCGGCCAGCTTGAACTGCACCGCCTGGTGCTGGAAGATGGGCTGGCCGAAGCTGCTGCGGTCCTTGCTGTAGGCCAGAGCGGCGTCGAAGGCCGCACGCGCCATGCCCACGGCCTGGCTGGCGATGCCGATGCGGCCACCCTCCAGGCCCGACAGCGCAATCTTCAAGCCCATGCCTTCTTCGCCGATGAGGTTTTCAACCGGCACGCGGCAGTTGTCGAACAGGATCTGTGCCGTGTCGCTGGCATGCTGGCCCAGCTTGTCTTCGATGCGGGCCACCTGATAACCCGGCGTGCCCGTGGGCACGATGAAGGCGCTGATGCCCTTCTTGCCGGCGGCCTTGTCGGTGACGGCCATCACGATGGCCACGTCGCCGTTCTTGCCGCTGGTGATGAACTGCTTCACGCCGTTGATGACATAGTGGTCGCGTTCGCGCACCGCCGTGGTCTTCAGGCCACCGGCTTCGCTGCCCACGTGCGGCTCGGTCAGGCAGAAGGCGCCCAGCATGTCGCCGCGCGCCAGCGGTTTCAGGAAACGCTCTTTCTGATCGGCATTGCCAAAGGCCATCAGGATGGAGCACACGGGGCAGTTGTTGACGCTGACCACGGTGCTGGTGGCGCCGTCGCCGGCGGCAATTTCTTCCAGGATCAGTGACAGCGCCAGATAGTCCAGCCCCGCGCCGTCCCACTCGGTAGGCACGGCCACGCCATAGCAGCCCAGCGCCGCCAGGCCGCGCAGCTGCGCTTTCGGAAACTGGTGGCTCTTGTCCCACGCGGCTGCATGGGGCGCGATTTCGGCCTGCACGAAACTGCGCACGGCGTCTTGAACGGCGAGATGGTCTTCTGAAAGCAGCATGGCTGAAGGTCCTGCAGGCATCGGGTTTCGTGGGTGCAACCGGGTGGCCTTGCCTTGGCAAGACCCCGCATCAACTGGCTGCTGTTGTACGGTCCAGATTGATGACGATACGGTCGCCAGCGGCTGGCGCCTGGCCTGACGCCAACACGTCGGCCGACCAGCTGCGCACGCTGAGTGTGCGCCCGTCGGCCGACCAGCTCATGCGCGAGCGCAACGCAGTCGACGCGGGCTGCTGCTGCGCCCAGGCCGCCCGCGCAGCAGGCGCGATGGCCAGGCGCTGGGCGTTGAGCGCCAGCGCAGCGGCTTCGCGGCGCAATTCCAGGTCCAGCTGGCGGCGCAGGTGGTGCGTGAAGGCCTGCAGCGACCCGTCCACCATGGCGCGCCCCAGCGGGTTGCGCCACCAGCGCAGTGCCGGCCCCTCGCTGGCCACTGCAGCAGCATCTTGCGCTTCGACGGCCGCGGACAGGCCGCCATCGACACGCTTGAGCAGCTGCAGCCACTGCTGGTCGCGCAACTGTGCGGTGCGCTCGGGGTGCCAGCCGATGCGGCGCGCCATCAAGCCCGAGCTCAGGCGGTCCAGGGCCCGCTGGCCGAAGGAGGGCGGCGGGTCGCCCACCACAAGCGCGCCTTCATCGCCCGGGCTGCCCTTGGCGTCGCGCAAGGCGGCGTGGCCGAAGGCCGCCTCGGTCAGCACCCAGCGCCGCACCGCCTGCTCGGGCGCGCCGAAGCTGGCCACCAATGGCAAAGCCTGCGCCACCCACGCGGTGTCTTGTGCTGCCAAGCGGCCCATGAATGCCAGATGGCGATTCAGCGAGCCCTGAAACGCCTGCTGCGCGAGCAGCGTGTGCGCGCCGGCCAGCAAGGCGCGGTGCAACTGGTTGCTGCGCGCCATCAGGCGCCAGGCTTCGTCCTTGCGGCCCTGACGGAAGGCCAGAACCGCGCCGGTGTGAAACCAGCGGCTGCAGAGGGGGGCAGCCTGCAGCCCGGCGGTGGACAGCGCGGCAAGACGCCAGTCCGCCGGCAGCAGCTCTTCATAAGCCTTGCCCTTGTCGGGTTGCAGCGCGTCGACCACCCCATCGCAGCGCGCACCCAGGGCGGCCATGGCCTGCCGCTGTTGGGCCAGCGCGTCGGCCTTGTCCAGGTATTGCGCCACGCAGTCGGCTTCGAGCTCGTCGCAGTTCCAGGGCGGCCCTGAGGGTTGCGCCAGCGGCGTGCCCAGCAGCGCACGAAATGACTCGGCACGTGCGGCCAGAGCCGCGTCACGCCCAGCCGTGCCGGCGGTGGTCTGCAACTGCTGCGCCCAGTGGGCATCGGCCGCCCACAACCCGCGGCCTACCTGCGCGGGGTCGCGGTCGGCAGCTGCGGTCAGGCCCATCAAGGTGTAGGCCAGGTTGCGCTCGGCAGGCAAGCGGGCTTGCGGCGGCGCCAGCTCGGCCGGCCGAGGCTGCGGCTCGGCGTCGCGCCAGTTCGACAGCACCCAGGCCGCGACCAGGGCCAACAACAGCGCCAGCAGCCACAGCAAGCCACGCGCCAGGCTGCGCCAGCGCCCGGCCGGGCGCGGCGGGCCTTCGTCCAGGCCGTTGGGATAGGCATAGGTCGGGTGGATGTGGGCCCCGGATCGGGCCGGGAACAGGCTCAAGAGCCCGCTCCGCAAGCCGTCGGGGCCTGGCGCTCAACCGCGAGCGGGCGGCCGATGCCTTCGGCGTGCGCCACCGCCAGCAGCACCTTCGGGACCTGCGCGGTGCGCATCACCTGGTAGCCGGTCTGGAACTGCTGCAGCAGGCTGCCGTCGCTGCGGTTCATGGCGGGGATGTGACTACCAGGCCCATGCCTGGCCGTCGTGATTGAGAAGTGCCGTTGTCGGCCGGCGTCAGCGCGGCCAGCGTGCGCCGCATGTCGGCCAAGCTGGTGGCCACGTCCAGGTCGGCGGGGCCGTCGACACCGGCATCGAGCACCACCACGTCGAATCGTTCGCCATCGATGGGCCAGGCCAGCACCGCGGCACCAGCGGCATGGGCCACGTCCAGCCGCAGCGCCTGCGCGCCCAGGGCAGCGATGCAGGCCCGGGCTTGGTCGCTGCGCGCCGTGGCCGTCACTGCCGCACCCGCGGCGCGGTACGGGCGCACGAATTCCAGGCCGATGCCGCGCGATGCGCCGACGCTCAAGACACGATGCATCGACGGCGTCATGCGGCCACCGGCCTTTCGCGCAACAGGCGCAAGGCCAGCGCCACGAACAGCAGTCCGCCTGCCGCGTTCAACAGCTGCCGCACGCGCACCGAGCCCCCCAGACGGGCCAGTCGGGACGCGAGCAGCACCAGCAGCATCAGAAAGACGAAACCCTGCACCACGAACCAGCCGCCCAGCAACAGGAACGACAGCGTCTGGTGCGGCGAGGCTGCCGGCACGAACTGCGGCAGGAAGGCCAGGAAGAACAGTGCCACCTTGGGGTTCAGCACGTTGGTGAGCAGCCCGGTGCGAAAGTCCTCTGCGAAGGTGCGGGCAGGCGCGGTGCGGGCTTCGGCCACGGCGCCGGCGCCGCCTTGCCAGGCCTGCTTCAGCATGCCCAGCCCCAGCCACGCGAGATAGGCCGCGCCGGCCCACTTGACGAGCTCGAACGCCGCCGGGTACAGCGCCAGCAGGGCCGCCAACCCGAACGCCGCCGCCCATGCGTGCACCACGCAGCCGGCATTGATGCCCAGCGCCGCCGCCACGCCGGCGCGCGCGCCGCCCTGCAGCGTGCGGCTGACGGTGAGCAGGAAATCCACGCCCGGGGTGGCGTTCAACACGAACACGGCGCTGGCAAACACCGCCAGCTCGGCCGGCCCGGGCAGCAGACCCTGGTCCACCATCAGTGAGGCTCCCGTGGCCGCGCGAGCCGGCGTGAGCCGGCCTACACACCAGCTCCCGCGCCAGGGCGCACCGCCGGCGCCTCGAGATTCAAAGCATCTCCAGGGCCAGCGCCGTGGCTTCACCGCCACCGATGCACAGCGACGCCACACCGCGCTTCAAACCGCGCTTGCGCAGGGCGCCCAG
>JANOZF010000044.1:0-20057 GCA_031429255.1 Rubrivivax sp.
CGCCGCGATGGCCATCTACAACGCCTGGGTCGACCGCGTGCCGGTGATGATGATCGCGGGCAACGGCGCCGACGCCAACAAGCGCCGCCCGGGCACCGAGTGGAACCACTCGGTGCAGGACGCCGCGGCCATGGTGCGCGATTACGTCAAGTGGGACGACGCGCCGGCGTCGCTGCAGCACTTCGCTGAAAGCACCGTGCGCGCCTTCAAGATCGCGATGACACCGCCGATGGAACCCGTGCTGGTGATGGCCGACATCGACCTGCAGGAAGACGGTGTGCACGACACCAACCTGAAGATCCCGAAGCTGTCGCGCAGCATCCCGCCGCAGGGCGACAGCGCGGCGCTGGCCGAGGCCGCGAAATGGCTGGTGGAGGCCAAGTCGCCCGTCATCGTGGCCGACCGCATGGCACGCAGC
Source organism: Rubrivivax sp. (assembly GCA_031429255.1). Taxonomy (GTDB): domain Bacteria; phylum Pseudomonadota; class Gammaproteobacteria; order Burkholderiales; family Burkholderiaceae_C; genus Rubrivivax. The sequence goes on from JANOZF010000044.1 coordinate 419, forward strand.
CAGGCCGGTGTCGACGCGCTGGTGGCGCTGGCCGAGGCCCTGGGCGCGGCCGTGGTGGACATGGGCGGGCGCATGAACTTCCCCAACCAGCACCCGCTGTGCCACAGCGAGCGACGCCGCGCGCTGGTGCGCGAAGCCGACGTGGTGCTGCTGCTGGAGGTGTCCGACCCCTGGGGCCAGTTCAACAGCTTCAGCGACCCGCACAAGATCCAGCGCTACGTGGCCGCCAAGGGCGTGAAGATCGTCAACCTGTCGATGCAGGACGTGTACGTCCGCAGCAACTACCAGGACTTCCAGCGCTACATGCCGGCCGACCTCAGCATCAACGGCGACGCCCAGGCCAGCCTGCCGGCACTGACCGAACAGGTGCAGAAGCTGATGACTCCTGAGCGTCGGCGCGTGGCGCAGGAACGTGCGGTGGCGCACGGCGAGCAGGCCCGCAAGACCAAGGCCGCGCTGCGCGAATCGGCCGCAAGGGGTTGGGACGCCAGCCCGGTGAGCACCGCACGGCTGGCGATGGAGACCTTCGACGTCATCAGGAACGAGCCCTGGGCGCTGGTGGTCAGCGACCGCATCCCGTGGGCGCGGTCGCTGTGGCCCGCCACCCGCTACCACCAGTTCCTGGGCGGCAGTGGAGGGCAGGGTGTGGGCTATGGGGCGCCAGGGGCCATCGGCGCGGCCTTGGCCAACAAGGACAAGGGCCTGCTCAGCGTGACCTTCCAGCCCGACGGCGACCTGATGTACGCGCCTGGCGTGCTGTGGACGGCGGCACACCACAAGATTCCGCTCTTGATGGTGATGCACAACAACCGTGGCTACCACCAGGAGGTGATGCACCTGCAGCGCATGGCCGCGCTGCACCGCCGCCGCCCCGACACGGCCTTGATCGGCAACGAGATCGACAACCCGGCCATCGACTATGCCAAGCTGGCACAGGCGCACGGTGTCTGGGCCGAAGGGCCGATCTCCGACCCCCAGCTGCTGCGACCTGCGCTGGTGCGCGCATTGGCCGTCGTCAATAGCGGCCGCCCGGCGCTGCTGGACGTGGTGTGCCAGCCGCGGTGACGGGTGCCCTTCGTGGCCGCCACGCGGCGGCCACGTGGCACCTTGGAGCAATTCAACGCTGCAGTGCCGGGATGTCCTTGGCCGCCGGCCCCGCCGGGATCGACCCCAGATAGCGGTGGATGAGCCGCAGTTGCTCGTCGCTGACGTACTTCACGTCCAGGCGCGGCATGGACTCGCGCGGCGTGCGCACCAAGGCGCGGAACGCCTCGTAGGGGTAGGGGTCGGGCGCCAGCTTCGGCGCGCCGCTGCGTTCGCCGCCCTGGCCCGCCGTGCCATGGCAGGTGTAGCAGCCGTTGGCCATGTACAGGGCGCGGCCGCGCGCCACGTCGTCGCCGCTGCCTTGGGCCAGCGCCGTGACAGGGCCCAGCAGCAGGGCAACCAGGCTACAGTGCCAGTGGGCGCGGTTCCAGTCGGTCGACATCGTTGTCTCCTTGGGCTTGTGTCTTACCAGGGGATGAAGACGCCAGCGGTACCACCGGCCACGATCAGCAACAGGGGTGGCAGACGCGGCACCGTCATCAGCAGCAGCAGGCACACGGCGATCAACGTGGCGCCTTTCCACACGCCGGGCGCCTGGCGCACCAGAAGATAGCAAGTTGCGGCTGTCAGGCCCAGCGCCACCGGCCCCAGTCCGCTCTGCACGGCCTTGAGTCCGCGCCGGAAATGCGGCAGACGACCCGCTCGCGAGACCAGCACCGGAAACACCAGCGCCGGCAGCGCCAGCCCCAGCGTGGTGGCCAGCGCTCCAGGCAGGCCCGAGATGAACCAGCCCATCACCACCACCCACATCAGGTTTGGGCCGGGCGCGGCCAGGCCCAGCGCGATGCTGCCGACAAACTGGTCGTGGTTGATGTAGCGATGTTCGTCGACGACGTAGCGGTGCATGTCCGAGGCCAACGCCATGGCGCCGCCCGTCGCAAAGAGTGAAAGCGACAGGAAGTGAGCGAACAGCGCCAGCAGTTCAGTCGGCGACAGCGCCTTCATGCGCGCGGCGCTCCGAGCCGGTGCCAGGCCAGCAGCACCGAAAACACGCCCAGCGTGAGCATGACGGTGGGCACCGAGACCCCGACCAGCGCGACGGCACCGAACGTGGCAAATGCCACCACGATGCCGATTGGCTGTCCGCGCAGCGTGCGCGACATGCGGGCGGCGGTGTGGATGATCAGTGCCGCCGCCGCCGCGCCCATGCCGTGCAGCGCGTGCTGTACGGCAGGCAGGTGCTGGAAGTGCTGCAACAGGGCCGCCAGCGCCAGGACAACAGCGCTGGGTGGCAGCAGAAAGCCGGCGAGTGCCGCGGCGGCGCCTCGCAGGCCGAAGAAGCGGTCACCGACCAGCACGCACAAGGACACGCCAGTGGGCCCTGGCAGCACCTGGCTGATGGCGTACAGGCCCAGGAATTCGCTGGGCGTGAACCAGCGCTTTTGCTGCACCAGCGCGCGTTCGACAAAGGCGAGCGAGCCGCCGAAGGCCTGCAGCGAAATGCCGCTGTAGGTGCGGAACAATTCGCCCGGCGATCGGGGTTTCAATGTCTCGCCGCTGGCCAGGACCTCGGTCATGTCACCCGGCTGCCGTTCAGGGCGCGGCGGCGGCGCCGCGCGCGCGCTGCAGCACCAGGCGCAGCGCGTAGACGGCACTGGTCAGCAGCACCAGGCCGACGCCGGTCCAGACACCAGCATGCTCCCATGCTTGTGCAAAACCAGCCTGCGTCTGGCGCAACAAGATCGTGGCCACGGTGGCCAGCGCCACCAGCGCAATGAAGGCGCTGGAGAAACGGCTGGCCTGGTGCGCCAATTGATCGCTGCGCTGTGCAAACCACGCCAGCAACAGACCGTTGCTGGCATCGGCCAGCGTCATGCCGGCCCCGAATGCCGCCGCCAACAAGGCCACAGCGCCGATGCCGCCGGTGTCGCCACCGCTGCCGCCGTGCGCAGCGAAGAAGGCAGCCTGTGCCAGTGAGTCCAGCGACAGCGCAAAGGCCACGCCCACCAGTGCCGGGTGCAGTTCTCGCCCGGTGATGCGGAACAGCAGCGCGGCCACCGGACCCAGCGGCCGGACACCGTTCTGTGCCGGACTCAGCGCGTGTGCGAGGTTCGATCCGGTGATGACCAGGAGCAGGGCGATCGAGATGACGATGCCCAGTCCGTCCAGCCAGTTCGGCAGTGCCGCGCCCTGGCCGAACAGCAGCAGCGCCGCCAGCATGATTGTCGCGCTGTGGCCGGCCGCGAACTGCAGGCCCACCAGTCGCGACGACCAGTAGCTGCGGTGCAGTTGGCGCGCGCGGGTCATGCCGTCGACGACCGCGATGTGGTCGGCGTCGAAGCCGTGTCTGAAGCCCAGCAGACCGGCCAAGCCACAGGTGGCGAGGAAACCCGCTTGAATGAAGTCGGGATTCATGTGCCGTCCTGGCCCGCTGCGGCCGATGCCTGCGGCAGGTAGCTGCCCACGAGGGCGCCCCACACCAGTTGCCGCAGCATGGGACGCGACAGGCTGCGGTGCATGTCACACGGCTTGGGCTGGGTCATGGGCGGGTGTGGGTGCGGCAAGGTGCGGCGTGCTCTTGCCATGTGAGCGCGGGTCTTCGCTGAAGACGAGCGACTTGATGGTCACCGGCACGGTGTTGGAGGGCAGCCGGATGCGGCCGAGGTCGATGAAGTCAAAGCCCCACAGCGTGATGCCGTCGATCACGAGCACCTCGCTGCGAGGGGGCGCGCTGTCATCGCCCATGCGCAACTCGGCCAGGCGGGGGTCCTCTTTCATCAGGTAGCCCAAGGTCAGCGCGATGTCGCTGTCGACCACGACATACAAGGGCCGACCCTGTGCGACGCTGCGCGCCAGGCCCGCGAGCAGGCCGTCCTTCAGCGCTGACAGCCGTGCGTAGGCCGGCGGACCGCTCCAGCGCAGCGAAACGGCCACATCCTGCTCGCCTTCCACCAGATCATGTGCCGTAAAGGCCCGGCACAGAGCAGCGGCGACGGCCTGGGCGTCCACCGGTGCTTCGCCGAACACCTGCGGCAGCGGCACGACCTGCAGGTTCTTGCGTGGCAAGAGCAGTCGCGGCTCGCTGACGAAGGTGGTGTTGCCGCTGAGCTGCACGCTGTACTCGCTGGCGCCCAGCACGGTGGCACGTATGCATTCGCCAGCCGGCAGCAGCGGCCATGGCAGCGCGTGGGCGTCCAGGCGTTGGCGCAGGGCTTCGCCGAAGAGCTTGCCGAGGTCGCCGAAGTCGCGCGGCTCGCGGCCGTAGACGTACTCGCCGACGCCGCCGCTGAACATCACGCCGGAGATGTCGCCGAAGTCGGCGATGGGGTCGGTGAGCATGAGCTCTGCGCAGTCTTGCGGCGTGGCGCGGCCGGTCAGCACACGCACCAGGGCGGCGGCCATGGCCGCAGCCACCTGCCGCAACTGAGCCCGTGTTGCGACGCTGCCCAGTTGCCAGTCGAAGCCGGCACGGCGTGCATGGGCGCGGCCCTGTGGGTCCAGGCGCGTGACGCGGTCACGCTCGTCGACGACGATCAGCCGGCCACCGGTGTGCACGGCTGCCGAGGCGCGCAGTTCGCCGTTCTCGACCAGGCCCAGCTTGGTGGTGCCGCCACCGATGTCGACGTTCAGGATGCGGCACTGGCCATCAAAGGACCGTCGGGCTGCGCCCGAGCCGTACACCGCGAGCCTGCTTTCCATGTGGTGGCCTGCGGCGGCGCAGACGAACTCGCCGCCTTGCTCGGCGAGCAGTGCGGCAATGGCCTGGCCATTCTCGCGCCGCAGTGCCTCTCCAGTGAGGATGACAGCGCCGGCATCGATCTGGTCCGGGTGCAGCCCGGCCTCGGCGTAGGCCGCCTCGATGAGCGCGCCCAGCGCGCGGGCGTCGATCAAGGTTTCGCTCTGGTAGGGCGTCAACGCCAGAGGTGGCTGCGCCAGCGGCTCGCGCAGCACGACGACGTAGCGCGTGCTCAACTGGTCGGCCACACGCTGCAGATGGATCTTGCTGAACACCACCTGCGTGCTGCTGGAGCCGATGTCGATGCCCACGCTGTGCAGGATCACGTTGTCCTGCATCCACAGCGCCTGGTCGGCGCCGCTCGGGCCCTCGTCGCTGAAATCGTCGTGGTCGTGGTCGCTGTCGTCGCCATGCTCGTGGCCGGCGTCATGCACGCCCCACTGGTGGTCCTTCAGCGAGTGGGAGCCGCTCATGTCAATAGAACTGGTCGAAGTGCATTTGATCGGTGGGCACACCGGCGTCCAACAGCATTCGCTGCACCGCGGTGGCCATGACCGGCGGGCCGGCGAAATAGATTTCCAGGTCCTTGAGCTGCGGGCCATGCAGGCGCAGGGCGGCTTCGTGCAGGAAGGCCGTCTCGTGGGCGCTGCCGGCGGGCGGTGGCGTGCTGACGAATCCGCGCCAGTGCAGGCGTTCGCCGTAGCCCGGCAACACCGCCAGCATGTCCTGACCGCACAGATCGGCTGGCGTGCGACCACCGTAGAGGAAGTGCAGTTGTCGGCCGGCCAGGCGGGGCTCGACCATGGCGCCGCGTGCGATGCTGATCATCGGTGCCAGCCCCGAGCCGCCGGCCAGACACAGCAGGTCGCGTGGCGCTTCGCGGCGCAACCAGGCCATGCCATAGGGACCATCGATGAGCACACCCGCGCCAGGCTGCAGCGCGAACAAAGCGGTGCTGCCCGCGCCGCCCGGCACCTGTCGCACCTGGAAATGCCAGTCGCCGGAATCGGTGTTGCTCATCGAATAGGCGCGCGGGCCGGTGACGCCGGGCAGCGTCACCAGGGCATATTGGCCCGGCTCGAAAGGCAGCGCGGTGTCCAGCGTGAAGTGGAATTCCGCCATGTCGTGCGTGATGTCGCGCCGTGACGCCAACGATGCCTGTACACGCTGCGGGCGGTGCGGCGGCTGGTAGCGCTCGGCCGGCCGCAGCTTGATGACGCAGTCCCCGAGCGGACGCGATTGGCAACCCAGGTGGCGCTTGCGCTGGCGGTCCTTGTCGGTCCAACCCGGCGCTTCGGCCCAGGCGGTGGCAACTTCGCCTTCGATCAGTTCAAATTTGCAGTTGCCGCACGAGCCGACGTTGCACTCGTAAGGGAAGCCCAGACCTGCCCGTTGCGCGGCACGCAGCAGGGTGTCGTCGGCAGCGCAGGCGTAAGCGATATCGCTGCCCGCCAGCCGTACCTGATGCTGTGGTGCAGTCATCAAGCGCGCCAGCCCATGCGAACCGAAACGGCGTCGCCGATGGCTACCACTTCGGGCGCCATGGCACGCAAGGCCTTCTTGGTCAGGCGCACGGTGGGGCCGGCAATGCCCACGGCAGCGACGACCTTGCCCGAGATGTCGCGCACGGGTGCGGCCAGGCAGCGCATGCTGTCTTCGCTTTCCTCGTCATCGATGGCATAGCCCGTGGACCGGACATCGTCAAGCAGGCGGCGAAGCGCTGCCGGGTTGGTTTCCGTATTCGCCGTGCGTGGCAGCAGTTCACCATCCAGAACGTCGGCCACCACGGCAGGCGGGCTGAAGGCCAGCAAGACGCGACCCTCGGCGGTGCAGAAGGCCGGCTTGAGGTCACCGATGTGGGCGCGGATGCCGATGGCCTGGCCACTCTCCAGGTTGTGCAGAAACATGATGGAACGTCCGGACAGGATGGCCAGCGTCGAGGCTTCCTGGAACTTGTCGCGCAGCACCCCCAGCAACGGCCGCGAAACGTTGGAGACGTCCATGCGACGCCGCGCCAGCGCGCCCAGCGTGAAAAGGCTCAGGCCCAGGCGGTAGCGGCCGGTGTCGGGGTTTTGCTCGAGAAAGCCCTCGGCCGCCAGCGTCACGGCCAGCCGGTGTGTCGTGCTCTTGGCCAACCCAAGGCGCTTGGCCAGGCTGCTGATGCCGATCTCGGCCTCTTCGGCCGAGAAGGCCTTCAGCACCAGCAGCGCCGAAGTAACCGAGGACAGGCGACCGACCTTGCTGACCTTTTCTACGGGGGCGGATGGAGGCGTCTGCATGGCGTTCATCGTACCCAACAATTCTTGCATGTGGAACCCTGTTCTTGCTAAGAGAACGATCAGGTCTTCAGGTTGCCAGGGTCGTCCTTGGGCATGGCCAATATGAACAGGTTGGCGCATACGATGGTCAGGGCCAGGAAGTAGAAGGTGGCCGACAGACCCCAGCGATCGGCGATCAGCCCCCCGGCCAGTGGCGCCACCGCGGCGCCCAATGACTGCGCGCCGAAAAGGATGCCGATGCTGCTGCCGCCCATGTTCTTCGGGGTGGCTTCGAGTGTCCAAGCCTGGATGACGGGGCGTATGGCGTAGAGAAAGAAGCCCAGCACGGCGATGAAGAAGACAAAGGCCGGTGACTTGCCGGCCAGCGCCATGAAGACCAGCACCACGGCCGTCATCGCCATGCTGGCCATCAGCACGCTGCGCCGACCGAGTCTGTCCGACAGGTGCCCGGCCACGGGCGATGCCGCAAGCCCCGCAACCTGCAGCGCGAACATGCCTGCACCGACGGAGGCCATACCCCAACCCATTTCGCGCGCCAGAAACAGCGGCAGAAAGGTCAGCAGCGCGTTCTGTGTCATCGAACGGAAGGCACCACTGGTGGACAGCAGCAAGAGGCTGCGATTGCGCATCAACTGGCGCAGTCCCGACAGGTAGCTGGCCAGGGACTGCCCCTCGACGTCGCCGGCTGGCTTGTCCTGTTCCGCACTGCCGGGCGGCGCCGGGCGCCTTCCGCCCAGCTGCAAGGTCCCGAGGAAGACCAGGATCAGCAGCGACATCACAAGCCCGGGAACGACATTGAGCACCACGACTTCGCGCCAGGTCATCACCGCCAGCAAGGCGCCCACCACCAGTGGCGCCAGGGCATCGCCGGCGTTGCCGCCCATGCCGTGCAGGCTGAGCACGAAACCCTTGCGATTGGGAAAACGTCGCGCCAGGGTCGGTATGGCCGTGGGGTGCCACAGGCTGTTGCCCACGCCGACCAGCGCCACGCAGCCCAGCAGCATCAGGTAGCTGTGGCTGAAGCTCATCAGCAGGTAAGGGAAGCCCACCCAGAACAGGCTTACCCCCATCAGCAGGCCCTTGCGACCGACCGTGTCCACGAGCACGCCGCCGGGCACGTTGGCCACTGCGCCGGCGATGTACTGGCAAGTCATGATCAACCCGATCTGGCTGAACGACAGGCCGAGCTCGTTGCCGATGATGGGCAACAGCAAATAGAAGGTGGCCGGGTACCAGTGCGTGAGCGAGTGGCCCAGCGTGATGAGCCAGACTTCGCGGAACGAGCCGCCTGCAGGCTCGGACGCGCTGCCGGCGGTGAGAGTGCTGTTCACGCTGCGCCTACCTTCCCGCCTTGCGAAGAACGGTGTCCTCGAACAGCTTGCTCCACTTCTCGGCTTCGTCCAGTGAGCGAATGGGGTCGGTGATCATGATTCGCACACCCTTCAGCGGCGAGGCCACGCTGGTGTTGGTGGGCACGTAATCGATGCCTACCATCAAGGCCTGTGCCTCCGTCAGCATGTATTCATGGAAGAGCACGGCCGCGGCCGGGTTGCGCGCCTTGCGCGCCACGCCGATGGCGTTGGAACGCGCGACCGCGGGTTCGAGCGCAAACCACTCGATGGGCGCCCCCTTCTTCTTGGCCTGCTCGGGCATGTAGTTGTAGACCGTCAACGCCATCGGAACTTCACCCGACACCACCATGTTGGTGAGCAGGGTGTGGCCGGTGCGTGGCGAGATGCCGTTGCGGGCCACCAGGTCGTTGAAGAACTTCATGCCCTTGTCGCCGCCGCCGGTGATCTCGACCACCGACTGGAACCAGTCCTGGTTCTTGGCTTCGATGCCCAGCTTGCCTTTCCACTTCGGGTCGAGCAGGTCCTGGTAGGTCTTGGGCAGGTCTTCCTTCTTGACCAGGTTGGTGTTGTAGGCCTGCACCCACACCGACAGCAGCGTGGCCGCCCATTCCTTGTGCGCCGGCACCGATCCCGGCTGCAGGTTGCGATAGGTCGGCGAGTTGACCGGCTGCAGTACTTTTTCGCGCGACAGGGCCTCCATCTCCGGCGAGCCGAAGTGAACGGCGTCGACCTCGTTGCGGTTGGCCGCAGCTTCGGCCAGCGTGCGCTGAAGCACTTTGTCGGTGCCGGCACGCCAGACGTTGACCTTGATGCCGTAGCGCGTCTCGAAGGGCTTGATGAGCGTGGGCAGGTCCTTCTCGGCGATGGTGGTGTAGAGCGTCAGCGTGCCTTCCTTCTTCGCTGCCGCAACCAGACGTTCCATCCGGTCGCCGCCCTCGTAGGTGGCAAAGGGCGACTGCGCCATGGCGGCTGCGCAGCCCAGCAGGGCAGCCGCAAGCACGGCGCGACGCAGAGCGCTCATCGCGGGGTGTTCGCCAGCGTGCGCTTCAGCGCGCCTTGGGCGAAAAGACGTCTGCATACAGCTTGTTCCACTTGTCGTACTCGTCGAGCATCAGGCGCGAATCGACGAATCGAAGCGGTTGCTTGCCGAAGGGGCTCTCGACCCTGGTGCTGGTGGGCACGAAGTCCCGTTCGGACAGGATCCTCTGACCTTCGTCGCTGATCTCGTAGTCGTAAAAGAGAATCGCCGCGTGCGGGTTGGGCGCATTGCGCGAGACGCCCACGCCGTTGGCGCGCGCGATGGGCGTGCCGATGGACAACCACTGGATCGGCGCGCCTTTGTCCTTGAACTGCTCGGCCTTGTAGCTATAGACCGTCAGCGCAAAGGGAATCTCTCCCGACACCACCAGCTGGGTCAGCAGGGTGTGTCCCTTGCGCACCGACATGCCGTTGGCGGCCACGATGTCCTTGAACAGCTTGATGCCCTTGGCTTCGCCGATTTCGACCACCACGCCAGAGAGCCAGTCCTGATCCTCGGCCTCGATGCCCAGCCGGCCTTTCCAGCGCGGGTGCAGCAGGTCGTCCCAGGTCTTGGGCACTTCCTCCTTCTTCACCAGGTTGGTGTTGTAGGCCTGAACGAAGACATTCAGTCGCGTGCCCACCCATTCACCGTGGGGGCGCAGCGCCTGCGGGATGAGGTGTGCCAGGTTGGGCGACTTCACGGCCTGGAGCACCTTCTCGCGGCTCATGGACTCCATCTCGGGGCCATTGGTCTCGAGGAGGTCCACTGTGTGGCGGTTGCCTCGCGCTTCGGTCACGGCGCGTTGCAGCACCTTCTCGGAGCCGGCGCGCCAGGTGGTGGTCTTCAAGCCGTACTTCTTCTCGAAGCCCGCCACCAGCGCGCCCATGTCGTCGCTCTGCGCCGAGGTGTAGAGCGCCAGCGTGCCTTCTTTCTTCGCGCCGTCCACCAGGCGCTGCTGGCGGTCGGCGCCGGTGTAGCCAGCAAGTTCGGCGACGCTGCCGCGCGCAGGTGGCGTGGCGCTTGCCTGGGCTGACGCCACGCGTGGCAGCGCCATTGCCGCGGATGCGCTGCCCATCCATTGGGTGAATTGCCTTTTGCTGATCATGGTGATGACATTTACTCGGTTTCCTTTTGGACTTTCTGGCCCTTCAGAAAGAGACCAGACCACAGCTTGTCCCACTTGTCTGCTTCATCGAGACTGATGATCGGGTCGATCATTTCGAACGGGAACTTGTTGAGTTGCGTGTCCACCGCCAGGCTGGCGGGCACGCGGTTGCGTTCCTTCAGCAACTGCTGGCCTTGCGGCGACAGCATGAAGTCGGCGAACAGCAGCGCCGCGTGGGGGTGTGTTGCGCGCGGCACCACGCCGATGGCGTTGGGCCGGCCAAAGGTGGGCGCCAGGGCCTTCCACTTCACCGGTGCGCCCTTGACCGCCAGGCGTTCCATGTTGTGGTTGTAGATGGTGGCGGTGAGCGGAATCTCGCCCGAGGACACGAGTTCGGCCATCAGTGTGTGGCCGGTGCGCATCTGTGGCTTCATCTCGGCGAGCTTGCGGAAGAAGGCCAGGCCTTTTTCCTCGCCCATGTGCTTGACGATGGCCGCGAACCAGTCGGTGTCGCCGGACTCCAGACCGATCTTGCCGACAAAGCGCGGGTGCAGCAGGTCGGCATAGCTGCCCGGGACTTCCTCGGGCTTGACGAGGTTGGTGTTGTAGCCGATGGTGAAGAAATTGAAGCGGTCGGCCACGTAGTGCCGGTGCTTGGGGAACGCCGCAGGCGGCAGGTCCTTGAAGTGCGGGCTGTAGAACTCGCTGAGCAGTTTCTCGCGGTAAAGCGCTTCCATCTCCGGGCCGTTGGTCTCAAGCACGTCACAGGCGAAGCGCCCCGCACGCGCCTCGGTTACCGCACGCTGCAGCACCTTTTCGGAGCTGGCGCGCCAGAGCAGCGTCTTCACCCCGGTCTTCTTCTCAAACGCCTCTGTGATGGGCCCCGAGTCCTTGGTGTTGAGCGATGTGTACAGGCTCACCGTGCCTTCTTTCTTGGCACCCTCGAGCAGTCGGGCTTCGCGGTCAGCGCCCTTGTAGAGGTAGACCTCGCGCGCGCGCGCAGACGGGTCCTGGGCAAACACCGCTGGCGCCGCCACCGCAGCAATTGTTGCGGCGCCGCTGGTCAGTAGCTGACGGCGTCGCAAGGCAGAGGGCAAACAGGACATCACATCTCTCCTGTGCGAAGCGTGGCTGAAAGAAGCGCCGCACAAAACCAGGTTGGCGCAGGCCGGCAGGCATGCGCCCCAAAGCCATCAGAACCGGTGCGTCACGCCAGCGATGAGGTGTTTGGTGTCTTCGCCCGGGTTGACGGCACCAAAGTCGTTGGCAGCGAAGCGACCCGACTTGCCGTTCGTCATCTGGTCGTAGACGGCGAAGAGGTAGGTGCGACGACTGAGGTAATAGGCGCCACCGACGAGGAACTTGCTGCCCTCGAGGCCGTCCGTGACGCAGGCGGCACTGACCCGGCTGCATTTGCCGGCCTCGGACCTGACGTACTGCAAGGCGGCACGCCAGTCACCGAAGCGGCCTTCATACGCCACCAGATAGGCCATGTTGCTGTACGACGCGAAGCGGCCAGCGACGTTGGCGTTTTCCTTGTAGTCCTTCTTGATGGCGTCGAACTCCACCTTGTGGTCCTTGTTGATGCGCCATTCGACCGTGAACTGCGTCGCCTTGTCCTTCGAAGTGATGCCCGCCTGCGCGTTGTTGCGCATGGCCGAGGGCGCGTTGACGGAGCCGCCGAACCAGTTGTCGTGGATCTCATGCGCCAGGGCCAGATAGATCGGACCCTGGTCGTACTTCACGCCCAGCGAGTAGGTCTTGGCGGCGCCGATGCCCAAGGCCGGGTTCGGATTTTCCTGCGTCGCCACCTGCAGCGCGGCGCCGATGCCACCAATTTCAGGCGAGTCATAGCGGATGGAATTGGCCCGGCGCTCGTGGAACCGCGCGGCGTTGTTGGTGCCAAAACTCACCTTGCGCAGGATGTTGCTGGAAGACATGGGCGTGCCGCTGCTGGTGCCCAGCACGCCGATGGTGTCGCCGTACTCCTTGAACACGGTGTCCATGAGCCCGAGCTTGACGCTGCCAAAACCGCCGTTCAGGCCGACAAAGGTGTTGCGGTTCCAGCTGAAGCCTCCAGCGCCGCCGTCGTCCACGACCACCACGCCTTCAATCTGGAACTCGGCCGACAGGCCGCCGCCCAGATCCTCCTTGCCTCGCAAGCCGATGTTGGAGTTGCCGGATGCCATGCCCTTGATGCCACCGGCGATGGCGCTGGGTGTCGTGGGCGTGGCTGCCAGCGTGGCCACGGGCGTGCCTGCGGCCGTGGCGCCAGATGCCTTTTCGGAGTTGAGATACGGATAAAGGCGCCCATACACCGAGACATTGCTTTGTGCGCTGGCGAAGGTGCAGACGGATGCGGCGCTGAGTGCCAGAACCAGGGGAAGCTTTTTCATGGGGTCTCGTCTCCAGTGAGGTGTTGTTCAGGGAAGCGCTGCTTGTAAATGGCATTTCTGGTGGCAGCCGATCGTTGATCTGCCGTTCGCCATGAAGGAACAAAGGTCGCGACAGAGGAACGTAGACCGAACATTGACCGCAGCCACGGTACGTGTCAATCCGGGGCCGCCCGAGATCATTGTTTCTGCGACAGTTTGGGCGGCAGATCGGCCAGTTCAGACTGGTAGACCTCGTCCATGCGCGGTTGCAGACCGACCTTGGACAAGGCCTCGGCAAAGGTCTGACGAATGAAAGGCAACTCGTCGGCGTAATCGATCTGGTCGCCGCCCACACGGCGGCTGATCCAGGCCTTGGGGACCCCCTGGGCATTGCGGATCGAAACGCCTTCCGCCTTGAAAGCCAGGTAACGCGCCGGCGTGGTGCCGGTGTTGAAGTGCTGGTGGAACCACATGTTGGGCGGCACGATCATCGTGCCTTCACGCCACTCGTAACGGTTCAGCGAGCCTTCGTCAGGCCCCATCAGGCTGTAGCCCGAGCCGCTCATGATGATCACGTGCGCCCCCGGCCCGTGGGCATGGGCCTTCTTGTAGGTGGCGGTGGGGAACTGGCTGATGTGGCTGTTCATCGAGCCCTTGGCCATGCTGAAGCGGATGTGCCCGCCGCCCGCGCCGCGTTCCTTGGCGCTGATCAGCGGCAGGTTGATGGCATCGGCGACGAAGTTGGTGTCCAGCAGCAGGCCCTTCTGCTCGCCGCCGTTGGCGAAGTAGTTGCTTTCGCCGGCGAAGCGGTTCTTGAAGTCGTGTGCCGTGTTGAACACGAAGTCGGTGTCGCCGAAGGCGTTGATCAGCGGCGGGCCGTTGGTCACAGCCACGAAGCGCGCCGGCACGCTGCCACTGCCATTGAAGTGCTGGTGCACGGTGTTCAACGGTATCGCGAAGATGGCGCCGGCCTTCCACTCGAAACTGAGCCTGGCGCCTGCCTCGTTGCTGACGGTGGTGCTGCCACGCCCGTCCAGCACGTAGATCATCTCCTCGAACAACTGGCGCTGGGGTGCGAGTTGCCCCCCGGGCGCGATCTCGCACACGTAGCAGTCGTTGCTCGTGCGGCTGGCGTCGTGGTTCAGATAAAGACCCTTGCCACCGCGGCGCGCCCAGGGCTTGAGCTCGACGGTGTGCAGGTTCTCCACGTAGATCGACGGCGATATGTCCAGCCCCTCCTGTTCGACCCAACGTGTATACGGCGTGGCTTTCTCGGTCTCGAACTTCTTCGCGATGGTGTCGCTGACCAGCGCGTTCTTGGTGGGTGCGTTCATGGTTCTTTCGGGGGTGCACAGGCGCCGAAGCGCCCCGGGGTTCAGGCCGTGACGAGGCGGGTCTTGAGGTACTGCGCCACACGCTCGGCCGTCAACGTGGTGCCGGGTTCGAATTCAGGGGCGTTCTCCAGCTGTTCCAGGTCGTTCAGCCCGCTGGCCTTGAAGATGCGGTTGATGGCGCTGATCAGGCGCACCGGCTTGTCCGGGCTGGCATTGAAATGCTGGTGGATGGTGTTCGGCGGGATGTAGATCACATCACCGGCCTGCCATTCGAAGCGCTTGATCTCGGGCTGCGGCGTCCAGTGGTAGGTGTCGGTGATCTCGACGTCGCAGTCCTGGTGCAGGTCGTAGCCCTGGCCTTCCACCACGTACAGGCATTCCTCGGCCAGGTGGCGGTGCTTGCCACTGCGGCTGCCCGGCGGAATGATCTGCATGTAGGCGTCCACCGTTTCCATGCGCGTGTTCATGCCTTGGTTGAGCAGGTGCTTGAGCAGGCCCTGGCGCGCCATCTCCCAGGGCATGTCCGCAGGCTTGACAACTTTCTTGCGCTTGGCGTTGCGCGCCGGCATCGCCGCAGCGTCGTCGAGCAACTGCTGGTACAGATCCTGGTTCGTGGTGCCTTGCAGCCAGGCCTTCGATTCACTCCAAGCCATGTCAGTTCTCCTCGTCGGGGTGATTGAAGTTGACTTCGCCTTCGCGGCACTTGAAGCCTTCGCCGCCGGGAGCGGGCTCGCTGGGCCGCGGCTCGACCTGGTGCTGGAACAGCATGTTCATGAACATGTACATCGGTTTGGTCTTGATGACGAGCGCGCGAGCCGGCTTGGTGTCGCTGGCGTTGAAGTGCTGGTGCACGCAGTTGTTGTGCACGATGGCGATGTCGCCGGCCGTCCAGTCGTAGCGGATGCCGTCGTGCACCTCGTAGCCGTCGCCGTCGAGGATGTAGAAGGCCGCCTCGTTGACGTGGCCGTGCTTCTGGCTGCGCCCGCCGGGGCCGTACTCTTCCAGGTGCAGGTGGAAGGTCTGCGTGATGCCGTCCTTAGGTTCGACGTAATGGCGGCTGAAGGCCTGCGGGCCGTCGTTGAACTTGATCTCAGTGCCTTTGCGCACACGCGGCATGGCGCGCAGGCGGTCGAGCTCGGTCTTCAGGTTGTACTTGCCCTGGATGCCGCGCACGAAGACGCGGTCCTTCTTCGAGTGGTAGTGGGACTCGTTGGGCACGGTGTGCCCGGGTGCGGAAACCTCGTCCGGCTTCTTGGTGTCAGCGTCCATATTTTTCCAGTTGGTAGCGTTTGGGTTTGAGGGCGCGGCAGAGCTCGCGGTTGAGGCCCGACTGCGGCAAGGACAAGCCCGCGCGGGCGGCCATGTCCTGCACGATGACCATGTCGTCTTCTGCCCAGGCCATGGTTTGTTTTCCCCACACCTCGAGCGCGTGGTTCTCGGCACTGCTCATCATCAAGGCGCTGCGCAGCACGTCGATGTCCATGCCGTAGTGCGCGGCCAGGGCCAGGGCTTCGTGGTTGGCGATAAGGCAGGCCCAGAGGATGCTGTTGTTAGCAGCCTTCGCCACCTGCGCCGTGCCCACGCCGCCGGTGTGCACGACATCCGCCGAATAGGCGTACAGCACGGGTGTCAGCCGCGCCACCACAGCCGGGTCGCCGCCGACGAAGCTGAGCAGCGTGCCGTTGTCGGCCGCCGCACCACCGCGGCACACGGTGCTGTCGACGACGTGCACATCGGGCCGGGCGGCGGCCAGCTCCTGCACCGTCTCGGGCCGGATGGTGCTGAGGATGGCCACGATGCTGCCCGGCCGCGCTTGCTGCAGCGGGCCGTCGGGTGCCAGCAGCGCGCGCACCTCGGCGTCGAAGCCGACGCACACCAGGATGACGTCGCTGCGCGCCGCCAGGGCTGCGTTGTCTGTGGTCCAGCCGGCGCCGAGCGCCGTCACCGCGGCCTCGCGCGCCGGGCTCAGGTCGCTGGCGACCGTGGCGTGGCCCTTCTTCACCAGGTGGCCGATGATGGGTGTGCCCATGCGGCCGGCGCCGATCACGCCCACGCTTGCGGGTTTGTTTATGGTTCCGTTTGCGGTCGTCATCGCGGTCAACGCTTCTGGGTGATGGTGTCGAGCAGCGCCGGCTGCCCTGCCTTGACGCGGGCGATGGCGCGCTTGAGCGCCGCGGCCACATCGCCGGGCTGGTCGATGGGGCCCTCGGCATGCCAGCCCATCGAACGCGCCATCGACGCGAAGTCGGGCGCCGGGTCGTCCAGGTCCATGCCGATGTAGGCGCGGTCCACCGGCGTGCCGCGCTGCCGGGCCATGCGGATCTGGTGCTCCCAGTCGTTGAAGTAGGCGCGGTTGTTGTACATGACGACCAGCATCGGGATCTGGTGCTTGGCCGCCACCCACAGCGCGCCGGCGTCGAACATCAGGTCGCCGTCGGGCTGCATGTTCACCACCAGCCGACCGTGGTCGCGGTGCGCCAGCGCCACGCCCAGGCTGATGCCGAACTGTGTGGCCGTTCCCAGGGACTTGCCGGCGTGGCGGTAAGGCTTGTCGAAGTTCCAGAGCTTGCGCGTCCAGTCCTGCAGCGTGCCGGCCGTGAGCACCCAGTCCTCGTCCTTGATCTGGTCCCAGACCTCGCTGGCCAGGCGGGGCAGGGTGATGGGGCTGTCGTCGCGGTCCAGCAGCGCTTCCTGGGCCCAGCCTGCGCGCAAGGCCTTGTGCTTCTTGGCGATGCTGGCGGTGCGCCTGGGCACGCGGCCGGCAAACGCCTCGTCCTTCTTCGCCAGCTTCTTGAGCAGCGCCGTCAGCGCCGGCACGGCCAGCAGGGTGTCGGCCACGATGCGTTGGTTGGCGTACAGCAGCCGCTGGTAGTCCATGGCCCAGGCGCTGATGTTCAGGTCACCGAAGCCGATGTCGATCCACTGGCAGTTCTTGGGTGTGCGGCTGACCAGTTCGCGCGTGGTGCTGGTGAGCGTGGTGGTGGGCTTTTCCCAGTCGCGCACGTCCACCAGCAGCACCACGTCGGCATCGCTGAAGACCGAGCTGTCCATGCTCAGATTCAAGGGGTGCTGGCCGGGGAAGCTCAAGCGCATGTTGAGGTCGTAGACCGGCGCGCCCAGCGTCTCGGCCAGGGCCACCAGGTCATGGAAGCCCTGTGGGTCGCGGCCGGCGTACTCGGTCAGGATGACGGGGCGCTTGGCTTGGGCCAGGGTCTCGGCGGCCTTGCGCAGTGCGTCGGGGTCGGGTGCGATGCGGCTGGGCACGGGCTGGAAGCCCTTGGGCGGCAGCGGCACATCGTGCTCAAGCTTCTTCTCCTGCAGCCAGGCGTCGTAGCACATGTACACCGGGCCCCGAGGCTCGGTCATCATCACCGAATAGCCCCGCGCGAAGGCCTCGGGCACCCCGTCCACCGTGGTCGGCTGGTAGTCCCATTTGGTGTAGTCGCGGATGGCCGCACCTTGCGTCTGCGCGCTGTGGATCCAGTCGATGCGCGGACGGCGTTTGGTCTCGTCCATCGGACCGGTGGCGCCGATGATGAAGATCGGGGCGCGGTCGATGTAGGCGTAGTACACGGCCATGTTCGCGTGCAGCAGACCGACCAGGTTGTGCAGGATGGCGACCATCGGCTTGCCGCTGGCCTTGCCGTAGCCGTGCGCGATCTGCACGGCCGTTTCTTCGTGCTGGCACAGCATCATCACCGGCGAGTTGCCGCCGTAGTTGACGATGCTGTCGTGCAGGCCGCGGTAGCTGGCGCCGGGGTTCAGCGCCGCGTAGGGCAGCTGATAGCGATGCAGCAGGTCGACGATGACGTCGCCGCCCCACCGGTCCTTCGGCTTCACGGCGGCAGGCGTCGTCTTCGGGCGCACGACGCGCGCGAAGTCCTTGTCCTTGTGCGTAAGGGCGGAGGGCAGGGCCTTGCCCGCCGGCGTCTTCAAGCGGCCGCCTTCAACTCGGCCTCGGCCGGCATGGCCACGCACTTCAGCGGGTCGATGCGGGCCCAGATGGGCTCACCGATATGGGTGTAGATGGTGGGGTGGGTGCGCGCCAGCAGCGTGCGGCCGCCGGCCTTGAGCACCCAGTCCAGCGACTCGCCGAGGAAGACCTTCTGGTCGACCACGCCGGCCAGTACGTTCATGCCGGGTTCGAGCGCGGTGTCGGACAGGCGCACGTCCTCGGGGCGGATCGACAGCACCACCGCCTGGCCCGGGCGCACGGTCTCGACCGAGGTGGACTGCAGCGGTCCGAGTTCGGTGTCGATCAGGTACTGCTGCTGCTCGCCCATGGCATGGCGCACCGTGCCATCGACGAAGTTCGTGGTACCGACGAAGTCGGCGACGAACTTGCTCTGCGGCCGCTCGTAGATGTCGCGCGGTGAACCGATCTGCTGGATGCGGCCGGCGCTCATCACGGCGATCTGGTGCGACAGCGCCAGCGCCTCGCTCTGGTCGTGCGTGACGTAGACGGTTGTGATCTTGAGCTCGCGCTGCAGGCGCTTGAGCTCGAAGCGCATCAGCTCGCGCAGCTTGGCGTCCAGGTTGGACAGGGGTTCATCCAGCAGCAGCAGCTTCGGCTCCATCACCAATGCGCGCGCCAGCGCCAGGCGTTGCTGCTGGCCGCCGCTGAGCTTGGTGGCCTCGCGGTCGCGCAGGTGGTCCAGCTGCACGGCTTTCAGCACGCGCATCACCTTGGCGTCTATCTCGTCGCGGCTGAGCTTCTTCTTGCCCACCTGCAGCGGAAAGGCCGTGTTGGTGAAGACGTCCATGTGTGGCCAGATGGCGTAGCTCTGGAACACCATGCCGAAGCCGCGCTGGTTCGGTGGCACGAAGATGTTGCGCCTGGCGCTGAAAACGACGACGTCGCTGACCGAAATCTCGCCGGCATTGGGCCGCTCGAGCCCGGCAATGCTGCGCAGCGTGGTGGTCTTGCCGCAGCCGCTGGGGCCCAGCAGCGTGAAGAAATGGCCTTCGGGCACGTCGATGTTGACGTCCTGCGCGGCCTTCACGGGCTGGCCCAGCTCGTTCTTGTACTCGGTGTAAAGCGCTTCGATCTTCAGCACGGCGGGTTCCTCGTCCTATTCCTTGATACCAAACTTCTTGCCCAGCGCCTGCGAGATCATGACGAGCACGAAGAGCATCAGGATGAACATCACGCCCAGGGCCGACAGCTCGACATACTGGCCGTTTTCCCACAGCTCCCAGATGATGATGGAGATGACTTCGGTGCCCGGGCTGTAGAGCAGGATCGAACTCGACAGCTCGCGGATCGAAACGATCATGATGTAGATCCAGCCCGCCAGCATGCCCGGCTTGAGCAAGGGCAGCACGATGCGGCGGAAAGTGGTGAACCAGCTGGCGCCGCTCATCGCGGCGCTCTCTTCGAGTTCCTTGTGGAT